>JBMOMO010000318.1:37951-42015 GCA_049324135.1 Chloroflexota bacterium
CCATCACGGCAGTCCAGGCGAGGCCTTGCCAAACAAGCGTTTCTGGAAGTAGAACGCCACGTTCACCAGCCCGATCATCACCGGCACTTCCACCAGCGGGCCGATCACCGCCGCAAAGGCCGCGCCGCTGTGGATGCCAAAGACCGCCACCGCCACGGCAATCGCCAGTTCGAAGTTGTTGCTGGCGGCTGTGAAGGAAAGCGTGGTCGTCTTGGAATAATCCGCGCCGACGGCATGTCCCATCCAAAATGAAACCAGGAACATCACCACAAAGTAAATCAACAACGGGATGGCGATGCGGACCACATCGAGGGGCAACTGCACGATCAAGTTGCCTTTGAGCGAGAACATGACCACGATGGTGAACAGCAGGGCGATGAGGGTCAGCGGGCTGATTCTCGGGACGAAGTTCGCATAATACCATTCCCTGCCTTTCATTCGCACCAGCGCGAGACGGGTAAGGAAACCAGCCAGGAACGGAATGCCAAGATAAATGAACACGCTTCGAGCAATTTCGCCGATGGTGATCTCCACCACCGCGCCGGTCAAGCCGAACATCGGCGGCAGGACGGTGATGAAGGCCCAGGCGTAAACACTGTAGAACAGCACCTGGAAGATACTGTTGAACGCCACCAGCCCCGCCGCGTATTCCGTGTCGCCATGCGCCAGTTCGTTCCACACAATGACCATTGCGATGCAGCGCGCCAGGCCGATCATGATCAGTCCAGCCATGTATTCGGGATAGCCGCGCAGGAAGATGATCGCCAGCGCAAACATCAACACCGGCCCGATCAGCCAGTTCTGGACGAGCGAGAGCGTCAGCACCTTCTTGTTGCGAAAGACCTCGCCCAGCTCCTCGTACTTCACTTTGGTGAATGGCGGATACATCATCAGGATCAGCCCGATCGCAATCGGGACGTTGGTCGTCCCCACCGAGACGGCGTCATTGAACTGCTGGACGCCCTGCGGGAACAGGTAGCCAATCCCCACGCCAACCGCCATCGCCAGGAAAATCCACAGCGTCAGGTAGCGGTCGAGGAAAGAAAGTTGCCGGGTAATGCTGGTTTCTTTCGCCATCGTTCCTCCAAATCAAGAATGTTCAGAAAGCAACTCGACCATCTCGCGCGCGATGTCATCCCGCGCCTTGCGGAAATCATCCATCTTGTCGGTCAAGGCGGGATCGGGAAAACCGCGATGGACGCGCTTCCCCTTTCCTAGCCAGACGGGACATTCCTCCGCCGCCGAATCGCAGACCGTGACGACCAGGTCGAAATCCACCTCGCGGAACTCATCCGCCCGCTTCGACCGACCCTCGTGCCTGATCCCGATTTCTGCAAGCGCTTCCAACGCCTTGGGGTGGACGTAGCCCGCCGGCTTTGTCCCCGCGCTGACAGCCTGCCACACGTCCCCCAACCGCGCATTGACAATCGCCTCCGCCATCTGCGAACGGCAGGAATTACCCGTACAGAGGAAAAGAACCTTTTTCATCTGCGCTTCATTGCTTTGCCAGCCACGCCGTTATCCGCTCTTCGATCTGGTCCCTGACCTGGCGAAATTTCGCCAACTTTTCATCGTCAGGGCCTTCGAAAACGGCAGGGTCTTCGAAAGACCAGTGCAAACGCTGGTTGACCCCAGGCCAGGCAGTGGGACAGTTCTTCTCGGCGTCATCGCAAACTGTGATGAGATATTGGAAAAGCGTTTTGCCCAAATAGACTTCCACTCCCTTCGACGTTTGCTTAGAAATATCGATCCCCTTTTCCTGCATGACCTGGACAGTGAATGGATTGACCCCCCTCGGTTTCAAGCCCGCGCTATGGGCTTCGAACTGGTCGCCAGCATACTTGCGCAGGAAAGCCTCCGCCATCTGGCTGCGCGCGGAGTTGCCGGTGCAAAGGAAAAGAACACGTATGGACATAATCAGCCTCCGTTTATCAGGATTTTTTCCTGATGCCTTTTACCACAAGCGCAGAGATTAAAAGTTATCGTGGTGTTAACGTTTTTGGGAACAACTCCCGGCGCACAAAACCAATAGGGTGTGTTTCACTTTGCTTGAAACCGTCCCAAAGGTTTCCAAGAGCAGCCTGGTTTACCGCGCAAACCCTCGGGATGTTCTTTCTTCGATCAGTTGAAACACACCCAAAGCAATAGCCTGCCTGTTTATTGTGGTCAGAGCGCATCCACAAGAAAAGTCGTGACCTCGGCAGCGGATGGAATCCGTCCGCTGGAAACTACCTTCTCGTTGACCACCAACCCCGGCGTCGAGAGGATGTTGTATTTCATGATTTCGGGATATTCAGTGACCTTGATGATTTCGGCCTCCAGCGCCATTTCCTCCACGGCTTTGCGGGCAATCTGCTCCACGCGCTTGCAATTGGCGCAGCCAGAACCCAAAACTTTGATGATGAGCATGGGAAACTCCTTATGGGAAGAGAATAGAGAGTAGAGAACAGAGAGCAGTAATTGGTGATTGGTGATCAGCCAGCAGAGACGGGGGCGGTTTTCTGTTCGTTGCGGCGGTTGACGAACCAGAGCAGGGACGAGAGCAAGGCAAGGAAGATGGCAAGATAGAGGGCTGCCAGCCCAATGCCGGCGCCATCCACCCAGGCGCCGTAGATCAACCCGGCCAGGGTGCTGAACAGTGCCACCCAGCCGACATAGACCCAGGCCTTGAAGCGCCCGATGATAGTAGCCGTAATCAAGATGCTTTGCAGGCTGAGTTCAGGATCAGCGATGAGGTAGGCCAGCAGGGGGCCGCGGTGCATCCCCAGTGAAAGGAACATCTGCGCAATCGGCACTTCCACCAGGGTCGGGAAATACATGAAAACGCCAAAGACCACACCCGCGAAGTTGCCCAAGAGAGTATTCTGCCCGGCAATCGCCTGAATCCATTCGGGGCGGATGAGTTCGCGGATGACGCCCACCGCAAAGACACCCACGATCAACAGCGGGAAAATCTGCTTGACGAATTTCCACGACTCCCAGAGCGTATCGCGGGTTTCATCTTCGGTCAGTTGGGTCCTCAACATCCAGCCAAGCGCGATGACCAAAAAAAGCACGCCGAAAAACTTGCCGGTCAGGTTCAGCGTGACTCCGCCCGCTATCGGCGCCACGCCCAGCGCGGCAAGGAGCAAAGTCACGCCCACCAGCGCGGTCGAGATCCACGTCCAACGGTTGAAGCCCTCGTGGATATTCTCGATCCCACGCCAGGACGCCAGCCCGATCAGCGCCAACATCCCGATCAGCGCCGCGCCCTGGGCGGTGACGCCCTCCTCGCCCCTGGCCGGGTCGAACGGAACGAGTTGCCCCAGCCAACCCTGGAAGGTATCCACGCCGCTGAGGGGCAAGGTGAAAGAGATATAAGCCTGCTTGAGGAACGCAAACTGGAAAGTGCCAGCCACCAACAGGGCAACCAGGGCGAGCAAGAACATGACCGCCGCGCGGCGCATAGCGGCTTGCCCGGCAAACAAAGCGTCGGTGGCGGCGTCGTGTTCGGCATCCTGCTTGCGGAAGAGGAGCGCCATCAAGACGCCGATCCCGATCCCAAACGCCAGGGTCAGGATGACGCGCGCGACAGCCAGGTCCATGCCGATGATCTTCCCGGTATAGACCAGCGCCAGCACGTTGATGGCCGGCGCAACGAACAGGAAAGTGATGGCCGGCCCCAGCCCCGCGCCTTTTTTGTAAATCCCGGCAAAGAGCGGGATGACCGTGCAAGAGCAGACCGCCAGCAGGAAACCCGCCGCCGCTGAAGCCGGGTATGAAATCCATTTGGGGGTGTTGCGCCCTAAAAAGCGCGTGACCGATTCCTTAGGGATGAGCGCAGTCATTGCGCCGGCAATGTAGAAGGCCGGCAGCAGGCAGAGCAAGACGTGCGCCGCCAGGTAAGCGGCCAGGTTGCCCAGGCCGCCGTAGAGCAAATTACTCAGGAAGTCAAGCATAGCGCGACTTCCAGCCGCAACCAAATGTCATTGCGAGACCGGCGTTTTTTGCGGTCGAAGCAATCCCCTCGCAGGCCAGGAGACTGCTTCGTTCCTCGCAGTGACACCACGATACAAAATCTTCGC
>JBMOMO010000319.1:0-5719 GCA_049324135.1 Chloroflexota bacterium
CCTTCTATATTCCCGAAGGCCCCATCGGCGACCCGCTGATGACCCTGCCCCGCTACTGGGACACAGACGCCCGCGCCCACCTGGACAGCGTGCGCAACCTGGGCAACGAAGCCGCCGCCTACGCCGAACAGAACAAAGCCACTGAACTGGAATATTATGATATCGTCTGCGCGCCCACCTACGGCCCCATCCCGGCCGCGCCGTAAACGGCAGCGCGATCCCAAACCAAAAGGACTTGCCCAACCAAAGCGCAAGTCCTTTTACTACTCTCTACTCTCTACTCGCTACTCGCTTTCCCCCTACTTCTTCCCCAACCCTCCACCTTTCAACCTGCTCTCAGGCTTGCGCTGCTGGAAGGCATACCAGCCCAGTCCCAGCCCGCCCAGCAGGAGCAACCCGCCCAGGATGCCCAGGATCGGAGAACTGCCGCCCCCGCTGCTCTCCGCTTCCGCCTCGCTGACCGTCACGGTTTTCAGTTGTGCGCTAAAATCCACAAAGGCCCGGTCGCCGGCTTTGATCGAGAACGTATTGGTCAGGGACATGGTCGGGTTGTAGGTATCCGGCACCGCCATACTGATGGTGTATTCGCCTTCCGGCACATCCGTGAAGCAGACCTGTTGCGGCTCCTCGGTGTCCGGGTCAATGGCCGAGACAGTCACTTGCGTCTCGGAATACGTCCCGGCCGAGTTGCTCACGCTTACCGCCCCCCCGGCAACGCCCAACTCGGTCTCCTGGCGCAGCGCGTCGCCGTTGACATCGTCGTAGAGAAGCACGCAGATCTCAGTCGTGCCGGGAGGCGGGGTAGGCGTCATGGTTGGCGGCGCGAGCGTGGGCGAAGGTCCCGGCGTCGGGGAATAAGCCGCCGGTCCCCCGATCCCCAGCATCAATTCCTGGCCCTCCTGGATCAGGGTGCAGTCGCCCAATTCCGGGTTCAAGGCCATCAACTGGTCTTGGGTAATACCGTTCAAGAGCGAGATGCGCGTACAGGAATCGCCCGGCTGGATGATGTAAATGATGCGCCCATCCGGGCCAGCGGTCGGTGTGGCATACTGCGCCTGCCCGGAAGACGAAGCCTGGGCCGGAACCATCACCCCAAAGAACAGGAGCAGGCACAGGAAAAGGAAAACTGCAAGAAATCTCTTCGCGTTCATACGCGCGGATTATATCAGGATTCGCTGACACAAAAACCGGCGGCCATCCAACTGGATAGCCGCCTGGCTCTCGTTGTCCATCGCGCTTCACGATGCGGCAGGGATGCGCTTCACCGTCCGCTTGGGGCGAAACTTACTTCCCATATCGCTTCCGTATTTCCGGCAGGAAATATGCCTCGAAGAACCTGTCCACATCATAATCCGGCTGCCAGCCCCATTCCGCCCGCGCCAGGGAATCGTCCAGGTCCTCCGGCCACGAATCGACGATCCCCTGGCGGCGGATATTGGGCTCGAAGCGTACTTGCGCGCCCGGGAAAGCCTTCACCGCCCGATCGCGGAACTCACCCGCCGTCAGGCTGAAGGCCGCAATGTTGTACACGGTATGTGAAAGGCTGGCGCGCGGCGCATCCATCAACCTCAACAGCGACTTGATCGCGTCTGGCATAGCCATGAACGAGATCTTCGTATCCTCGCGCACGAAGCAGGCGTACGGCTGTCCCTGCGCCGCCGCGTGGAGCATCTCGGGGCCATAGTCGCTCGTCCCGCCGCTGGGCAGGGTGAACGCGCTCACCAACCCCGGGAAACGGATGGCGCGGAAATCCAGCATGGTGGGCGGGTTCGGCTCCAGGTGGCGCTGGCCGTAATAACGGCTGTAATACAGGCCCAGTTTCTCACAATACAACTTGTTACAGCCATACATGGTATGCGGCGTGTTCCACTCATCTTCCCGCACGCGCCCGGCGGCCTTCTTCTCCTCCACGCTTGGGAAACCGTACGCCGCAATCGAACTGGGGAACAGGAACTTGATCTCTTTTTTGTATTTCTCGGAGCGATACGCCGCCATCATCAACAACTGCATCGTCCCTTCCACGTTGATGCGATGCGCCTCTTCCGTCGCCACTTCCGCTTTCGAGGAAAGCGAAGCCGCCAGGTGAAAAACGATATCCAGATCATAGTCGTAAAAAACCTTGACCTTGTTGACCAGGTCTCCCTGCACGTGCTCGGCTGCCAGCCCCCGGATCGACTCCGGCAACGGCATGAGGTCCGCGCTCACGATCCGGTAGCCTCCCTGCCGCGCCAATCCCTGCACCAGCGCCTGCCCGATCTCTCCACATGCGCCCGTCACCAGGACCTGTTTTTCACGCATAGTTTTCTCCTTTGTGCTAGAATGGACAAAAATAACTCCGCATAAGGCAAAGCCGCGCAGATTCTCCTGCGCTCTTCGTCCCATGCGGACAACGCGACAAACGAGAGCAAAGTTGCTCCATTGCTGTTTTATTGTACAACATCCTGGGCTGGATTTTTGTCACCAAATGCGCATGACTTTTCATCGTCCCTTTTTAATCTCACTCGGATTGTTCCTGGCCGCCTGCTCCGCCATCGGGTTGGACGCGCCCACCGTCACGCCCCAGCCCGCCAGTCCTACCCCGCTTCAAACCCCGACCATCAACTGGTTCCCTGCAACGGCCACCTACACCCCCCAGCCGATTCCCACCCAACTCCCCACCCCGCAGCGCCTGGTCGGCCTGGGCGGCGTCATCGCGACCGATGATTTCAGCGACCCCGGCGCATGGGATACCGCCGTATCCGATGAAGGCGCAGCCTCCATCGGGCGTGAGCGGCTCACGCTGTCCGTCCAGCCCGGCGTCTACCTCATCAGCCTGCACAGGGACATCCTCGCCGGCGACTTCTACGCCGAGATCACCGCCCGTCCCAGCCTGTGCCGCGGCGAAGACGAATATGGTTTCCTGGTGCGCGCCAACGCCGTCACCTACTACCGATTCTCCCTCACCTGCAACGGGATGGCGCACGCCGAGCGCGTCAGCGTCTCCGAGCGCCACGTCCTGCAAGCGCCGGTCCCCAGCGGGGACGCGCCGCGCGGCGCGCCCGGCGAAGTGCGCATCGGCGTGTGGGCCGCCGGCCCCGAACTGCGCTTCTTCTTGAACGAGCGCTACCAGTTCAGCGCCAGCGACTTCAACCTGCAATCCGGCGCAGTGGGCGTCTTCGCCCGCGCCGCTGGCGACACACCGGTGACCGTCACATTCAGCGACCTGGTTGTCCGCTCTGTGGACTACACCCCGCCGACCAGCACGCCCGTCCCTTGATGCGGTTTACAACTCAACAGACTTTAGCGCAGAACACACTGAACAAGCAAGATACGGCTGGAGGGGGGATCAGGCTCAAACCACCTTCACCACCGATCCGCGCGCCGTTTTTTCCACCTCGATGCGGTTCGGGAAAGCGTCTATCAATTCGTCCAGGTGCGTGATGACCAGGATCTTGGCAAAATCGTCCTTGACCAGGTTGATGGCCTCCACCAGGCGCTGGCGTCCCTGGGAATCCTGCGAGCCGAAGCCCTCGTCGATGACCAGGGTTTGCAGGCGCGCGCCCTTGCGCTGCGCCAGCACTTCCGAGAGCGCCAGCCGGATGGCGAAATTGACCCGGAACGCCTCGCCGCCGCTATACATCTCATAATCGCGCATGCCCGCGCCGTCGCTGATCTGGATGTCGAGCGTCTCTTTCAGGTCGTCGCGCTTCTTGTCTTTGTACTCGGCCTGGGTTGCAAAACGGACGCTCATCGCGCCGTCGCACAATCGGTCGAGCAGTTCGTTGGCGCGCGCCTCGATCTGCGGCAGCGCCTGCTCGATCAGCAGCGCCGGGACGCCGTCCTTGCCGAAGGCGCGTTCCAGCGTCTTGTGGCGGGCGGCAAGTTTCAGTTTCTCCTCCCGTTCCGCCGCGAGACCCGCCTTCCGTTGCCGCAAGGAAGCCAGCACCTCCACCCGTTGGCGCGCTGCGCCGACTTCCTGGTTCTTGGCGTTCTCCTGTTCCTGCAATTGGAGCAGGGCGCGCTCGGCTTCGTCCAGGCTGACGCCCGGCTTCTTGACCTCTGCCGCGAATTTCTCGCTGGCGAGGAGCGTTTCTAATTCCTTGAGCCGCGCCGCGCCAACCGACTCCCACTGCCGGACGGCTTTCTGCGCGGCCTCGATCCGCTCCGTCCACTGCGTTACAGAATTGGATAGGGTCAGCCGTTCCCGTTCTGCGTTGGCCAGCCGCGCCGCCTGCGTTTCCAACCCCACGGCCTGTTTTGCCAGTTCATCCATTCTTGCTTTGTTGACGCGGAAGCGGTCTCCCTTGTCCTTGCCATCCGCTTTGAGTTGCTTCAGCGTGGACTGGCGATGCTTCTCGCTCAACGCCTGCCCGCATAAAGGACAGGTTGCGCCCTCCGCCGCTTCGAGGCGGTCGATGCGCGTCTTCAGTTCGTCCATCTCCAATTTGCGCAACTCGTTCTCCGCCTTCAGGGTAGCGAACTCCTCCCGCGCCGCGCTGCGCGCCCTTTCGATCTCGCTGCGCTTCTCCAGCGCGGCCTCTGTCTCCACGAGCGCCTGCCTCGCGCCCGCGACCTTTGACGTCAACTCACCGATCGCTGCTGACTGATCACTGAAAACTGAAAACTGCCCCCTCAACCCCCGCCTCTCCTCCTCCAGCCGCGCCTTCTCCGCCGCCAGGCTTTGGTCCAGCATGGCCGCGGCCTGCCGCAAACTCTCCAACGCGGCCTCCTGCGTTCTGCGCGCTCCGGCCAGCCGCTTCAGATCGGCTTCGAGTTCCATCAACCTGCGTTTGCGCGCTTCTTCTTCTGCGAGTTCGGCTTCGATGTCGGCGATGGCGCGCTCGACGCCCGCAATCTCCTTCTCGATCCCCTTGCGGCGCTCCGCAGTTCGTTCCCTATAATCCTCCCAAACCTCCAATCCCAGGATGCTGCCCAGCACCTGCTTGCGCTGGCTGGCGTTCTGCTGGGTGAACTGGTCGGCTTTGCCTTGCAGGAAAAAAGAGGCGTTGACAAAGGTGTCGTAATCCAACCGCAGGGTGGCGATGATGCGCGCCTGGGTATCGCGCAGGGTACGTTCGGTGAGCGGCCGCCACGTACTACTCTCTACTCTCTGCTCTCCACTCTCTGCCTGCGCAATCTGGAACTCTAACAGCGTTCCTTTGCCCCTCGGCAACATGCGGATGACGCGATAGATGTTCCCCTCGTACGAGAACGTCAGCGACACTTCGGCGGCCTTGACATCGGGATGCAGGTTGATGACCTGGTCGCTTTTGCCGCGCGCCTGCCCGAACAGCGCCCAGGTAATGGCGTCCAGCAGGGACGATTTGCCCGCGCCGTTCTGCCCGGAGATGCAGGCCAGGTCGAAGGAGGTGAAATCCACTTCCACCGGGTCGCGATAAGAAAGAAAGCCAGAAAGCTTTAGTTGTAGAGGGATCATAAACAAGCGGATTATACCTGTTGAGAGCATTCGGGAACCCATTTTCGAACCACAGATTCACACAGATAAAAAGAATTTGGTTCGATAAATGCAGCGAAGGCCTTGCAGGAAAGTCAAGTTTCATCTGTGTTTCATCGGTGGTTTATCTGTGGTTCATCTTGCCGGAGTCCCTCAGGCATGTTATCATGCTCGGCATGTCGGAAACCGAATCGCCCCGCGCGCGCCGCCGCCTGACGCTGCTGATGATCACGCTGGCTACCCTGCCGTGTTACTGCCTGGGCTGGATGGCCGCGCGAATGGCGC
>JBMOMO010000320.1:0-11485 GCA_049324135.1 Chloroflexota bacterium
CCAGGCGCGCGTCCGCTGGAGAGGGAGTGGGTGGTCGGTGTGAGGGATCAGTGCAGGGAGGCGGGAGTCCCGTTCTTCTTCAAGCAGTGGGGCGGAGTCCAGAAGAAGAAGGCGGGGAGGATTTTGGATGGTCGGACGTGGGATGAGATGCCGCGAGATATGAATTTTGCAAAGGCATAAAGGAAATTGGCGGCGTGACAGCCGTCTTTTTTTGCGTGTCGCGGGCGGGGACGGATGTCCGCTTTGGTGATATTGATGGATGGAAGGAGATTTTCTTCTGTGCTATACTTTGAGCAGACATGCCCAACCTTGAACCGATCCACGACTTCATTTTCACCGACCATGCCTTGAAGGAAATGGCGCGGCGTCAGGTTGCGAAATAAGACATGAAAGTAAATTACGATAGCCAAACCGACACGCTTACCATCATCCATCTTCGCTGAAACTCCCGTCGCTGAGAGCGATGAGGATAAGCCTGGCGTGATTCTGGATTACGACGATAAAGGCAATCTTGTGTCGCTTGAAATTTTGGATGCGTCACGACGGGTCAGCGTGCCAAGCAGGATCGAATACCAGGTCTCGCCTGTGGCGGGATAATTTGAAACGAACTCCGAGCGATTCGCAGGCTCGGAGTTTTGTTTTGGTGAAGGAGGAGAAAATGCCGCGCTCACGAATCGAGTGGACGGAATCCACCTGGAATCCGCTGACTGGTTGCGCGAAAATCAGCCCTGGCTGTACACACTGCTACGCGGAGCGGATGGCGAAACGTCTGCAGCGATGGGATAGCCGAATTACGTCAACGGGTTCAAGTTGTCCATGCACGAGCAGGCGCTTGAAAAGCCGTTGGGGAAACGATCTACCAGTTTTCGACGATCAAACGCTTGAATTCAGACACGTAAATCACTGTTGTCACCCCTGCTTTGTGGGCTTCTTGAAAGTCCTTGTTCCCCGTCACCAGATAATCCGCCCTGGCAGATAACGCGCAAGCCAGGAATTTTGCGTCCTTCTGGTCGCGCGGAAAATCCACATCAAGCGTCACTTCCTCAATTCTGACACGCCGCTCGAAAATGTCCTGCCATTTTTGGATGGTCTCTTTGGAGAGCCTGAACTTGCCCCGCTGGATGACGGTCGTGTACTCGTTGATAATTTCTGTGGATGCTATCCAGGTGAAATCTGGATTGCCAAGGACGAACAAAATCACTTCTTCAGGAACGCGGTCTTTCATCGCGGCGGAAACAACCCCGCTCGTATCGAAGATGACCTTCACTCGCCTCTCCGATAGGCTTCGATTTCAGCCAGGATTTCTTCTTCAGTCAGCGCCTGCATTTGTGGCAGGGACTGAATTTCCTTGAATAGGGCTTTGAATTCTTCCACCGCCGCTTTTCGATTCTCGTCTTCCGCCAGAACTACAATCTCTACTACTTGACCCGAACGAAAAGGCAGGTTGGACAAAACCACCTGCTTTGAGTCGCTGATCTTGATTTTTGTTCGATAGGCTTCCATCATATTACTCCTGGTTGCGGGGATATTATAAATCACTTCATGAGCGCTGGCGGAAGAATGCCGCGCTCCCGAATCGAACGGACGGAAAATCCGTTTACGGGTTGCACGAAAGTCAGATCAGGCTGTAAGCATCCCTACGCGGAGCGGATGGCGAAGCGTCTGCAAGCGATGGGACAGCCGAGAGAAAAGGATGAATTTTGAAGGATGAATGGCCCAGTTCCAGGTGTTGACCAAGCGCTCGGAACGGCTGGCGGAGATCGGTCCGTTTTTGGAATGGACTGACAATATTTGGATGGGCGTCAGCGTGGAGAACAAGGATTACGTGTCTCGAATTGACGATCTGCGGAAAACAGGCGCGAAGATAAAGTTTCTGTCCGTGGAACCGCTGCTGGGTCCGCTACCGAGGATGAATCTCGGGGGAATCAACTGGGTCATCGTGGGCGGGGAGTCGGGTCCAGGCGCGCGTTCGCTGGAGAGGGAGCCTGCCCTGAGCGAAGCGTTGCCCTGAGCTTGTCGAAGGGTCGAAGGGTGGGTGGTCGGGGTGCGGGATCAGTGCAGGGAGGCGGGAGTCCCGTTCTTCTTCAAGCAGTGGGGCGGAGTCCAGAAGAAGAAGGCGGGGAGGCTGTTGGACGGGAGGACGTGGGATGAGATGCCACACGACATGAGTTTTGCAAAGGTATGAAAACTGGCGGCATCACAGCCGCCTTTTTGTGTGGGTAAGAGCGCATGGACGGAGAACAAATTGACAAAACTCCTGGTATCACATACAATACTGCCATGAAATACAGCGTCGTCATTGACACAAATGTCATTGTCTCCTCGTTGCGTTCGAGAGACGGCGCGTCCTTTCGGCTTGTGTCGCTTCTTGGCGAGAGCGACAAGATCGAGATCAATATTTCCGTCGCACTGATCCTGGAATACGAAGACGCCGCGAAACGCCTGATAGGCGAAGTTCCAATAACGGCGCGTGCGATTGACGATGTTCTCGACTACATCTGCGAAATCGCGCATGAACAAAGGATATTTTTTTTATGGCATCCCGTCTTGAAAGACCCCAACGACGACATGGTTCTCGAATTGGCGGTGGCGGCAGGATGCCAGTTTATCGTCACCTACAACAAACAGGATTTTAAGAACTTGAAGAATTTTGGAATCAAGGCTATATCGCCAGTAGAGTTTCTTACAATGATTGGAGAATTACCATGAGCGCAATCAGTCTTAGACTCCCCGCTTCCCTTCACAAAGCCGCGCGCGAACTGGCGCGCAAGGATAACATTTCCATCAACCAGTTAATCACCCTGGCTCTGGCGGAAAAGATTTCCGCTCTTGGCGCGGAAGATTACATCCGCAATCGCGCGGCGCGCGCCAGTCGCAAGAAGTTTCTTGCGGCGCTTGCCCAGGTTCCGCACAAGGAGCCTGCGGAGTATGACCGCCTGCCTGCGAAGTGAGTTGAAAAGGATGGCCTGAATGGTCATCCTTTCGTTTTATGGATGGGCGTCAGCGTGGAAAACAAGGATTACGTGTGTCGCATTGATGACCTGCGGAGGACGGGCGCGAAGATCAAATTTTTGTCTATGGAGCCGCTGTTGGGTCCACTGCCGAGGATGAATCTCAGGGGAATCAACTGGGTCATCGTGGGCGGGGAGTCGGGTCCAGGCGCGCGTCCGCTGGAGAGGAAGCCTGCCCTGAGCGAAGCGTTGCCCTGAGCTTGTCGAAGGGTGGGTGGTTGGGGTGAGAGATCAGTGCATGAAGGCGGGAGTCCCATTCTTTTTCAAGCAGTGGGGCGGAGTCCAGAAGAAGAAGGCGGGGAGGATTTTGGATGGTAGGACGTGGGATGAGATGCCGAGGGAGATGGGGTGGGGCAAGGCGTGAGTGGGACAGGAATTTGCTAACAGTCCCTTGTAATTTTGTTAGCATTGTGCTAACATAACCTTGTGTACAAAATCATCTTCAAGAAGGAAGCCGCAAAGTCGCTGGAGAAACTTCCACGCAATGCGGCGAAGACGATTTATGAGAAGATTGAAGCAATCGCATCCAATCCATACGCCGAACATCCCAACGCGAAAAAACTACAGGGCAGGGAAGGTTATCGGCTGAGGGTTGGCGACTGGCGAGTGATCTACGAAATACAAAACGATCAACTGGTGATGTTGGTTTTGAGAGTTGCCCCACGCGGAGAGGTGTACCGATGAAAAAGAATATTCAATTAATTGAGCGCGACGGCAAACCCGAATGGGCTGTGCTTCCCTATGAGGAATATCTCGCGTTGCTTGAGCAGGCTGAGGAATTGGAAGATATTCGCGACTATGACGCCGCGAAAGCCGCCCTGGAACGCGGCGAAGACGAATTGATTCCAGGAGAAGTCGTCCACGCCATCCTTGACGGAGAAAATCCCATCAAGGTCTGGCGCGAATATCGCGGGCTGACTCAACAGCAACTGGCGGACAAAGCGGGAATCAGCAAGCCATATCTTTCGCAAATAGAGACGGGCAAACGGAAAGGGGCAACAGACATCCTGTCTGCGATTGCGAAAGCATTGAATGTGTCGTTGGATGAAATAATCGAGAGAGAAAAAGAATGAGGACAAAACTGGCGGCGTAACAGCCGCCTTTTTGTTTGATGGGAGGATGTGCGCTCGGAACGGCTGGCGGAGCTCGGTCCGCGTTTGGAGTGGATGGAGAATATCTGGATGGAAAAAATCCAATCTTGACACCAGTATCAATAGTGGTATCATGGCGGCGTGGCAAAGGTTGAAGACATCATCGCTGAAATGAAGCGGAATCCGAAAGGGATTCATTTTCTCGACCTTTGCAAAGTCTGCGATGCCTTTTTCGGCAAGGCGCGGCAGGAAAGCGGCAGTCACCGAATCTACAAGACGCCCTGGCAGGGCGACCCGCGCGTCAACATCCAGAACGACAAAGGCATGGCAAAGGCATATCAAGTGAGACAAGTTTTGAAGGCGCTCGAACGCCTGGAGGCGCAACGTGATGTTACAGAATGATCGTTATACTTACCGCGTGACCTGGTCGGAGGAAGACAATGAATATGTCGGTCTCTGCGCCGAGTTTCCGAGCCTGAGCTGGCTGGAGCCTTCCCCAGAAGAGGCTTTGAAAGGGATTCGTCAAACCGTGGCTGATGTGGTTCGCGATTTGAAAAAAAGCGGAGAAACTGTCCCTGAACCAATTGCTGTCAAAAAGTACAGCGGGAAATTCATGGTGCGAATCCCGCCAGAATTACATCGGCGGTTGATTATCGAAGCGGCAGAATCGGGGGTGAGCCTGAACCGTTTGGCAAGTGAACGATTAAGCAGACAGGATGCGTAAACAAACTGGCGGCGTAACAGCCGCCTTTTTGTTTGATGGGAGGATGTGCGCTCGGAGCGGCTGGCAGAACTCAGTCCGCGCTTGTCGGCGTCCGGAAACTTTCTAGTTGCGGCAGGAGGCCGCGCTATTCGATCAGTAAGACTCCAACTGGCGTCCAATCCGGCTGCGAACAGTCGGCTTGGTTTTCTTGCTATCGAGCGAAATGGCGTCGAACGGGGGGGAGCAAGGCCAACAGGAGGATGGCAATCCCATTGACCGCCGTGACGTATTGGATCGGCCATTCAAAGCCGATCATGATTCCTTCCACGACCAGCCAGAGCGCCAACGCTACGCCTAAAGCGACCGTTCCCGTCCACGCCCAGTGATGGCCGCTCCAGCGCGAAATGGATTCCGCCCAGGGCCAGTTGGGACGGGCAAGCAAGGCATAGGCCAGGAAGAGCGGCGCGAGTCCCATCACGAAGAGCAGGAAGAGGCCGGGCAGGGTGTAGTCTGGCACAGGCAGCAGGGGCAGGATCTCGGTCATTTGAAGCGAGCCGCCCGAAGGGTCGGCCAGCATGGCTACGCCGCCGTACAGTCCGCCCAGGGCGAGGAAGACGAGGGAGAAGGCGAGCAGCCAAAGGGCAAAGGGAGGTTTCATGGGTCACATCCTGGTTTCTAGTCGAACCAGGATTCTATACCCGCGCGCGAATCGCGCAAGGCGCGCTTGTCATGGAATGGGGGTTACGAATGTATGGGAATTCTTGGGGGGCGACGATGTGACCAAAGTCATGGCGGGGATGCGCGGCGGGAGTATAATGCGCCAATCTCTCACCCGCCGCTGGAGGCATCATGGAAACTGTCAAGAACTACCTGTTCATCGTCAACGATGCGCCGTATGGGGACGAGCGTCCCTACAACGCCCTGCGCCTGGCGCTCAACCTGGTCAAGCGCGAGGCGGTCAACGTGCGCGTCTTCCTCACCGCCGACGGCGTCTTTTGCGCCCGCAGGGGACAAAAAACGCCGGAGGGCTACTACAACATCGAACGTATGCTCAAGTCGCTGGCCAAGCGCGGCCAGGTCGCTACCTGAGGCTCCTGCTGCGAAGCCCGCGGGCTCGGGCTGGACGACCTTATCGAAGGGGCGGCGATGGGCAACATGGATTTGCTGGGGGATTGGACGGTGGGAGCAGACCAGGTTATCAACTATTAGCCGTACTTTCTTGTCCGCGCAGACCCAGGCCTGGGACAACGAGAAGCCACCCGATCGCGACCTTGCCGACTGAACGGCTCTTCAACCTTTCGAGGTTCAACGTTCGGTGCAGATCGTGTGCACGCAAAGGTTGTCAAACCATCCGCAGATCCCCAAAGGGGACGCTGTGACGCAGATTCTCGCGGATTTTTTCAGATTTTTCTGCGTAATCTGCGGATTTTCCTTGTCATCGCTGACAACTTTTGAGTGCACACGTGCAGATCATGCGCAGCGGATACCGGTTCGATTTAGTGGTAAGATTCCCCCCGATGCTACTCAACCTTGCGCTTGCCCAAATCAATACCAAACTCGGCGACGTGGAAGCCAACCTGGACAAACACCTCGCTCTGCTTGCGGACGCCAAAAAGCAGGACGCCGACCTGCTGGTTTTCCCTGAACTCTCGCTGACCGGCTACGTCTTGCAGGACCTCGCGCCGACCGTCTCGCACAGGCCGACGGAGGATGACCCGGTCTTCAAGCCCCTGCTCGCCGCCAGCCGCGACCTGGACCTGGTGGTCGGCTTCGTGGACGAGGATGCCCGTCACCGCTTCTACATTGCTTCCGCCTACCTTTCGGGCGGGCGGGTGCTGCACGTCCATCATAAGGTCTACCTGCCCACCTACGGCCTGTTCGACGAGGGACGCTTCTTTGCCTGGGGCGATTCCGTCCGCGCCTTCGATACGCGTTTTGGGCGCATGGGCATCCTGATCTGCGAAGACTTCTGGCACGCCTCGCCGCCCTACCTGCTGTGGTTGGACGGCGCGGACGTGTTCCTGTTCACCTCCGCCTCCCCCGGTCGCGGGCTGAACGACAGCGAAAAACTGGAGTCAGCGCGTTGGGTGGAAAACGTCAACCGCTCGTACGCCAACCTGTTCACCTCCTTTGTGGCGCACAGCAACCGCGTCGGGTTCGAAGACGGGCTGAACTTCTGGGGTGGGGCGACCGTCTTCGATCCCAACGGCGAGCGCATCGCCCAGGGCCCGTACTTCGAGGAAGCGTTGACGGTCGCCACGCTGGACCTGAACCAACTGCATCGCACCCGCGCGCGCCTGCCGCTCTTGCGCGACGAAAGGACGAGTTTGGTGCAGAAAGAACTGGGCAGGATATTGCACGGATAAAGGTATAATCATTCAGGAATGCTTATGGAAACTCGCGCTATTCCTCGCGTTTACGTTCCGCCAATCACGAAACGTGACCGGATCCCGCAGGCCGCAATCGATGATGTGGTTTACCAGATTGTGGAAAAATTCCAGCCGATCAAAATCATCTTGTTTGGCTCATACGCTTACGGGACCCCCAAGCGAGAGAGTGACGTGGATTTACTGGTAATCATGGACACAGATTTGAAAGAAACCCAACAGGAAATCCAAATCCTGACTAACATTGATTACCACTTTGGGTTGGATCTTCTGGTAAGAACTCCTGAGGTTTTGGAGAGAAGAATCCAGATGGGCGATCCCTTTTTGAAAGAGATTGTTCGAAAGGGAAAAGTTGTCTATGAACGACTTGCTCGCTGAGTGGATTTCCAAAGCAGAGGGGGATTATTTGGTGGCAACAAGGGAGTTTCGCGCTCGTCGTCAAGCCAATTATGACGCCGTCTGTTTCCATTGCCAACAACTTGCCGAAAAGTACCTGAAGGCTTTTCTTTACAAAAACCGTGTGGATTTCCCCAAGACGCACAATTTGAACGAGTTGCTTGAACTTTGCCTGACGTTGGATGGTTCTTTCGAAATCCAACGCGACTTGCTTACGGAACTTGACCATTATGGCGTTCGTTATCGTTACCCGGGGATGACAGCAGATAAAGCGGATGCGAAACTAGCGCTGGATCGCGCACACATCGTGCGTTCATTCTTACGGATGAAACTTGAACTTGATGTCGCCTCTTGATCTTTCTATCAATACTTCCCTTGCCCGACAGATTTTGACCGGTTTCATTAAATCCGAGATCACCCGCGCCGGGTTTACGCGCGCGGTCATCGGGCTTTCCGGCGGCATCGACTCGGCGCTCTCCTGCGCGCTGGCCGCCGAAGCGCTCGGTCCGCAGAACGTGCTGGCTGTGCGCATGCCCTACCAGTCCTCCTCGCCCGATTCGTTGGAACACGCCCAGATGGTCATCGAGCAGTTCAAGGTCCAGGGCGAGACGGTGGAGATCACTGACATGGTCGAGCCGCTCATCCGTCGTGATCCCGATATGTCGAACACGCGCAAAGGCAACCTGATGGCGCGCGCGCGCATGATCGTGTTGTACGACCGGTCCGAGGCCTTTCGGGGACTGGTGGTTGGCACCGGCAACAAGACCGAAATCCTGCTCGGTTACAGCACGCTGTGGGGCGACTCGGCTTGCGCGCTCAACCCGCTCGGCGACCTGTACAAGACCCAGGTGCGGCAATTGTCGCGCGCCATGGGCATCCCGTCCGCCATCATCGACAAGCCGCCCTCCGCCGACCTGTGGGCGAACCAGACCGACGAAGGCGAACTGGGCTTCACCTATGCCGACGCCGACCGGCTGCTCTACCTGATGGTGGACCAGCGTTACAGCCCCGAGGAGTGCGCGGCGGCCGGGTTCGACGAAGCCCTGGTGCGCGCGGTCGTGGGGCGCATCCGCCGCAGCCAGTTCAAGCGTATGAACCCGCCTATCGCAAAACTGAGCAATCGCACCGTTGGGTATGACTTTTTGTATTTGCGCGATTGGGGTACGTAGGGGGACAATCCATCCTTGCGCAACGTTTATGTTAATTTCATAAGAATATGACTTTTGGGTGTTGACTTTGTATTTGAATCCCACTATACTTTCTACAAGGTAAATCTCCTATGCGAGTTTTTTCCGCCAAGAATCTGCCCTGTCATTGCTGAAAGGCACGCGCGTTTGCGTGCCTTTTTGTATCCTAGAGAAAAGGAGATAAGAAATGGATTACGGGATGATTGGCAAGATCGAGAAGGCCAAACGTTATGCGGAGGAGCGGCATCGCTTCCACTTCAAGAAATTCGAGTTGACGTTCAACGGCGACAACAATCCGCATAGCGTAACGTTCGACAATGGTGTGTTCCAGTGCGATTGCGAGTTCTTCCTTACGCACCAACGTTGCGGTCATACGATGGCGCTCGAAATCTTGCTCAAGGACATGATCCCTGAACCAACGGCAGCATAAACGCATGTTCCGAACGATGTTCTTCGTCCCTCGCCTGGCGGCGGGGGACGAATGTTTTTCGGGGGCTTTGTAATTGACTTCCTGCTTTTCTGCGGTTATGATGAAAGCGTCTCAGGTCGGTCGGGCGATCGCGGCCCTGCGTTGTCGGGGTCGAGGAAAGTCCGCACTCCATAGAGCACGGCGTCGGAGAGTACCCGGGGCGGGGAAACCGCTGAGAAGCGTGAACCTGCCGGAAAGGGCCACAGAAACAGACCGCTGCCCTCACCCCATCCCTCTCCCATTGGGAGAGGGGGCAAGGAGAGGGCGGTAAGGGTGAAAAGGTGGTGTAAAAGACCACCGGCGCGCGCAGTAATGCGCGCGGCCAGGTAACCCCCGCCGGGAGCAAGGCCAAGCAGGGACGAAGTCGTCTGCGGACGGCGGGAGGCTGCTCGTCTCCACATGCGCTGCCTCCACCGGGAGGCAGCCAGTCCCGGGTAGGCCGCATCGAGCGGCGTGGCGACATACCGCCCAGAGAGATGATCGCACAGGCGTGGAGCGTGCTCCATTGCTGGACAGAATGCGGCTTATAGACCGGCCTGAGACGTTTTTCGACTGGACAGAATCCCCGAAAGGGGACGCTGTGCGGCTTATAGACCGGCCTGAGACGTTTTTCGACTGGACAGAATCCCCGAAAGGGGACGCTGTGCGGCTTATAGACCGGCCTGAGACAATTTTGTATCCTGGAGGAAACTGATGGCAAAAATTGACGATATGGTGCATGACTTCCTGTCCCAGAAGAAGATCGCGGTGGTGGGCGTGTCGGACCAGCGCGATACGGGCTGTAACCTGAACTATCGCAAGTTCAAGGAGAACGGCTATAAAGTGTTTGCAGTCAACCCGCGCATCCGTGAATTCGAGGGCGATCCGTGTTACCCGGATTTGCAGTCCATCCCGGAGAAGCCCGATGCGGTTTTCATTCTGGCCAGCCCGCGCGTGACGGATCAGGTCGTCCAGCAGTGTGTGGACCTGGGCGTCAAGCGCATCTGGATGCACTGTATGATGGGCACCAAGCCTGGGCTGGCGGCGGGCATGACCAGCGTCTCGCCGGAAGCGGTAGAGATGTGCAAGGCCAACGGCATCACGGTCATCCCCGGCTCCTGCCCGAACCAGTTCTTGAAGCCCGATTTCGGTCACGGCATGATGCGCGTCTTATGGCGCGCCTTGGGTTTTATGAAAGTCGATTGATAAGCAACAGCCTGGCTCATGGCGAGTCGGGCTGTTTTTGTGATATATCGTCCCGAAGGTTTACCGCGAGAAATTCGAGCGTTTGTCAGCAACCTTCCCTGTACAGGGCGCTTCGCAGTGGGACGTTTTTGTCAGGGGTCAGGCCAGTGCGGCCTTGATCCTTTCCAGTCCCTTTTCGATGTTTTCAATCGAGTTGGCATACGACAGGCGCAGGTAGCCCTCGCCGTATTCGCCAAAGGCGCTGCCCGGCAGCAGCGCCACGCCGGCCTTGTCCAGGATCAGGTTGGCCAGGTCGCTGGAATTCATGCCCGCGCCGGTGATGTTGGGGAAAACGTAGAACGCGCCCTGCGGTTTCTGGCAGGTGAAGCCGGGGATGGCGTTCAAGCCGTCCACGATCACGTCCCGGCGGCGCTGGTATTCGCTCACCATCACGTTCACCATGTCTTGCGGGCCAGTGACTGCTTCCAGCCCGGCGAATTGCGTGAAGTGCGCCGTCGAGCCGATGGAGTGGGTGAGCAGCAGGTCCACGCGCGCGGCCAGTCCCTTCGGCATGACGCCAAAGCCCAGCCGCCAGCCGGTCATCGAGTAGGTCTTCGAGAACCCGTCCACGATGATGGTGCGCTCTTTCATGCCCGGCAGGCTGGCGATGGAAGGCGCTTCCAGCCCATCGTACACGATGCGGGTGTACAACTCGTCCGACATCACCCAGCAGCCAAATCGTTCGGCCTGCGAGGCGATGTGCTCCAGGTCGGCGGGCGGGATGACGCCGCCGGTCGGGTTGGAGGGCGAGTTCAGGATGATGAGTTTCGTCTTCGCGTTGATGAGTCGGTCGAACGCTTCCAGATCGAACGAGAACTGGTTCTGCTCCAACAGCGGCACCGCCACCGGGACGCCACCCGCCACCTTGATCATGGCCTCGTAGGTGGGGAAGCCGGGGTTCGGGTAGATGACCTCGTCGCCCGGCTCGACCAGCGCCAGGGTCGGGAAGAACAGGTTGGGCTTGCCGCCCGGGCTGACGACCACCTCGTCGGGGTGGATTTTGATCCCGCGCCGGCG
>JBMOMO010000320.1:11585-41903 GCA_049324135.1 Chloroflexota bacterium
TCCAGCATCTTCTTCAGTTCGTCGAACTCTTCGTCCGGCATTCCAAACCAGTTTTCGGGCGCAGGGAAGGCTTGCGACTTGACTTCGCCCACATACTGTTTCAGCCCATTCAGGATGACCTCGCCCGCGTTGCCGAACACTTTCGCCATTTTCGGTTTGAATTTGGGGTACAGGCCAAACATGTCGTGGTAGATCAGCAATTGGCCGTGCGCGCCCAGCCCCGACCCCAGCGACATGATGATGCAGCCCTCGGCGCGTTCGGTGATCAACTGGCACAGACGGTCGGGAACCAGTTCGAGCAGGATGGCAAACGCCCCGGCTTTTTCGAGCGCCTTGGCGTCGTCCACGATCTTCTTGGCCAGCGTCGCCGACTTGCCCTGCAAGCGGAAGCCGCCCAGCGCGGCCACCGATTGCGGCGTCAGTCCCAGGTGGCCGATGGCCGGGATGCCCGCATCTACAATCGCCTGGATGCGCGGCGCCATGGCGATCCCGCCTTCCAGTTTGATGGCGTCGCAGCCGGCTTCGGCCATGAAGCGCCCGGCGTTCTTGACGGCCAGTTCGTTGCTGGGCTGGTAGGTCATGTAGGGCATGTCGCCAATGACGAAGGCGGTCGGCGCGCCGCGCCGAACTGCCGATGCGTGGCGGATCATATCGTCCATTGTGACGGGCAGGGTCGAGTCATAACCCAGCATGGTCATGCCCAGGCTGTCGCCCACCAGGATCATCTCCACCCCGGCCTGTTCTTGCAGGTAGGCGGTGGGATAGTCGTAGCAGGTCAGCCAGGAAATCGGTTCTTTGTCCTGCACCTTTTGGAAGAGATAGGGCAGGGCGATCTTTTTACGGTCGGTCATGGGTTGCTCCTTTTATCAGTTTAGTTAGGCAGATTGCCGTGTATGGAAATCAAGTCGTTAATCAGGGCATAACCGGTTTCCAAACGTCCGGCGCCGGCGCCAATCAGTGTTACATCGCCAAGCAAGCGAGTTGTATAGGTAATCGCATTGGTTGCGCCACTCACATTAGCGAGTGGATGCGCTATAGGCAATGGAACAGGTTGTACGCTGGCTTTGATTTTATCATCGGCGTGTTCGATCGCGCCAATTAATTTCCAACGCTTCCCTTCAAGTTTTGCTGCCTGAATGTCATGCGTCGTCAGGTGCGTGATTCCTTTCCGGTCTACAGCGGATAAGGAAATATTTGCTCCCATTACCAGGTTACTCAATATGACAACTTTGCCGGCGGCATCGAACCCTTCAACGTCACCTGTAGGGTCCGCTTCTGCATATCCCAATGATTGCGCCTCGGCCAGCGCCTCAGCATAATCTGATCCCGCTTCCATGCGCGATAGAATAAAGTTGGTTGTGCCATTCAGAATCCCTTGGATGCGCTGTATGCCAGCCGCTGACAGTAATCTCATTCCCACTGCAAGCGCGGGAGTTCCACTCATCACAGTGCCTTCAAACCCGATTTGTACTTCGTGTTCTCGCGCAAGGGTTTGCAATTCATGGAAGTTCAATGCGATCGGACCTTTGTTGGTTGTGACCACGTGTTTGTTGAGCATGAGCGCCCGGCGGATGTAAGTCAGGGCCGGCTCGCCAGTTTGTAAGTTGGTGAAACTGGCTTCAACCAAAGTGTCGAACTGTGCTTCGTTCAGCATAGTTTCTACAGACCAGTCATAATTAGAGGCGGGAATCGTATGCAGGTCGCCCTGCGCTGCGGCATCCAGCAAATCTGGAATTGGCAATCCGTTTGCATCGTACAGGCTGCCGAGGCGCATATCATTGACAGCCACCACGCTGAAACGGATCCCATAGCGTTCAGCCAGGAATTTTTTTTCATCCCGTATGATCTGGAGTGTTCCTTGGCCGACATTGCCAAACCCAATAAACATCAAATGTACGTCTTTCATATCCTTCTCCTATTCGTTTTCTGTAACTATTTGTTCCGCCATATCAATATCTTTCAGGCGAACCGGAAACAATGGCGGGCGAATGCTTGGAATATCCAGCGCTGGCGTCGCTTTCCCATTATAAGCGGCAATGAGCAGGGCCGCATTGGGCATGCAATAGCGACCCTGGCACTGTCCCATTCCCAGGCGCGTACGGAGTTTGACCCCAAATAAATTTTGCCCGCCTTCTTCTATGCTCTCACGAAATTGTCCAACCCGCACCGCTTCACAGCGGCAAAGCAAAGTATCGTTGTCTATCAGGTCAAGCAATCCAGGCTGGATGCGATAGCGTTTCCATAACCATTTGGAGAAGCGTTGTTCCCGGTGAACTGCTGGTGCAAGGCGTTTTCGTTTTATGTTTGCCTGCTCATTCGAAATGATATTTAATTGTTCTAAGGCGGTAATCGCTGCCAACTGCCCTTGTAAATCGGCGAGTGGTTTTCCGCCTACCCCGGTAACATCACCTGCAACAAAGACTCCAGGTACACTTGTCTGCAAGTTTTCATTATGCTTGGGTACAAAAGCGTTGAGGAAGGGGTCGTACATGTGGTTACAGCCCAGGTGAAGGGTCAG
The DNA here is from genome assembly GCA_049324135.1 of Chloroflexota bacterium. GTDB lineage: Bacteria > Chloroflexota > Anaerolineae > Anaerolineales > Villigracilaceae > JAABUE01. The sequence continues at coordinate 14,104 of JBMOMO010000320.1, forward strand.
GGGGATCGAAGGAATAAAACCATGCGCATGGCAGATCGAATCAACCTGTAATTCGCGTTGCGTACCCGGGATTGGGCGTCCTTGCCGGTTAACTTTACCGATGATCACGCCTTGGACACCTGTTTCGGGTGTTCCCAGCGCACGGTAGACAGCATGTTGGAAAAGGACGGGCACCCGTTTTCTTACAAGAATGCTCATGCTTTCTAAGGCTTCGCCTACCCGGCTGAACAGCCCTCCCAGGGCATTGGGGAGTTCAAGAAATCCGTCCAGTACATTGCTGGTATCCAATATGGCCGCTACGTCTACGCCATGACGAGCCAGTTCAGAAGCCACAACCAATTGGAGCGGCCCGCTACCGGCTACCAGGACGCGCTGGCCTGGTAATAGCCCTTGCTTTTCTAATTGTATCTGGGCGGCTCCTGGTGTGAGTACACCCGGAAGTTCCCAACCAGGGAAAGGAAATGGGCGGTCATATACTCCGGGCGATAGGATCAAACTTCGGGCTTTTACTACTGCGACACCCGCGGATGAATTGTCAAGGTGTAGATGGAAAGCGATTGCCTGTCCACCAGCCTGCTTGCTTAGTGTTGTCCTCGTTTCGTCAAAAATACCCCATACCCTGGTACCAAGAAGGGCCTCAACCCCGCTTTGGGTAAGCGCCTGCTCTCGTTGAATAAGTTCCTGTAGTTTTTTTTGATGACGGCGCGTGGATGGATTGTCAAACTTAAGGGGATTTTTTTTGTAAAAGTGACCTCCCAGGCTGGTAGCATCGTCAATGAGAACCACTGAAGCGCCGTGTAAAGCAGCAGTTTGTGCAGCTGCTAACCCGGCCGGGCCACCGCCGATCACTGCAATGTCGCAGTTTTTAGTTTTCATGAGAGGTCTCCACCTTCATCCCTGGACGCGCAAGGGTGCGGCAAGCCTGGCAATTTGGCAGGCTATCAACCGTTACCAGGCATTGCTGGCAGGTACCCATCCCACAGTACAAGCGATTTGGGGCATAAGGCTCATTGTGGGCGGTAAATGCGCGAAACCCTGCTGCCATAAGCACTGTTGCCAGGCTTTCTCCCTCATAAGCCAGGACGCTTTGGCCGTCTACTTCGATCTCGAACGATGACCCTCGCTGCGTGGTAAAAAGTCGTATCGCTTTCATTGTGCAATCTCCGTTGTTTTGAACCGTTCCAGGGTAAAGTCGGCCAGTAATTCTTTGTCTTCTGCGTCGGTTAGCAGCCCCAGAATCAATTCAGCAGAAATTGCTGACATCGCCAATCCATCCCCGCCAAACCCTGCCGCCTGGATAAACCCTGGCAGGTTTGGCGTCCGGCTGATGATTGGGGAGCCATCTGGGGTCAACGGTCGTAACCCTGCATAAGCGCGTAGCAAGTGGACATTAGCCAAGGACGGAGTCAACTCAAGTAACTGGTGTACCAAATCGTATATCCCATCATATGTGCTGCGTCGGTCAAATGCCGCCACTTCGCGGGTGCTGCCAATAATAAAATTCCCGTGGGCAACCTGTACCAAGGTGATACCAACGGAGCGTTTGGGAGATTGACTACCGTCATTTCCTTCTGCAAGTGCTTTGCTTAACAGGTATTTGGCGGCAATCAATGTCCCCTTCATTTGGGGCGGCATACGCTCCGTTACCAGTAATTCTCCTTTGAGTGGCGAAATTGGTAGTGTTATGCCAGCCATTTGCGCCACGCTTGGCGCCCACACGCCAGCCGCGTTGATGATTGTATCTGTCATTACTCGTCCGGCGCTGGTTTGAACAGCAATGATCTTGTCGCCAAGTATTTCCATACCTTGTAATTCTGTAAAAGTGGAAATAATGGCTCCACGCGCCTTGGCGGCTTGCGTACAAGCCACTACCAGCTCGAGAGGATTGATCTGGGCATCCTTTGGCGAATACGAGCCGCCAAGGATGTTATCGCCAAGAATGGGCATCACTTGTCGGGCCTGTAGACTATCCAGAAGTTCAACATCCAACCCCATAGCACTCAAACTGGTGTTCATGTGATGGACAAGTTGCATCTCGTTTTCGGTGCAGGCGGCCAGTAGGCTGCCAGTATGGGCAAATTCAAAACCCCTACCCAATTGTTCATGGAGGTTGTCAAGTAATTTCAAACTTTGATCTGCGAGGGCAAGTTTCTTTACCGATGTCTTGGTCTGCAACAGGGCTGCAGCCGCGGCCGAACTGGATGTTCCTGAACCAATATCTTGCCGTTCAAGTAGCAGTACCCTGAACTTTGCCTTTGAAAGCACATAGGCTGCAACGGAGCCAATGACGCCTCCTCCAATGATGACTACGTCGGCTGAATTCGGAAAATTGTCTGGAGAGAGTTTCATGGAGATCCTGCTTCTGCAAAAACTTGCCACATTGGGGAAATCGTTGTAGTATAGAGAATGAGATGGCTTATTTATTATTTGCTTTATAAGCAACTTAATTAGTATAATCCGCAAATAAATGATTGTCAATTCAACGATTTTGTTTGACCAGGAAGCAGAGTATCGAGGTATTCGTGAATACTACTCAACATGAACGGAATTTTTTGAAGACACTGGCGCGAGGACTGCGGGTTCTGGCTTATTTCACCCCTGAAAAATCAGAAGCCTCCCTGACCGATCTGGCTGAATTCTTAGAATGTGACGCCAGCACGGCTAGTCGGTTTGCTTATACTTTGGAAGAGCTTGGGTATCTCGAGCGTAACGATCAGACAAAACTGTACCGTGTATCTCCAAAGATATTTGCGCTGACGGTCTCCCTGTCAGGCCCACGCAACATTCGCAAAGTTAGCTTGCCTTTCATGGAAAATTTGCGCGACACCACTGGTGAGACGGTTGTATTGGGTACCAGGGATGGCATTGAGGTTGTGGTCATCGAGGTTGTGGAAACAAAACATTCTTTGGTCCCACGTGGTTGGGTTGGTGGGCGGGTTCCAGTCTATTGTAGTGCTCTGGGAAAGGCTTCCCTGATGCATTTGTCGGAACAGGAACTCGTGAAACTGATGGATACCGTCAGTTTGGTGGCCTATACTGAGTACACTATTGTCAATCGGTTTAATTTCTTGAAAGACCTCGAAATGACTCGACAGCGCGGTTGGTCTACCAATCGAGAAGAATATACTCGCGGGATTGTCTCTGTAGGAGCACCAATCTATTCCGGCGGCTGGGGAACTCCCAGCGGGGCTATTTGTGTAGATGTGCCTACAGCGCGTATACCCGATGAAAATTACATTGAGCAACTTGCAATCGAGGTTATGAAAACCGCCCAGGCGATTTCTAATGTGGGCAACTACAACAAACTGGAATAGCCTTAAAATATCTATTTTGCAAATTGCCATATGTACAAAACCCCCGCCAGAAAACCCGTCGGGGGTTTGTGTTGTTGGTACTGGATACTTGACATTTGATGGGTTGCAATATAAAATATCGCTATTGCTGAAATAGCAAGCATACTTGCGGAAATGCCTATGCTGCTCTTGAAGTTTGCAAGAAGGAGGTGCATCAAAAAAATTCGTCAATGCTCCATTAGGAGTTTCTCACAGTGATGTAATTTCTAAAAACATGTTCGCATAAAGAGGAGAGAAAGATGAAAAAAAGATTCACCCTACTGGCCGTTATGCTTGTCCTGGTCAGCATCTTGTTAAGCGCCTGTGGCGGAGCAGCGCAGACTGAAGAACCAAGTTCGCCCCCGCCTGCGCAGGCTACAGAGGAGCCAGATTCTCAACCAACTGAGGAAGTAGTGGTTCCGACCGATCTGGAACCTGTGTACATTGGTGCCTTGCTGCCACAATCCGAGCCTGGCGCCCCCCAGGCTGGGACCCTGATCCTGCGCGGTATCGAACTGGGTGCAGAGTACGTAAATGAGGAATTAGGCGGTTCAGTAGATGGTCGCCCCGTTGAAGTTGTCGTTGGCGATGATAAGGGTACGCCCGAAGTTGGCGCGACTGAATACCGCCGCCTGGTGCAAGAATACAATATCATTGGTGCGACAGGTCAATATCACAGTTCGGTTGCCCTGGCGGCAATTGAGGTTGCCAAGGAATTAGGCGCTCCGATTATTATGACGCAGGCTTCCAGTAAAGAAATTACAGAAACTGGATACCCGCAAGCCTTTCGCACTCACCTGATCGATCCGGTACGGGCTATCGCCTTGGTTGACTTTGCTAAAAATCAGGGTTATAAAAAGATCGGTTATATTGCCGACAACACCGACTTTGGCGTTGGCTTGTCTGCTGCGGTAGAAGAAGCCGCCGCAGAGGCTGGTCTGGAAGTGATGAGCACTATCTACGACAAGGCTGCCGTTGATCTGACTCCTGAATTGCTCCAGTTGCAGGCTTGGGGGCCGGATGTGATCTTCAATGCCGGTACCGGCAACCCTGAGCATATCATCATTGATCAGGCATACGAAATTGGCCTGTTTCCCGAAACCCCCATGGTTGCCACTTCCGACTGGCCTTACCGCAGCGATGAATATTGGCAATTGCATGGCGACAAAGGCGTCGGTATCTACATCCTGACCTCCTACCACAAAGATATGGAACTAACTGCCGCTGGCCAGTGGTTCCACGACCGCTACATACAGAAATATGGCGAAGCCCCCACTTACTCGTCCTACAACGGCTTTGGCGATGCCCTGATCCTGGCGGTGGCTGCTAAGGAAGCCGGTTCGACAGATTACGCGGCCATTATCGAGGCCCTGGAAACCAAGGAATTTGAGTTTTGGGCTGGCTCGGTAACCTTCCCGAAAGGCGAAGGCGCACTCTGGCATCAGTGGACCCCGCCTGTTTTGATTACCCAGTACACTGCGGCCAATCAGAAGCAGGATGAAGCCACGTTGGTTTACACCTTCAACTACAAACCTTAACTTTTTTATCCCAATATGACCTCCCGACACGTGTTGGGAGGTCATATTGTTAGATATCATCCCAATCGTTTTTGGGTTGTTTTGTGAATTGTCCAGGAGTTTCTTATGCGGAATAATTTATTTCGCGGGGTGACCACTGCCATGATCACCCCGTTTCTTTCAGATGGTTCTGTGGATTATAATGGCTTGCGCCGCAACACTCGTCACCAATTTGAAAACGGGATCACTGGCCTGCTCCCGTTGGGGACAACTGGCGAGTCCCCGACATTGAGCGATGATGAAAAGGAACGCGTCGTCCGCACCGTAATCGAAGAGGCGCGGGGCGCTAATTCCACTGCCAGGGTGATGGTTGGGGTGGGGACGAATTCGACCAGCAAAACCATCCATCATGCCCAGCAGGCCCAGGCCTGGGGGGCGGATGCGCTGCTGGTGGTCACGCCCTACTACAACAAGCCTACCCAGGAAGGCATCCTGGCTCATTTTACAGCCATTTGCAAAGAAACTGATCTGCCGGTTGTAGTTTACAATATCAAAGGTCGCACCGGGACCAACATCGAGACATCCACGTTGAAAGCAATGACCGTCTCGAACGAACAGATCATCGCCGTCAAGGAAGCCTCTGGTGACATCTTGCAGATGATGGATGTGTTGGCGCAAGTCCCTGACCTGGCGGTATACTCTGGCGACGACGGCCTGACCTTTCCCTTACTTGCCCTCGGCGGACAGGGCGTCATCTCTGTGGTCAGCAACCTGCTGCCCAGGCAAGTCGTGGATATGACTGCCGCCGCCCTGGATGGCAATTTCGTGTTGGCCCGGCAACTGCATTTCCAACTCCTGTCGATCTTCAAAGCGGCTTTCATCGAAACCAACCCGGCCCCAATCAAATACGCTATGCAAAAAATTGGACTGGCGGCCGGGCCATTGCGCCTGCCTTTGGTCGAGATTCGCCCGTCTAGTCGCCTGGCGCTCGACGAAGTCCTGAAATCCCTTGGGTTGTAAACCCATAAGGAGCCTCAATGAACGTTACCCCAGAACTTTTCCTCAATTTTCTCATTGCGGGCATTATGATTGGTACCCTATATGCTTTGATGGCGATGGGGATCACTTTTATTTACAGCATTATGAAGATGATCAACTGGTCAATGGGCGAATTCTACATGATTGGCAGCTACGCCCAGTGGTTCCTGATCTCCTTCTTCTTTGGCGGCGAATTGTGGTTCCTGGGCGTAGTCGTTTCGGCAGTGCTCCTGTTTATCATTGGCTTGGTGGTGCAATGGCTGCTCATCCGGCCCATGTTCTCGACCGGCATGGAGCGCAAGGATGAGTATGGCACGGTGGTGACGATTGCCCTGGCGCTCTTCCTTCGTAACCTGGCCACCGTTTTGAGCGGCCCTAACACCCGCGCCCCCGACGTCGACCTGGGGCGTGTCATGATTGGCGGATTGCCGGTCAGCGGCAACCGCTTTGCCGCCTTCATTGGGGCGCTGGTCATCATTGGCCTGTTTTACTATGTGCTTAACTATACTTGGCTGGGACGCGCCTTTCGAGCCAGTTCGCAGAACCGGGTCGGTATCCAGACTGTTGGTATCAATGTTCTGCGCATCGACCAGGTTGCTTTTGCCATCGGTGTGACCCTGGCCGGTCTGGCGGGCGCGTTGCTGGCCCCGGTTTTCAATGTTTTTCCTGAAAACGGCGCTGTCACCACCATGAAAGGCTTCGAAATCATCATCATTGGCGGTATGGGATCGCTACCAGGAGCGGCGTTGGGCGGTCTGCTGCTTGGTATCATCGAGAGCCTCGGCTCGGTTTTCATCGACACCGGCCTGCGCAATGTGTACGGCTTCGTCTTTCTCATTCTCGTCCTGCTGGTCAAGCCTACCGGCTTGTTCGGCGAGAAGGAGCGGTTGAGTTGATGGCGGTACGGCCTTCTCTCGGAGTTTTGCTGCTCGATACTGCCTTCCCACGCATTCCGGGAGATGTGGGTAATGCCCAATCCTACAATTACCCGATTGTGCTCAAGACTGTTCCAGGAGCCACGGTCCAGCGCATTATCTACGAGGCAGATGCCAGCCTGCAGGATGATTTCATCAGGGCGGCGCGTGAATTGGAATTGCAGGGCGTCTCGGCCATTACCAGCAGTTGCGGTTTCCTAATCGAGTTCCAGGAGGCTGTGGCGGCTGCGGTGCGTGTACCGGTATTCCTATCGTCGCTGATGCAGGTGCCGCTGGTGTATGCCTTGACTCAAAGGCAAGTGGGCATCATCACTGCCCACTCTGAGAAACTGACAGGGAAGGTACTCTCGAAAGCCGGGATTAGCGACCGGATCCCGTTTGTGGCGGCAGGGATGCAAAACTCGTTCGCATTTAGTAATCCCATCCTGCAAAACGGAATAAGCCTCGACAAGTCGGTCATCGAACAGGACATGGTTGATTTGTCGGTGTCAATGCTGGACGCGAATCCTGATTTGGGATCGTTCGTGCTCGAGTGCCACAATCTTGCTCCCTATGCCCAGGCGGTCGGGACCCGGACCGGGCTGCCGGTATTCGACATCATCGACTTTGCGAATTGGGTTTACAACTCGGTCAACAAACGGGCATACCCGCACCCGGACGGGACTCGGTAACAGGATTTTTTATGGACACTATCGTTCAAACGCAAGACTTGACCAGGCGCTTTGGCGGCTTGGTGGCGGTGAATGGGGTTAATTTCAACGTGGCGCGCGGCGAAGTGCGCGGGCTGATTGGGCCGAACGGGTCTGGCAAGACGACCCTGATCAATCTCATCTCAGGCGTGTACGAGCCGACATCTGGGAAGGTTTTCTATAATGGCGAAGATATTACTGGGTGGTCGCCGAATCGTGTTGCCCAAAAGGGATTGCTACGCACTTTCCAGATTCCTCGCCTGTTTGGCAGCATGACCTTGCTCGAAAACATGCTCATCCCGCGCTTTGCGGATTTCTCGCTGGACTATCTGAAGCAGCGCGGCGCGGCGGAAATGCGCGCTCAGGAACTGCTCGAAATGGCCGGGATCGCACATTTGCGTGATCACCAGGCCAAGACTCTTTCCGGCGGGCAGAAAGCGTTGTTGCAGATGGCGCGCGGTTTTATGGTCGAAGATATGTCGGTTTTCCTGTTAGACGAGCCGTTTGCTGGGGTCAATATTGTGGTCAAAGATACGATTATGGCCTTGATCAATAAAATGGCTGCCAAAGGGGTCACCTTCATCCTGGTCAGCCACGAGATGGCCTCCATTCGCCAGATGTGCCAGAAAGTGACCGTGCTGGCTGAAGGCTCAATCATTATCGAAGGCACGATGGACGAGATCGTGGCCGACCAACAAGTCATCGATGCCTATCTGGGAGGTGGCGCATGAGCCTGCTCGAACTCTCTTCCATTACAGCCGGTTACCAGGAAGGCATTGACATCTTGAATGAGATCAGCCTCCAGGTCCAGCCCGGCTCGGTGACGATCATCATCGGACCAAACGGGGCTGGGAAGTCTACCCTGCTCAAAACCATCTACGGCTTCCTCAAACCCCGCCTGGGCCGCGTCCATTTCAACGGACACGACATCACCCCGGAATTGCCGCACGAAATCAAGCACCTGGGTTTGAGCTATATCCCACAGGAGTTTAACATTTTCCCGCAACTGCGGGTTGAAGAGAACTTGATGATGGGTGCCTGGATTTTCCGCAAGGATAAGGCGCGCGTCCGGAAGCAGTTGGAATACACTTACGGGATTTTCCCGGCCCTTTGTAAGTTTCGTAAGTCCAAAGCCAATACCCTGAGCGGTGGTCAATTGCGGATGCTCTCTATCGCCAAGGAGGTAATGACCTCCCCGTCGCTGATGCTGGTGGATGAACCGTCGGCCGGTTTAGCGCCCAAGATTGCCGCCGAAGCCTACGAGTTCCTGATGCAGACCAAGCAGGCCCTGAACGCGGCCATCCTTATGGTGGACCATAACATGGAAACTGCCCTGGAGTTGGCCGATTATGTCTATGTGGTGGACATGGGCCGGGTGCGCGTCCACGGGTCGAAAGAAGAATTTGACCTGGAGCGCATCAAGGGCATCATCCAGGAATGCTTAATGGGTATTTAGGAGACCAAAATGCAGAAAAATACTTCCCGAACCATCACTCTTGCGTTGATAGGTGTGGCTTCTATTGGCATCTTGATTGGGCCATTGTTCCTGAACGATTATTGGCAGCACATCATGATCGTGTGCATGTACTACATTATCTTGGCTGCCAGTTGGAACCTGTTGGCGGGTTATACTGGTCAATTCTCGCTGGCGCACCAGACCTTTGCGGCTCTGGGCGGCTATGCTTCGGGGCTGATGATTTATCACTTGAAAGTGTCCATTGGGGTTGGGTTTATTGCCGCAGTGGTTGTCACTGCTGGGACTGGCTTCTTGCTTGGGTTGCTGGTGCTCAAAATGCGCGGCATTTATTTAGCGGTAGCAACCTGGGCTTTCTCTGAATCCTGTCGCCTATCGATTGCCGCCCTTTATAAGTTCACCCGCGGTGAGCAGGGATTGGCGGTCCCATCACTCTTTGATTCACTCTCACCGATCCGCTACTATTACCTGTTCTTCGCATTGCTGGTCGCCCTGCTGTTGATCATGTATATTGTGCTCCGCTCGCCGATTGGGTCATTCATCCGCGCTATTAAGGACGATGAATTGGCGGCCAGGGCGATGGGCGTAGACACCGTCAAGTGGAAGTTGTTTATCATGACTTTTGCCAGCACTATCGCCGGGATTGCGGGCTTTTTCTACGCCCATTACATTGTAATCCTGTCCCCGGTCATCCTGTCGTTCAACGAGATCGGCAAGGTCGTCATTATGGTTGTTTTCGGCGGGTTGGGAAACTTTGCCGGACCATTGATTGGCGCGCCGGCAATCGTCATCATCTCTGAGCTGACCCGTGATTTCGGAAGTTGGAATATGGTTTTCTATTCCTTGGCGGTCATTGTAATTATGCGCGTTTACAGGGAAGGGCTGGCAGAGTTTTTTAAGAAACTTGGTAAACAACTCTTTGCTGGCGCGAAAAGAAGATCAGGTTACTCTGTGCAAGAATAAATTGGAATTGGTCATTCGTTGTGGCTTTTCAAAAAAACTAAATACAGGCCAGTACACCTCTATAAAAATAAATGGCTGGCGACTGGCCTGCAAATGATTGGGCGGGGAAATGGACTACGCGGTTTCTGCTTTGGCTTTTTCGCGCGCGCGGAAGGCTTTGATCCAGCGCATGGAATATTCGTCGCGTCCCATCAGCAGGTCGCAGGCCAGCAGCGTGGTCTGGATTTCTGGAACAGTCGGGTCGGTGATGGCAGTGGTCAGGCCGCGCGAGATGGCCAGCGCCAGGTAGGCCACGTTGACGATCTTGCGATCGGGCAAGCCGAAGGAGACGTTGCTGGCGCCCAGGTTCATATTGACGCCCAGTTCTTTTTGGATCAGGGCAATCGAATCCAGGGTGATGCGCGCCTGGTTGTGGTCGGCGCTGACGGTGAGCGCCAGTGGGTCAATAATGACGTTTTCGGCTGGCACGCCGTAGTCCCCGGCGCGTTTGATCAGTTTAGCGGCCACCCGTAACCGGTCCGCGGGTGAAGCGGGTACGCCCGCATCGTCGGTGATGACGCCAATGACGACCGCCCCGTACTGTTTGGCAAGCGGGAACACCGTGTCCATCATCTTTTCTTCGGCTGTGGTGGAATTGATGAGCGCCTTGCCGGGGTAGACTTCGAGCGCTGCGGCCAGCGCGTTTGGGTTGGCGCTGTCGAAGCACAGCGGCGCGTCCACCGCCTCCATCACGGCTTGGGCCGCGCCGCGCAGCAGGGCCGGCTCGTCTGCTCCGGGGATGCCAGCGTTGACATCCAACACCTGCGCGCCAGCGGCGACTTGCGCGTGGGCGTCTTCCTGGACCATGCTGAAGTCGCCTTCTGCCATCGTGGCCGCCAGTTTCTTGCGGCGGGTGGGATTGATGCGTTCCCCGATCATCACAAAGGGGTGGCCGGGGCTGATGGTGACGGTCTTGTCTTTGAACGAAAGATTGGTTTCCATTTTGCTAAGCGGACAGTTGGCGGGCGATGCGGGTGGCGCTGGAGGCGTCTGGGGCGAAGGCGTCGGCGCCGATGGAGTTGGCAAATTCCTGCGTCACCGGCGCGCCGCCGACCATCACTTTGACCTTGTCGCGCAGCCCGGCTGCTTTGAGCGCCTGGATGGTGACGCCCATGTTGCTCATGGTGGTGGTCAGCAAGGCCGACATCCCGATCAGGTTGGCGCCTTCCTGGACGGCGTCCACGAAGGATTCGGGGGCCACGTCCACGCCCAGGTCTATGATCTCGAACCCGGCGCCTTCCAGCATCATGGCAACCAGGTTCTTGCCGATGTCGTGCAGGTCGCCTTTGACGGTGCCGATGGCGACCTTGCCGGAGGCTTTGATGTCGGTGGCTGCCAGGTGCGGTTTGAGCAGCGCCAGCCCGGCCTGCATGGCCCTGGCGGAGATGAGCATTTCGGGGACGAAGAAATCGCCATCCTCGAAGCGTTGTCCAACTTCGTCCATTGCGGCGATCAGGGCATCGTTCAAGATCGCGCCTGCGTCCACGCCTGCGGCCAGGGCGGCTTTCACGCCCGCTTCCACCTCGGGCGCCTGCCCCTCGATCACGTTCTCGTAAATTTGCTTCAGATCCATATCGAATCTCCTTGATGGGTTTTTATGAAAATTTCTCTCCGTCCAGAACCTTTGTGCCTGTCATTTCGAGCGCCAGTGTTCTCCTGGCGGCGAAGCAATCTCCTTCTGGGTGAAATCCTGTGAAACAGGAGATTGCTTTGGGACGCGCACCCTCGCAATGACGGATGTACGGTAGGGAAATGAAAATTCAAACCCTGGCGTCGAATAAAGGCCAGGGTGTATTACATATTGAGTCATAGCCGCCATGTTTTCGCATCTTCGGCCATGATGCTATCCAGGATAGCCTCGTGCGCGCGGTCGATGTCATCCAGCAGAGCCTGGCGGGCGGCCTCGACGTCATGTTTTTCTAAGGCTTGGACAATACGTCCATGCGTCACTTCCATCGTTTTTCCCGCCCTGCGCATCACCATAAAACGCGCCAACTGGTCGTGCAACTTCCCGACCAATTCAGCCAGTTCGTTGTTGCCGCTGGCCCTGGCGGCCAGGTAATGGAAGCGGCGGTTTTCATCGGTATAGCGGTCGTAGGATTCGTCGTCATCGCCCGTGTAGCCCGCATGGATGTGGCGCATTTCTTCCAACTGCGCGTCACTGACCCGCAGGGCGGCGCGTTCGACGGCGTTCAGTTCCAGGATGCGGCGGACATCCAGCAGGTCCCTGAGTTGCTTGAACGTAATGTGCGCTACAAAATACCCTGAACGGGGCCGGATGTCTACCAGCCCTTCATGGCTCAACATCTGCAGGGCGTCGCGCACCGGCGTCACACTGGTGTTGTATTCTTCTGCGAGTGAATCGATATTGAGACGCTCTCCCGCTTCACGGTGCCCCATGATGATCGAGCGCCGCAACTGTTTATAGATCAGACTTTTCGACGTTTCGTCAACTTGCATAGGGATCATGATCGCGCTCCAGAGTCTTGAAAATCTTACCATAAGATATATCAAATTGCAATATAGCGAATAGTTGATATATCAATTATTGACATCTGATATATTAAATGCTATGATTGTGATAAAGTTGATGTATCTATCACTGGAACAACCCTTTCGAGAGCGCGTGTTTCCCAAACGTTACCACAAGGAGGTGCCAATTCATTATATCAAGATTGCCCATTTATATATTTGCCTGAATCCACCAAGAATTTACCCTAAGAAAGGATGAGAAGCCCATGCAACCCAAAACAATCCATCCCCTGATTACCGAAGCAAATGAGAAGCTTCGTAAGGGAATGATCACTCGCCGTGATTTCTTGCGTTTATCCACCCTGCTAGGTGCATCTCTGACAACTGCCAGTGTGCTTGCGGCCTGCGGCCAAGAGGAACCGACTGCAGTTGCTCCCGCTGCGACAGAGGAAGTGATGGCCACCGAAGCGCCTGCTGCGACCGAAGAAGTCTCTGGCATTGTTCGCGGCGGGACACTGACCTGCGCCACCCGCGTCGAGCGTGTTGACCATCCCGCGCGCTTTTCCCTGATCAGCGCCGTACAACCCTGGCGTCACGTCGTCGAATATCTGACCTACACCCAGCCCGACGGCATCACCGTCCCCTATCTGCTGGAAGGTTGGTCTGCCAGCGATGACCTTCTGACCTGGACGCTGAATGTGCGCAAGGGCGTCAAATTCAACAACGGCAAGGATTTCACCGCTGACGATGTTGTCTTCAACTTTGGCGAGTGGCTGAACGAGGACGTTGGCTCGGCCATGCTCGGCTCCTTGAGCTACCTTGATGCGAGCGGCGTGGAAAAGACCGACGATTACACCGTGACCCTGCGCCTGAAATCCCCATCCATTTTCATCCCTGAACACCTGGCTGAATATCCGGCGGCGATCGTCCCGGCTGGCTTTGGCGGTGACATCACCAAGGAACCGGTTGGCACGGGCGCCTTCACCATGGAAGAATATGTAGCAGGCGAGCGCTGCCGCTTGAAAGCCCGCGAAGGCTACTGGCGCAACGGCGAAGATGGGAAACCGCTGCCCTATCTGGATGAGATCGTCATGGTCCAGTTGGGCGAAGATCGCTCCGCCGATGTGGCCGCCCTGCAAAGCGGACAGGTGGATACCATCCTCGAGCCGTCTGTTGCGAATTGGGAAGCCGTCAAAGATGATGATCGCTTCGTCGTAGTCAGCACCCCCACAGGCGCAACCCGCGTCCTGCGCTTGCGCGTCGACCAGGATCCCTGGACCAAAAATGAAGTCCGCCAGGCGCTCAAGCACTGCCACAACCGCGAGAAGATCCTGGCGCTGGCGCTCCAGAACCAGGGCGTGATCGGCAATGACAGTCACGTCTCCCCGGCCCAGCCCGAGTACGTGGATATCCCGCCTTACCCATTCGACACCGCCAAATCTTTGGAACTGCTGGCCGCAGCCGGTTACGCCGACGCTGCCACCAACCCGGTCAAGATTGAGTTGACGGTTGCCAGCGACTGGCCCGAATCGATGGCCTATGCCCAGGCGCTCAAGGAAGACGCCCTGGCCGGCGGTTTCGATATCACCCTCAACACCATGCCCGCCTCGCAATACTGGGATGGTTGGACCGATTTCAACATGGGCATCACCTGGTGGGCGCACCGCACCCTGGCGCCGATGCTCCTCCCCCTGGCCTACATCGGCGATGCGGACGGCAACCCCGTGCCGTGGAACGAGAGCCATTGGGTGGACGAAGAGTTCAGCACGATTCTCCAAGAGGCTGTGGCGACCCTTGATCTGGAGAAGCGTAAAGAATTGATCGGAAAACTGGAGCAGATCCAGAAAGAACGTGGCTCGGTGTGTATTCCGTTCTTTATGAACGTCTGGAAGATCTACACCAAGAACGTCCATAACGTTCCACCCACGCCAGATGAATATGCGATCTTTTACGAGACCTGGAAGGACACCAATATCGTCTAGTTCGATAAAATCGTGACCGCCCCTTGCCGCCAGCAACGAGGCCAGGGCGGTCGCGGATTTATACCCTGCCGGGCCTGTGGCGGGATCTCGTCACGGCGCGGAACACCCCCATCGAAGCGCAATGCAGGTCATGGGTCCGGCAGCGAGGCGGTTTTGAACCACAGATGAACACAGGTGAAAGGGTTGAATCTGCTTCATGTGTGTTGATCTGTGTGACAACAACCAATTTTTAAATTCCATCCTGTAAAGAGGTTTCCCCATGATCGAAACGCACGGTACGAGTATGACTAGCGCGCATTACTCCCGCATGGGCTACGAGGAGTGCGACAAGATCCACAAGGCCAGCCTGGAAATCCTGGAACGAATCGGCGTCGACGTTCACGATGAGAAAGCGATTGAAATCCTGGCAGCGGGCGGCGCCAAGGTGGACGGTATCCGCGTGCGCATCCCGGAGTACATGGCGGCGAAGGCGCTGGCGACGGCCCCCAAGACCATCACGCTCTATGACCGCAACGGTAAGGTGGCTATGCGCGCCCGCGATTACAATACGTATTATGGCGGCGGCTCGGACTGCCTGAACATCCTCGACCATCACACCGGTGAGCGCCGCAGGCCTGTGCTGGAAGACGTAAGGAACGCGGCGCGCCTGTTCGACGCCCTGCCTGAGATCGATTTTGTGATGTCGGCTTTCCTGCCCTCGGATGTGGACCAGAACGTCTACGACCGCTACCAAATGGAAGCCATGCTGAACAACACCACCAAGCCGATCGTGTTCGTCACGCCGGACTTCGAGGGATGCGTGGCGGCCATCGAGATGTGCGAGGCTGTGGCCGGATCCCCCGAGGCCTTCCAGAAAAAGCCTTTTGCAACCTGCTACATCAACGTGACCACCGGCATGACCATGAACCAGGAAGCCCTGCAGAAGAACATGTTCCTGGCCGAAAAAGGACTGCCGCAGTTATGGATTCCGCTCAATGCGGGCGGTGTGAACTCGCCTGTCACCACCGCCGGGACGATGGCCTCGATGAACGCCGGCATCCTGCTGGGCATCGTGCTTTCGCAACTGGTGCGCCCCGGCGCGCCGATTGCTGTCCCCGGCTGGAACGGCGGCCCTTATAATTTGAAGACCATGGTCGGCAACTACGTGTTGGCCGACGAACAGGGCGTGCCTACTTCGATGGGAAAATACTACGGCCTGCCGGTCTTTGGCCTGGGCGGCTCGACCGATTCGAAGGCGCTCGACCAGCAAGCGGCTTTCGAGGCCACCATCAGCCTGATGACGGCCCTGCTGCACGGCGCGAATATCGTCCATGATGTCGGCTTTATGGATGCGGGGTTGCAAGGCTCGATGCAACTGATGGCGCTGTGTAACGACTGGCTGGGCTTCATCCGCGCCATGACGTACGGCGTGACGGTCAACGACGAAACCCTGGCGTTGGATGTGATCGAGGAACTTGGCCCGACCGGCAATTATCTCGACCATCCGCACACACTGGCGCATTTCAAAGAACCGTATTATTCCAAACTAGCCGACAAGGCGCCCTACGCGGTGTGGATGAAGAAGGGCGGCACAACCATGGAACAGCGCGCCGCCGACCAGGTAGACAAGATCCTGGCTTCGCACAAGGTCGAGCCGCTGCCGGAAGATGTACAGCAGAAGATCCGCGCCATCGTCGAGCGCGAACAGGCCTGGATCGACAGCAAGAAGTAGCCGTTTTTATGTAAAGTGACAGTCACTTAAGAAGTGACTGTCACTTTATCAGCCGAAGGAGACCCTATGGCTCGCTACATCGTCAGACGTTTGATGACCATGCTCCTTTCCATGCTGCTGGTTTCCATCATGGTGTTTGCTGTGGTGGAAATTGCTCCCGGCAACGTGGCGCGCAACATTTTGGGAACCTATGCCACTCCAGAGCAGGAAGCCTCCATGGCAAAACAGATGGGATTGACACGCCCTGCCGCCATCCGTTACATATCCTGGTTGTTTGGTTCAGACTGGCAGGCCAGCCGCCAGATAGGATTGCCAGTCAAGGAAGTTATCACCGAGCAAGGGCTGGTCGAAAGGTCGCTGCAATGGTGGGCAGTGGAACCAAATGGTGATTATGTGCAGTGGGAGGTGGTGGACGATCAACTCTACAAGTTGATCCGACAACCGGACGAAAGTACAATCCGGATCCTGGACGAGGCATCCTGGAAAAAAGATGAGAACGGGCAGATTTACTTTTGGGGTATCGATACGGCCAATCGCGCCGCCAAATGGCTCAAAGGCGAGGGGGGCGTCGAGTATCGTTACGAATACACCGGCTGGATCGAAAAAACCGGTTCACCAATTGACTATATCCCTATCGGAAAGGGACTGCTAAGAGGGGATGCTGGCATTTCCCTGCGATATAAGGCCCCAGTTGCAGAGATCGTCCAACGCCGGATGGTCAATTCCGCGATCCTGGCTGCTTTTGCTTTCTTGTTTTCAATCCCGATCGCGATTTTATTAGGCGTAATTGCCGGTTTGAACGAGGGCAAACTCATCGACCGCATCATTTCGATCAGCGGTCTGGTCACTGCCGGTTCGCCCGATTTTGCGACCGGCATCCTGCTCATTATTGTGTTCGCATTGTGGCTTAAGGTTTTGCCTGGCGCAGCAGTCTTTACGACAGAAGACGCCATCCTGAAGGACCCGCGCCTGCTTGTCCTGCCCGTCTTGACCGCCAGCCTGGTGGAAATTGGCTACGTGCTGAGGATCACGCGCGCCAGCGTGGTTGAGGTAATGAACAGCGCCTACGTTCGAACTGCCATCCTAAAGGGGCTTTCATATCGTAAGGTAGTGATTTCCCATGTGCTGCGCAACGCCATGATGGCGCCGATCACGGTCATCATGCTGCACATCAACTGGTTCATCGGCGGGTTGGTGGTGGTCGAGTCGGTCTTTGGTTACCCCGGCCTCGGCAACTTTATTCTTAATGCCGCTCTTTATAAGGATGTTTACTCCATCGAAGCCGGGACGATGGTCTTGATTGTGCTGGCGGTCAGTACCCAGTTGATCGCTGATATTATTTACTCGTATCTAAATCCGCGGATTCGCTATAACTAGGAGGCGACAAGATGGTGGAACAGACCCTTGATCTCAAATCTGTAAAAGCGGCCGCCCGGGCGCGCCAGATGTCTCGTCTGCGGGATGGTTTTTCCGTGGTGTTTGCCTCCAAAACCGCTGTTTTTGGCATGATTATGGTGTTGTTGTGGGTTTTCGTGGCAGCCTTTGCCCCGCTGCTGACCAAGTATGACCCACTGGCGCAGGATTACCTGACCATCAATAAAGGTCCTTCAGCGGAACATTTTCTGGGAACGGATCACCTCGGACGGGATGTCTGGTCTCGATTAGCCTATGGGGCCCGCACCATCCTGACGCTGGGCCCGCTTTCTGTTTTCGTAGCATTTCTTCTGGGGGTAGCGCTTGGCCTTCCGGCCGGCTACTATGGTGGCTGGGTGGATGAAACCATCATGCGTGTTTTGGATGCGATCATGTCCTTCCCAACCATTTTGCTCTATATGATCATCATTTCGGCGGTTGGCGCTTCTCCCTTTAACGTGGTGGTCGCAATCGCCATCGGCGGCGCGCCCGGCATTGCCCGGTTGGTGCGCGCCCTGGCGATGGATATCCGCACCCGTGAATATGTAGCCGCCGCCAAACTGCGCGGCGATCACGATATCCAGATCATGCTGCGCGAGATCCTGCCCAACTGTCGCGGTCCGCTCATTGTGGATTTCCTGCTGCGCATCGGTTACGCCGCCTTCTACATCGGCACGCTCGGCTTCCTGGGGCTGGGGTTGCCCCCGCCGACGCCCGACTGGGGCGGCATGGTACAGGAAGGCCACTCGCGTATGTTCGCCAACGTCTGGCCAGTCTTATCTGCTACTGTTGCTATCGTCACGCTGGTGATCGGTTTGAATATGTTCGCCGATGGCCTGCGCGAAGAGACCATGCGCTACCAGTAGAACCGGAGATTAACATGACAAATGAACCAATTCTCTCGGTCAAGAACCTGGCTGTTACCTACAAAACCCGCAAACGGGACGTGAACGCTGTGCGGGATGTGACTTTCGACATTTACGCCGGCGAAAACCTGGGGCTGGTGGGCGAATCCGGCTGCGGCAAGAGTACGGCGGCTTATTCCATCGTCGGTTTCCTGGGGCGCAATGGCCGCGTTTCCGACGGCGAAATCCTCTTCCGTGGGCAGAACCTGGCCAATCGTCCCGAAGACGAACTGCGGAAATTGCGCGGCGCCGATATCTCGATGGTCTACCAGGAGCCCATGTCGGCGCTCAACCCGACCATGCTCATCAAAGACCAGTTGGCCGAGAGCCTGATCGCGCACCAGGGCATGGACAAAAAATCCGCTTATGCGAAGTCGCTCGAAGCGCTCAAATCGGTCTACATGCCCGACCCCGAAGGCGTGATGGACCGCTACTCGCACCAACTCTCCGGCGGCCAACAGCAGCGCGTCCTGATCGCCATGGCGCTGCTCAACAACCCCTCCCTGCTCATCATGGATGAGCCTACCACCGCCCTGGATGTAACGGTCGAGGCGGCCGTGCTGGACCTGATCGCCGAACTCAAGGAGCGGTACAACACCGCCACGTTGTACATCACCCACAACCTGGGGGTGGTGGCGCGCGTCTCCGACCGCCTGGCGGTCATGTACGCGGGCGAGATCGTGGAATTGGCCTCCACCAGGGATGTCTACAGCAAACCGCTGCATCCTTACACGATGGGCCTGATGCGCTGCCTGCCGGACGTGGACGCGCCCAAAGGCACCCGCACCCTGCACCCGATTGACGGGCGCGTTCCCTCCCCTGACAACCTGCCGAAAGGTTGCATCTTCTCGCCGCGCTGCGAGTTCGCCAGGGAAAATTGCTTCAGCGAGCATCCCAAACTGGAAGAGATCGTCCCCGGCCACCAGGCGCGCTGCTTATACGCCAGGGAATGGTTGGAAACAGGCGTCAAATGGGACGACCGCTTCGAGGAGCCTCAGGATGTTTGCCCTGACCGCCCCGGCGAAGCCGGCGAAACCATGCTCAAGGTCAAAGACGCCCGCATCTACTACCCGGTCCCGTTCAAGACCGTGCGCGGCCTGTTTGGCCTGGAGAAGCGCAAATACGTGCGCGCCGTGGATGATGTTTCCTTCAGCATCAAACGCGGACGCACGCTGGGCGTGGTCGGCGAATCCGGCTGCGGCAAGAGCACCATCGCCAAGGCCATCGTCGGGCTGGAATCCCTGCATGAAGGCAAGATAGATTTCCTGGAAACCGACATCTCCTCGCCCATCAACAAGCGCGGACGCCAGACCATCCGCGACCTGCAAATGGTCTTCCAGGACCCCAACGGCGTGCTCAATCCGTCCTACAGCATCGGCGACCAGATCGCGCTGTCCCTGCGGCGCTTCAACACCGTGCCGCGCGACCAGGAATATGATGAAGTCGTGCGCCTGCTCAGGGCCGTCAAACTGGGCGAGAATTATTACCATCGCCTGCCGCGCCAGTTGAGCGGCGGCGAGAAACAGCGTGTGGGCATCGCGCGCGCCATCGCCTCCAACCCGGCGGCGGTCATCTGCGACGAACCGGTCTCCGCGTTGGATGTCTCCGTCCAGGCGGCGGTGCTAAACCTGTTGTTGGAGATCCAGAACCAGCAGAACACCACCATGATCTTGATCTCGCACGACCTGAGTTCGGTGCGCTTTTTCTCGGACGATGTGGCTGTGATGTACCTGGGACGCCTGTGCGAGATCGGCCCGTGTGAATCGATCTACAGTTCGCCCAGCCATCCTTACACGGCGGCGCTGCTGGCGGCCGTCCCGCGTCCCAACCCGGAACTGGAACAGACCGGCGTGCGCCTGCATGGACGTGTGCCCAGCGCGGTCAATCCACCCGGCGGCTGCCGCTTCAACACTCGCTGCCCTTACAAGATTGGCGAAATCTGTGAAACGGAAGAACCTCCCCGGCGCGATATGGGGGGCGGACACCTGATCTACTGTCACTTATCACCGGAAGAACTGAATAAATTGTAGAGCAAATTGTCAATTTGCTCCACTCATCTTACCTGGAAGGTTATCCAGCCATGAACGACGAAAAACAATTTTTCATGCGCGATCCCTGGCAATTCGATCTGAACTACAAGCGGCCTGCCCGCCAAGGCGACCATCTTGGTTTCGATACCAAATCCCTCCATGCCGGGTTCCGTCCCGATGAAGACCTGGAGCGTTTTCGCGCTTTTGTGCCGCCCATCGTCCCCTCGATGACGTATCCGTACAAACACTTCGACGAGATCCCCTATCCCGTTTACGGGCGCACCAAGACCCCGACCGCCGACCTGCTCGAACAGCGGATCGCAGCCTTAGAGGGCGGCGAATCGACCGTGACCGCTGGTTCCGGTTCGCAGGCGCTCTTCAACCTGATCTTCACCATTGCCCGCCCCGGCGACAATATCGTCACCTCGCTCAACACCTTTGGCGAAGGGTACAAACAGGCCGCTACCATCTTCCCTGAGCGCTGCGGGGTGAATTTCCACTTCGTCAGGCAGCCGGGCAACCCCGAGGCCTGGGATGAGGCGATTGACGACCAAACCAAACTCGTTTGGGTCGAGACGCCCTCCAACCCGACCTTGTTCGTCACCGACATCCAAGCCGTCGCCGATGTAGCCCATGCGCGCGGCCTCCCTTTGCTGGTGGACAATACCACCGCCACCGCCGCGCTCCAGCGCCCCATAGAATTTGGGGCTGACATCATCCTGCTGAGTATCACCAAGTTCATGGCGGGTAACGCCACCGTGTTGGGCGGCGCCATCGTCGGGCCGCTCGACCTGACCGAGGACATCCGCTGGAACACGACCGAATTTGCCGGCGCGATCATGCAGCCCTTTGATTCGTGGCTGACCCTCCAATACCTCGAAACCCTGTCCCTGCGCATGGAAAAGCACGCCTCCAACGCGCAGAAGATTGCCGAGTTCCTGTCGGCGCACCCCAAAGTCACGCTGGTCAATTATCCGGGGTTGGCAAGTCACCCGCAGTACGAACTCTCGCGCAAGCAGATGAGAACCGGCGGCGGGATGTTGTCCTTCGTCGTCCAGGGCGGGATCCCCAGCGCCCGCACGATGACCAACAATTTCAAGTTGGTCATCCATGCCGTGACCTTCGGCACCAGCCGCACGATCTGTATGCACCCGCGCACCATCACGCACGAGCATATGACCCAGGAAGAGCGCGACATTGCCGGCATCAGTGACGGCCTGATCCGCCTGTCGGTCGGCCTCGAAGACCCGGATGACCTGATCGCCGACCTCGACCAGGCGCTGTCCAAAATTTAGGAGCATTCGATTGATGTTAGAACCGTTCAGGTGAAGGATTTGCCTGAACGGTTGTTGTTCCCTCGTTGTATAACCACAGATAAATACCGATGAACTTGCCTGGTTTTTGCAACTTGTTTATCAGTTCATCTGTGGTGAATTTGATGAATGAGAAGCCTCCAACCTCCTACGCTCGAAGCCATCCTCCCTGCCCGCCAGCGTCTTGCCGGGACGATCCTGCATACGCCTTTGGTGAAATTTGAAAGCGGTAGTAACGACTTTAGTCGTGCAAAAGCGACTGAAGTCGCTACTACTGAAATTTACCTCAAACTCGAAAACCTGCAGCCGACCGGCTCTTTCAAAGTGCGCGGCGCGGGGAACGCCTTGCTTTCGGCGCAGCCTTCGCAACTCAGGGATGGCGTTTGGACGGCCTCGGCTGGCAATATGGGGCAGGCGCTGGCCTGGTATGCCCAAAAACTGGGTATCCCTTGCACAGTGGTCGTCCCGGATAACGTCTCTCCGCTCAAGAAAGCGAAGATCGAGGCCTTTGGCGCGCAGACCCGCGTCGTCCCGTTTGCCCGATATCAGGAAATCCAGCGCCAGCGCGCCTTCGACGAGATGCGCGGCGCTTTGATCCATCCCTTTGCGGACGCGGCGGTGATGGCCGGGAATGGGACCATCAGCCTCGAACTCTTGGACGATCTGCCTGACCTGGACGCCGTTGTCATCCCCTATGGCGGCGGCGGGTTGAGTTGCGGGATGGCAGCCGCCCTGCGCGCCGTGAAGCCAGCCATCAAAATCTACGCCGCTGAAGTCGAGACCGGCGCGCCGTTTGCCGGGTCATTTGCAGCGGGACGGCCGGTGGACGTTCCCTACCGGCACAGTTTCGTCAACGGGATCGGCGCGCCGTATGTCTTCCCGGAGATGTGGGACATGGCTTTCGGGTTGCTGGACGGCTCGATCCCGGTCTCTGTTGCCCAGGCGGCCGAGGCGGTTCGCCTGCTGGCTGTGAACCAGCATATCATTGCCGAAGGAGCGGGCGCGGTGTCCCTTGCCGCTGCGCTGACCGGCCAGGCCGGGAATGGGAAAATTGCCTGCCTCGTTTCCGGCGGCAATCTCGACCTGGAGCATTTGAACATAATCTTGCGCGGTGATGTTCCCATCGTGTAACCGTAACGCGGGATTTATCTCGCAAAGAGCGACATAAGTGTCGCAATACATTTTGGAGTCAACCATGGAAATCAAAATCCTGAACGAAACTGAAATCCGCCAGTGCATTTCCCTGGACCTGGAAGCCGTGAGGGTGGTCGAGGAGGCTTTCATCGCCCTGTCCGAGGGGCGCGCCTCGACGCCGCTGATGAGCATCCCTGTCCCGCAGCACAACGGCGAGATGCACGTCAAGTCGGCGGTCATCCAGGACTTCGACAGTTTTGCCGTCAAAATCGCTTCCGGCTTTTTCGATAACCCTAAACACGGATTGCCCTCCGGCAGCGGCATGATGCTGCTGTTCGACGCCCACACCGGTTTCCCGCAGGCCGTCCTGCTCGACAACGGCTACCTGACCCATACCCGCACCGGCGCGGCCGGCGCGATGGTGGCGAAGCACTTTGCGCCGCAGAAAATCGCTACGGCTGGGGTCATTGGCGCCGGGCGGCAGGGTCAGTTCCAACTCCGGGCGTTGCAATTGGCGCGGACCTTCGAGCGTGTATTGGCCTACGATAAGGACGCTGACCGCCTGAAACAGTATGTTGACGAGATGAAATTCGCCCTGAACGTGGAGGTGGTCGCCGCGCCATCTGCCGAAGCGGTGGTGCGCGAAAGCGACTATCTCGTCACTGCCACGCCCTCCCGCGAGCCGTTCGTCCGCGCGGAGTGGCTGCATCCCGGGCTGCACATCACGGCGATGGGCGCGGACAACGGCCGCAAGCAGGAACTCTTCCCCGAAGTGCTGGCGCGCGCCGACCGCCGTATCTGCGACCTGAAGGCGCAGGTCTTCCGGCTGGGGGAACATCATTTCGCAGCGGAAGCAGGCCTGTTGTCCGCGCAAGATGCGGTGGACGAGATCGGCGAGGTGGTCGCCGGGCGCAAACCGGGTCGTGTATCCGACCAGGAGATCACCGTCTGCGACCTGACCGGGGTCGGCATCCAGGATACGGCCATTGCGCTGCTGGCTTACCGGGAGGCCGAGGCCAGGGGCCTGGGCCTGAAAATCGTGAGTTAGCGTGAACCGCGATTTCGGCATCCAGCGCATCCGGGCGCGCGCCGGCCAGCAGGCCTACGGCATGGGGCTGGGCGTGATTCTGCTGGACGATGTGTACCCAGGTTTTCCTGGCGACGTGCGCAACGCCAGCGGCTACCCGTTCCCGATCCAATACGAGATCGTCACCGGCGTGGACATCAAAAAACTGGTGGTCGAGCCGAACAAGATCATGTGCCTGCCGCCGTTGATCCGCGCCGCGCAAAAATTGGAGAAACTCGGCTGCCGCGCCATCGTGGCCGAGTGCGGATACTTCGCGTATTTCCAGCGCGAGGTCGCGTCCAGCGTGAAAATTCCCGTGTTCATGTCCAGCCTGTTGCAAGTTCCGATGGCGCAGCAGTTGATCGGCGCGAGCCGCACGGTGGGAATTTTGATGGCGAACTCGAAATATCTGACCGACCATCACCTGGAATCGGTGGGGATTAAACTCGGATCGAACTACGTGATCGGCGGCGCGATGGACGACCTGCGCTGTACCCAGTTCGATCATCTCTGGACCGAGGGCCTGCGCACCGATCCCCCGGCCGCGGACTACGCCCTGGCCGAGTCCGAATTCCTCGCGGTGGCAACCGAGTTTTACAAGGCGAATCCCAAAATGGGCGCGATGGTGTTGGAATGCACGGGCTTCCCGCCCTTTGCGCGCGCCCTGCAGCGCGAGATCGGCATCCCCATCTTCAGTTGGGGCACATTGATGGATTTTGCGTATTCGGTCGTAGTACACCGCGATTATTACGGGCATGTTTAACTTGTCATGTCATTGCGAAGAAGCGGAGCGACTGAAGCAATCTCCGGCTAAATGGATAATCTATCCGGTGAGTTTTCCCGTTTAATGGGAGATTGCTTCGGCTTCGCCTCGCAATGACATGAAACGGAGATTTCATGATTATTGCCAACTCTCTCGAACACCATACCCCCCAGTTCCGGGTATTATCTGACGCGCAGTGCCAGGAGATCTACGCCGCGGCGCTGGAGTGCCTGGAACGGGTGGGCATCCAGATGCACAACCCGGCCGCCTGTGACCTGCTGGCTGCGCACGGCGCGCGCGTGGAGGGGGGCATCGTCCACATCCCGGCGGGACTGGTCAAGCAAGCCGTTGCCGCTGCGCCGCATGAGTACACCGTCTGGGGGCGGGACGGGAAGCGCGAGATGCGCGTGGCGCTCGACCGGGTGCATTTCGGTCCCGGCCCGACCTGCACCTATTTCATGGACCCGGAGACAGGCGAGCGCCGCAAAGCCAGGCGCGGCGATGCGGGCATGGTCGCCAGGGTGTGCGACGCGCTGCCCAACATCGACTACATCATGGGCCTGAGCCTGTTCGACGACGTGACGCCGATCCTGGCCCCGGTCTACGAGTTTGCCGAGGAACTGGCGAACACCTCCAAGCCCATCGTGGCCTGGGCGAACAACGTTGCCACGTTTACGGATATTTACCGGATGGCGGTGGCTGCGGCAGGGGGGGAAGCG
Source organism: Chloroflexota bacterium (assembly GCA_049324135.1). Taxonomy (GTDB): domain Bacteria; phylum Chloroflexota; class Anaerolineae; order Anaerolineales; family Villigracilaceae; genus JAABUE01. Next base: position 39,599 of record JBMOMO010000320.1, read on the forward strand.
GCCCTGCGCGAGAAACCGATCTTTGCCCTCTTCACCACCTACGAATCGCCGCTCAAACTGGCCGATTCCGCGCTCTCCACGTTGATGAAAGCCGCGCAATGGGGCGTCCCTTCGGTCTGCCTGGGCGGGCCAACGGTCGGGCTGGAGTCGCCGTTCACGGGCGCGGCGGCGTTGACGTTGCATCTCGCCAGCGCGCTGGCCGCGTTGACCGTCGTGCAGACGCACGTCCCCGGCGCGGCCATGGCGATCGGCGGCCTGCCCTCGATGATGGATTTGCGCACCGCGCGCCCCGCCTACGGCTCGCCGGAGGCCAGCCTGCATTCCGCTGCCGCGGTGGACCTGGCGCGCTATCTTGGCCTGCCGTTCATGGGCACGGCCGGCGCTTCGGAGGCCAAGCGCGTGGACGCCCAGGCGGGCGCGGAAGCCGCCCTGCAGGTGATGCTCTCGGCCTTGAGCGGCGCGTCGCTGGTTCACGACGTCGGTTTCCTGGACTGCGCGGACATCGGATCGCTGTCCTACCTGGTGCTGGTGGACGAGATTATCGGCATGGCGGCGCGCGTCATGCGCGGCGTGCAGGTCAGCCGCGAAACCATCATGCTCGACCTGATCGAGAAGGTCGGCCCCGGCGGGACGTTCATCAGCCAGGCAAAATCCGCTTCGCTGAGCCGCAGGGAGGCCTGGGTGCCGTCCGTGCTGGACCGCAGTCCGTTCAATAGTTGGAGCGGGAAGGGGAGTCCGACGACCGAAGACCTGGTCGCTGCAAAGGTGAACAAGATCCTGGAGACGCACCAGCCAACGCCCCTGCCAGAGGGCGTCCCTGCCAGGGTCGAGACGATCCTCCTCGAAGCGGAAGCAAGGGAAAGGGGAGGTTGAAGCGGGGAATCCGTTAGCGGAAAAACTGGTTTTGCGAGAGAACGCCGCCGGGCGGAACCACCAGGAAGTTGTCATCCGCCTGGTCCAGCCCGGCGGCGATTTCGATCAGGCGCTTCAGCATGTCGTCTGTGCCGAGGAGTTCTTCGTAGCGCAGTCCCCAACGTTCGCAATACCTCGCCACTTCCTGCGCGGCGGGACGGTAGGTTTCCAGGTCCTGGGCGTTCTGGACGATCAATGCCAGCCGTTTGTAATTGTGATACTGATAGTCCATCAGCCACTCGGCCTTTTTGGGACCGTATTTTTCGACCATTTCTTGATGTTCCTGCAAAGGGGTGCTGCCGCCTTCCAGCCAGCCTTTCGAGAGGTAATAGGTGGCCGGTTCGTTCTCGAATTCGCGCCGGTAGGATTGGTAGGAGCCCAGGATGATGGCGATGCAGTCGTCGGTGCGCGGGATAACCAGCGTGTGTTCCCTGGCCTGGATGTCCGCCAGGCCGTTGCCGCACAGCCCGTATCCCAGCACCACCAGGCTGGGCTGCTCGAGGCTGTCGATGGCGTCCTGGATCGTTTGGCGCAGGTTCTTGGGGACGCGGTGCAGGGCATAGTCGAAGAAAGTGATGCTTTCGGCTAATCCATCGGGCAGCAGGTGTTCCAACCAGTTTTGGAAGACCCGGCAGGCGATGACAACGACAGGTAGTTTTGGGGAAGCAATGTCAGTCATGGGCTGTATTTTAACGTAAAATAAGGACATGGAAACAATTCCCTCTTCTTTGCTCGAGATCCACGACTACGATGGCCCTGGCTACCTGCCCCTGGTGGATTATGGCGCCTGGCGCGTGGCGCTGATGAATTACACCCCCGAACTGGTCCCCGAAAAGATCGGCCGCGTCCAGCGTCATGACGAGACGGACGAAGTCTTCGTCCTGTTGAGCGGACGCTGCATTCTGTTCCTCTTAGATGAAGCCGGGCGCATCTTTGCCGAGGACATGCAGCCCTACCGCCTCTATAACGTGCGGCGCGGCGCATGGCATTCGCATACCTTCAGCCCGGACGCCAAAGTGCTGATCGTGGAAAATTGCGATACCACGGAAGCAAATTCGCCCTTTGTTGATTTATCCAGTACACAGCGTTTGCAGGTGCAGGAATTGACCAGGCAACTGTGGGGATAGTCTCACGCCAGCGCCTGGAACTGGCTGGCAGGGACAGGGCAATCGCATCTAAATTCGATTTTTCGCTGTCTTTTGGGTTTTCTGTGACATTTTTGCGCTCTCGCACTCCATCTGCGCCTTTGCAGTGGCAAATCCAGACTTCGCCAAGGATTCTGCAAGCGGAGAAATCGGATTAGTATTCCGATTCCTACAAAGTTTTTCGCCAGAACTTCAATTTCAAGCGCCCAAAGCCGATTTTGAGCACAAAATTAGATGCGATTGCCCTG
>JBMOMO010000321.1:0-5667 GCA_049324135.1 Chloroflexota bacterium
CCCCCCTGCCCCCCCCATTTTCGGAGAAAATGGGGGGGGAGAGGGGGGGGCAGGCGTCCACGCAGCGATGTTCTTCACATCCTGCTGCGTGATCTCGCGGTCGTTGCATTGACGCAGGGCCGCCTCGAGCAGGATGCGGATCGAAAACGGGAGCCGCTTCAAGTCGGTCAGACCGGCTTTTTCCAGCGCGTCGAGGCGGTAGTAGGTATAAGTCCCGTGTTTGGTCTCCAGGGTGTCACGGGCATTGAAAAAATCATTCATGGATCGCTCCTTTGGGTGAAAAATGTCCACCACAAAGTCACGAAGGATACCCCATTTCCTGAGGCAGGCAAAGGAGCGCCTTTGCTACCCTTGGGGCCTGTGTGGTGGGTCAGGCAAGGTTATATTTGTAAGGTCTTCCTGAGATTTTGGATCAGGGTATTTTTCTCGGCTTCCGGCAGGAAGGTCGCCCTGGCCGCAGACAAGACGGTCTGCTGGAGCGTCTCCATCGGCAGGCCCAGGTCTTCGTGCGCCAGTTTGTACTCGTGGCTCAGGTCGATGCGCGAGACGCTGGGGTCGTCGGTGTTGATGGTCGCGTTCAACCCGGCCTGCAACATGCGCGGCAAGGGATGGACGCCCAGGGCTGGCACGACGCCGCTCTGGTAATTGCTGGTGGGACAGACCTCGAAGGCTACGCCGCGTTCCCGCGCCAGCGCAACCACATCGTCGTCTTCCATCACGCGCACGCCATGGCCGATGCGCTCCGCGCCCAACTGCTGGATGGCCTCGCGCACGTTCCCCGCGCCGGCCCACTCCCCGGCGTGGACGGTGACGTGCAGCCCGGCCTGCCTGGCCTCGTTGAGAAGCCCGGCAAACGGCAGCGCCGGGAATTCGGCCTCGTTCCCGGCCAGGTCCATCCCGACGATGCCGCGCTCGATGTGGGATGCCGCCAGCCAGGCCACCTGCTCGGCCAGTTCCGCGCTCTCGTGGCGGTTGACGGATGCGATCAGCCGCACCGTGATGCCAAATTCCTGCGCCGCAAGCGCCGCGCTTTCACACACCCAATCTATCACGGCATGTAGCGGGAATCGCTCCGCCCGGCTGAGGGCCACCGGCGTAAAACGCAATTCCATGTACCGGACGTTATCGCGCGCGGCGTCTTCCACAGCCTCGCGCGTGACGCGGTGGATGACCTCCGGCGAGCGGTAGAACATGCGCAGCGTGTTGAACTTGGCCAGGAAATTCTGGAAGGTAAGCGGGTCTTCGTCCTGCACCTGCACCATGCCGCTCAAACGCAAAACGCTGGCCGGCACAGTCACGCCATGCGCGTTGGCAATATCCTGCATGGTTTGCAGGCGCAGCGAACCCTCCAGGTGGCGGTGCAACTCCACCTTGGGCAAGACCTTGTAGGGGTTCAGGGGGACGGTTAGAGCAGACACAAGTTAATGCCGCTTGCGCTTCTTTTTCTTCTTTTCGCCTTGCGCCGCCGGGCTGGCCGGTCCGCCAGCGGCAGCCGGGCGCGCCTCGCTGGCGTCGGCAATCGTCAGGTGGATCTGGCGCGGGCGATAGGCAAAGACGCGGCTGATGACCAGCGCGCGGATGTCTGCCATGAGTTGCTGGAACATTTCGGACGCCTGGCTTTTGTATTGTACCAGCGGGTCGCGTTGGGCGTAAGCCTCCAGGCCAATGGACACGCGCAGGGCCTCGACGCGCGTCAGGTAGTCCACCCATTGCTCGGTGATGGCTTGCAGCAGCAACTGGCGGTGGACGTGATTCAGCACCTGCCGCCCCACTTCGCGGACTTGCGCTTCATCCTGGACCCCGGCCTGCCCCCCCTGCGGGGAGGATGCCCGCTTCGCAAGTTCTCCCTGCCCCCAGGCCAGCGCCAGCGCCTCTTCGGCCTGCGCCAGGTGCTCCAACACCTCTTCGATGACCTCTTCTGCCGGGCGGTCTTGCAGGTAGCGCGCGGTCAGGAAGACGTAACTGAAACGGGTGAAGGCCTGTTTTACCTGGCGGTGGGTCTTGGAATCAAAGGCCGTGCGTAAGCCTTGCGAGAGCGCCATCAGCAGGCGCAGCCTGGCGCTGTCATCCTGGGCAGGTTCGCGCTCGAGGGCGGCCTCAATGTCGCGCTGGATCTGCCCGTTCGGCCCGACCAGGCGCTCGCGCTGTTTTTGCAGCAGGGTTTGGGCGGCGCCTGACAACCTGGCAGCCAGCCCGTCCCAGTCTCCGGTCTGGAAGGCGCCCCTGTCCATGCCGAGCGATTCGCCCAGGCGGTTCTCGACCGCAGCGGCCACGCGCATGGCGCCCAGGGCGGTCAGTTGTGTAGCGATGGCCTGCCTGAGATCGTCTTCCAGGGCGGACGGGTCGCTTGCCAGGCTGCGCATCTGCTCGTTGGACAGTTTCAGCGGCAGGCGGATGAGTCCCTGCAACTCCTCCAGGATCTGCTGCGGGCGACGTTGTTCTTCGCTGTCCCGCAAGCCCTCGAGGAAGGTATCCAGCGCGTCGGAGCGCTCGTCGATCTGCTGGTCGAGGCTCTCGGCGCTGCGGTCGATCAAGTGCTGGATGGCGCGCAGGGTGTGGGCGTGTTCGGCTTCGACGGCCTCGCGCGCCAGATTCAACGCGGCGGAGCGGATATCGCTCGGGTCGCCGAGTCGCTCGAGGAGCAGGCGCAGGCCAAAACTGGGGAAGATGCGCTCGTCGCCATACGCAAAGGGCGGCTGGATCTGTTCCAGCCAGGCCATCAACTTCCAGGGGCCTTCCTCGTCATCCAGCCCGGCCGGCACGCGCGTTTCCACTTCGGCGCGCAACATGGCCTGCACGTCGTCGCGCAGGTCTTCTTTGGTGAAGACGCGGTCGCGCTGGCCGTAGATGCGCTCGCGCTGGCTGTTGAGCACGTCGTCGTATTCGAGCAGGTGCTTGCGGACGTCGAAGTTGGCGCCCTCCACGCGGTGCTGGGACTGTTCGACGATGTTGCTGACCAGGCGGCTTTCGAGCGGGAGCGAATCGTCCACCTTGAGACGCTCCATGAGCGCGCCCACCTGCTGTCCGGCGAACAGGCGCATCAGGTCGTCTTCGAGCGAGAGATAGAAGCGCGAGGAGCCGGGGTCGCCCTGGCGGGCGGCGCGCCCGCGCAACTGGTTGTCGATGCGGCGCGCTTCGTGGCGCTCGGAGCCGATGACGTGCAAGCCGCCCAGCGCCTTGACGCGCTCCATGTCCTCGAAGTACCCCAAGAAGTATTTGATCTCGCCCTCGTAGATGCCAAAGGCGGCTGGGTCGGCCTTGAGCAGCGCCTGGCGCTTTTCTTCCAACGGCAGGTCGTAGGGATCAGCCACGCCGACGCGGCGCAGCACGCGGTTGACGACGGCAACGACCTCCTCGGCCAGTTCGCCGCCCAGTTTGATGTCCACGCCGCGCCCGGCCATGTTGGTGGCGATGGTCACCGCCCCAAACGCGCCGGCCCCGGCGATGATCTGGCTCTCCTCGGTGTGCTTGCGGGCGTTCAAGACCTGGTGCGGCACGCCGGCCTGCAACACCGACTTCAAACGCCCCGCATACTCGTCAGGCAGGTTGAGGACCTCCAGCAGGGCAGGCAGGTTGGCGGCGTCGTCCGGGTTGAGGCTAGAGATGCCCCTCACCCCATCCCCTCTCCCAGTGGGAGAGGGCAGGGTGAGGGCAAACTTGCGCAGTTGACCCACGTCGATCTTGTCCAGCGGCGCATTGAAGGGGACGAATTCCTCGATCAGGCGGCCGTCTTCCACCCGGTCGTTGGCTTGCAGCCAGAGATGGCGGACCAGGAGGACCTGCATCAGGCGGCGGATGGGGTCCGCGCGCAGCCGCCCGGACAACAGGTCGGACGACTCGACCGAAGTCGTTCCCACCAGTTGCGGCCTGCCCATGACGTGGAAACGGACGATCTCCCTGACGATGGAGCGCAGTTTGGCTTCCACGGTGCGGTAGATGATGTCGGGGTAGTCCTTGCGTTTCCAAAGCACTGGCTCTGCATCCGGCGGATCATCCTGACGCAAGTAGTAAGTATATTGGTAGCCTTCCTCATCCTTGGCCTTGTGTTCGACCAGTGGCGCGCCTTTGCCAAAGGCCTGGTATTCCAGGTTGGTGGGGATGGGGGTGACTTCCAGTTTGTAGATCTTGTTGAACTCTTCCGCTTCGGTCAGGGCTGTGCCGGTCATGCCGGCCAGTTTCTTGTACATGCGGAAATAGTTTTGCAGCGTGATGGTGGCGTAGGTGACGCTCTCCGGTTCGACCCTGACCCCTTCTTTTGCTTCCACCGCCTGGTGCAGGCCATCGCTCCAGCGTCTTCCCGGCATCAGGCGACCGGTGAACTCGTCCACGATGACCACCTTGCCGGCCTGGACGAGGTAGTCCTTGTTGCGTTTGAAGAGGTGCTGGGCGCGCAGGGACTGTTCGAGATAGCCCAACAGGCGCGCCTGTTCGGGGGTCACGTCTTCGGGGCGGTCGGGGTCCTGCAGCGGCTGGCCGAGCAGTCCCTCGACGTGGGCAATGCCGATCTCGGTCAGGGCGACGTTGCGATCCTTCTCGCTGACCTCGTAGTCTTCGGGGTTCAACTGCCTGACGAGTTGCGCCATCTTGCCGTACCACTCCAGGTCGCCGGAAGCCGGCCCAGAGATGATGAGAGGCGTGCGCGCTTCGTCGATCAGCACGTTGTCCACTTCGTCCACGATGGCGTAGTGGTGCGGGCGGACGCCAGGCCTGCCCCCACCCTGGACGCGGTCTTCCAGGCGCATGGTCATGTTGTCGCGCAGGTAGTCGAAGCCGAACTCGGAGTTGGTGCCGTAGGTGATGTCGGCGCGGTAGGCCTCGGCGCGCTCCACCATGCGCAACTGGCGCTGGTCTTCGTGCGGGGATTCCTTTTCGAGATCGACCAGGAAGGCCTTCTTGCCGTTCTCGGTGACGGCGGCCATTTGCAGCACGCCGACCGACAGTCCCAGGAAATTATAGATGGGCGCCATCCAGCGCGCGTCGCGGCGCGCCAGGTAGTCGTTGACCGTGATGAGGTGCGCGCCGCGCCCGGACAGCGCGTTGAGGTACAGCGGCAGCGTAGCGACCAGCGTCTTGCCTTCGCCGGTGCGCATCTCGGCAATGGATTTGCGGTGCAGGGCGATTCCGCCGATCATCTGCACGTCGTAGTGTCGCAGCCCGATTGTCCGCTTGGAGGCTTCGCGTACCACCGCGTAGGCTTCGGGCAGGATTTCTTCTAACACACCCTGTTCGACTTCGAATTTTTCTTCGTCGTCCCCCCCCTTGCCCCCCCCATTTACTCCGAAAATGGGGGGGGATGGGGGGGGCAGGGCATCCTTTAATTGTGCGCGGAACTCGTCCGTTTTGGCGCGCAAGGCCTGGTCGCTTAAAGCCTCCAGGCCTGGTTCGAACGTGTTGATGTGTTCGACCAGTTGGCTTAATTTCTCGATCTCACGCTTGGTGGGGTCTCCCCCGAAAAATTTGACAAAGTTTTGGAGCATATTTCGCCTTTCCGGGGAGGGATTATAACAGACGGATATTGGAGGAATGTTAGAATAAGCGGAAGCCGATTTGATACAAAAACTGTTAGCGCGTCAAAGTGATGGGATGGCGGCTATGCAGCGGCTTGGACGGCCAGGGTCCAAGCAGGCGGATGATCTTCAGGTGGAATGACCTCAATCGGCCCTTGTT
>JBMOMO010000322.1:0-5640 GCA_049324135.1 Chloroflexota bacterium
CCGCTTTTGCAAAAATCCACCTTCGACGAACTCACCACGCCGCAAGTTGTGATGCAGGATGTTCTCAACTCCGAACTCGCGCCGCTCGCCTATCTTCAACCCGCCACGCATTTCTGGACGTACGCGCTTGGTTGGTGGGCGATGGATTTGCACGGCGAGAAGGTTCTCATGCACGGCGGACAAATGCCTGGCTATAACTCCGCCGTCGCTTTCTTCCCGCAGCGCAAACTTGGGCTGGCGGTCATGGTCAACGTCCATCAAACGCTTTCGCACGCCGCGCTGTTTTATGCCATCTCCGATATTCTGCTCGACAAAGTTGGGCGCGATTGGTCTGCGGATTTTCAGATGGTCGCGCAGGGATACATGGCAGAGGTCAAAGGTCAGGTGGATGACATGCGCGCCAAACGCGACCCGAACCTGCTCCCGTCCAACGGGCTGGAGTCCTACGCTGGGACATTTTCCAACGACCTGTTCGGCGAAGCAACTGTGACTTACAAAGACGGCTCCCTGCAACTGCGCTACGGAGTCAACACCGCTGCGCTCGAACACTGGCAGGGAGATACCTTCCTCGCGCATTGGAATCTCAAAGGGCTGATGGATGATTCGATGGTTGTGTTCAGTCCCGATGGCAAGACGATGACGCTGCCCAGCGACAGGGCGGAGTATAAAAAACTATAGTGGAGTCAACGACTCCCGTCGTTGACTGTCCAAAGTCAGGAGACTTTGGACTCCAAAAGGAAATCATGAACCCAACCGAACACATCCTCTCCAACTTCGAAAAAATCTCATCCATCCCGCGCGGAACTAAATTTGAAGCGGGGATTCGTAACTGGCTCATCGCGTGGGCTGAATCTCACGGGTGGAAATCCAAGACCGACGCGGCGGGAAACCTGGTAATTTATGTCCCCGCCAGCGCGGGCTACGAAGACCGCCCCACGCTGATTCTGCAAGGTCATCTGGATATGGTCTGGCAAAAGACGCCAGAGTCCACGCATGATTTCGAGAAAGACCCGATTCAACTCATCCGCGACGGCGATTGGATTCACGCAAACGGAACCACCCTCGGTGCAGATAACGGCATTGGCATGGCGCTGATGATGTCCATTGTGGAGGACGAGTCAGTCAAACATCCGCCGCTGGAGTTGTTGCTGACCGTTGAAGAAGAACTGGGCGTGGTCGGCGCGGATAATCTCGACCCCGCCTTGCTTTCTGGCAAGACGCTCATCAATGTGGATTCCGAAACCGAAGGCGTGTTCACAGTTGGCTGTGCGGGCGGTGGGAGCGTGTACATCACCCTGCCTGTTTCGTGGAGCGAAAAATTTGCGGACGAGGTTGCGCTGGAGGTCAAAGTCACTGGCTTGCAGGGCGGACATTCGGGCGAGGACATCAACAAATTTCGCGGCAATGCCAATAAGATATTGGCGCGGGTGTTAGACGCGCTTCAACAGCAAACGCCGATTCGTTTGTCCGCGTTGAAGGGCGGCACGGCGCGGAATGCAATTCCACGCGAGGCGGCGGCTGTGATTCTCTTTCGGGGGGAAAAGCTCAACGAAGTCCGAACCAGTTTCGGGGTGGTCAGCGAAGCGCTGCGCGGGGAGTACCAGGTCAGTGAGCGGGAAATATCCATCGCGTTGAATCAACTCAACGGGCAGGACATCCGCGCAGTTCATCCAGAAGAGACAAAAAAAATTATCGAAACGCTGGTCGCGCTGCCGCATGGGGTTTCATCCATGTCTGCCGACATGCCGCATTTTGTGGAGACTTCCAACAACATCGGCGTGATGGAATTGCGCGAAGAAGGGATGCACGTGGTTTCCAATCAGCGCAGCGCGGTTTTATCGCGGCTGGAGGAAATCACGCGGCGGGTGGAGATTATCGCACAGGGGTCGGGCGCCAAGAGCGAGCGCACAAAGATGTTCCCGCCGTGGAAGCCGAACATAAATTCCCCGCTGTTGAAGGCCTGCATCGAAACCTATCGGGCCGTCCGCGAAGAAGAACCCAAAGTGGAACTAACCCACGGTGGGCTCGAATGCGGCATCATCAGCGACCGCTGCGGCGGGCTGGATACGATTTCGATGGGACCGACGATTCGAAATTTACATTCACCCGATGAAAGGCTTTTCGTCCCATCTCTCGCGCAAGTTTGGGGATTTATAAAAATCTTGTTGGCAGACGAAACGACAAGTGCAAGCAGGCAGTAACCCTGCTCATCGCCGTACATCACCGGTTTGATTTGACAACGGCCACACTTCGTAATAAAATATTATCGATAACATTATCGATAATTGAGGTGTGACGTGACCGAGAAGAAAAAGCGTGCTTCGGATGTAACCTACGAAGCGATTTGCGCCTCCCTCTCGTCGGGGCAGGTCAAGCCGGGGGATTGGCTGCGGCAGGAGGCAATTGCCGCCGCCTATGGAGTGAGTCAGGTTACGGCTCGGGATGCGCTCAACCGTTTGGCGTTCGAAGGGCTGGCGGAGCGCGTTCCCCGTAAAGGGGTGAGAATCCCATACATTTCAGCGGACGATTTGAAGGACATCTACGAAATGCGCCTGGTTGCAGAAGGATTGGCATGGGAGGCAGCGGCGCAAGTCATCACCGATGAAGAATTGCAACAAATGCAGGCACTCCTGCCCTACACGGGGACAAATGCCGACCCAAAGTCGGTGGATGTGGCGCGACAGAAGAATATGGAATTTCACATGATTGCCATCCACGCCAGCCGCCGCTGGACTTTAATCCACATCCTGACGCCGCTGCTCAGTTTCAACAACCTGCGCTACCTGTTGACTGCGACCACCGAGGAGGTGCGCGTTGCCGACGGTCAACGCAACATCGCCGATCACGCGGGACTGCTGGCGGCGCTCGAAGCGAGGGACTCTGGCCTGACCCGCGCGTTGATTGCCTGCCACATCGAGCGGGCCATGAACGACCGGCTTGCCCTGCAAGGCAAAGTGTAGGATGCGCGCAATGGCCTCTCCCCTCATCAACCGAATCGAACTCTACAAGATCAACCTGGACTTCATCACGCCATTCAGGATTGCGTTGGGCGAAGCGCGGCGCGGTGAAGGAATCGCCGTCCGCATTTTCACCGACACCGGGCTGGTTGGGGTTGGCGAAGGCTCGCCCTATTGGTTTATCACCGGGGAAAATCAGGCGACCAGTTTCGAGGCGTCGAAAACGATTGCCCAATTGCTGCTGGGGAAAAATCCGCTGGCTATCGAAGCGCGGTTGAAGGAAATCGACTCGTATTTCGTTTACAACAGCACAAGCAAATCCGCCTTCGATATCGCGCTGTATGACCTGTTGGCAAAGCAGGCGGGACTTCCGCTGTATGCCTTGCTTGGCGGGGAAAAGCGAGAGATTACCACCGACTTTACGATTGGGATTGGCGACCCGCAGACGATGGCGCAAAAAGCGCTGGATTACGTGGCGGAAGGCGCCTGCTCGTTAAAAGTCAAGTTAGGGACGAATCGCGCCGATGATGTGCGCCGCATTCAAACCATCCGCGAAGCCGTCGGCATGGATTTGCCCATCCAACTCGACGCGAATCAGGGCTGGGATGTGGTCACGGCGATTGCCACCCTGCAAGATTTGGCGGAATACAACATCACGTTTTGCGAAGAGCCTGTCGCGCATTGGAACAACCAGGGCTTGAAGCGGGTTCACGATCTCAGCCCGATTCCCATCATGGCGGACGAGTCCATTTTCGACCATCGCGATGCGGCTCGGCTGGCGGAGATGGGCGCCTGTGATTACTTCAACATCAAACTGGCGAAGTCGGGCGGAATCCATGTGGGGTTGAAAATCAACGCGGTCGGTGAGGCGGCGGGAATCGCCTGCATGGTCGGCGGCATGTTCGAGACGCGGGTGGGAATTAGCGCGGGGGCGCATTTGATCGCGGCGCGGAGCAACATCAAGTTTGCCGACCTCGACACGGTTCACCATTACGCCGAAGACCCCGTCCTCGGCGGCGCGGTCTTCAACGGCTGCAAGGTCAACCTGCCCGATACACCCGGTCACGGCGCGGACTTCGACCCGGCATTTTTGGACAAAATGGAAAAATTTGTAATCGAGTGACGTTCAATTCACCCATCACAAGAAGGAGAATCAAGATGAGCAATCAAAACAAGTATTTCAGTTGGGGGCGGGTCGTGCTGGTTTGTTTCATCGTCGCCAGCACCGAGTTGATGTGGACGCTCTACAACACCTACGTTCCCATCTGGCTTCAGGCGGGCAACCCCAATTTTGTGCTGGGCGCGGAAGTCAAGGTCACGGTTGGGTTCGGACTCGGCGCGTTTGTGACGGGCTTGATTTTGACCCTCGATAACATCGCGGGACTTTTCATCAGCCCGGTGATTGGTCTGCTCAGCGACACCACCCGCAGCCGCTTCGGGCGCCGCAAGCCGTGGATCATCTTCACCATGCCGATCATGATCATTGCCTTCATCCTGATCCCCGTCTTCGTCATGGCGGTTCCGCCGGAGTTGAACGGGCAGACCGAAAAACTGATGCCGTACCTGATTCCGTTTGTTGCCATGCTGGTCATCATGCTGCTGGCATACGCGGTCATTCGCACGCCAGCCGATGTCATCATGTACGACATCACCCCCTCGAAGCACCGCTCGATGGCGAATGCGATTGCCAACTTCATCGGCGCAGCCTTCGGCGTGATTGCCTCCATCATCGGGGCAATACTCTTCGATGTGAATCCCGGTCTGCCGTTCTGGGTGGGCGCGGGGCTTTCCTCGGTGGTGGTCTCGCTGGTCGCGGTGCGGATTACCGAGCCGCCGATTGAAGAAATCGAACACGGTGGCGAGAAAAAACGCCTGTCGCCAAAGGATACCCTCGCCGAATTGAAATCGCTCCCAAAGGAAAATCAAAAGAGCCTGGCGCTATTGTACTTGAGCGTCTTTTTCAGTTACTTTGCTTTTGGGCAACTCGGTTCCTTCGCCAGTTCCTACGGCGTCTCGGTCTTGAAGATGGGCGTGGGCGACTCGGGGATGTTGTACGCGGCTGGCGGCGCGGCGTTCATTTTGGGTGCGCTGCCGACGGGCTTCATCCTGAAACGAATCACCCGCAAGCAGTCCTCGTTGATTGGCTTCGCCGCGTTCGCGCTGATGGGACTGGTCATCTACCTCTTCCCCAGCCAGGCGGTGGTTTGGCCCGCGCTGGCAGTCGGCGGATTCCTGTGGGCGCTGGTCTGGGTTCCGCAAGTGCCGATGGTGATGGACGCTGTCCCCAGTGACCGCGTGCTGGGTTCGTTGGAAGGGATGATGGCAATCGCCCGTATGCTTGGCTATATCCTGGGGCCCCTGGCGGGCGGTTTCGTGGTGGAACAGTTCGGCAATGATTACAGCAATATCTGGTTGATTGTCTTTGCCGGCTCGCTCCTCGGCGGGTTGATGCTGCTACCCGTGACCAAAGGCGAAGTCAAAACCGAAGCGCCTGCTTGAGATCGTTCAGGTCTTTTGAACCACTGAGGCGCTGACTATTTGTCATTGCGAGCTGCGACAGCGGCGAAGCAATCTCTTTCTCGCACAAGGAGATTGCTTCGTCGGGAAAAGCGCCCTCCTCGCAATGACAAAACGCAAAACAAGGATTTAATGCGATGGACAATAAACTCCCTCTCTCGAAAAT
>JBMOMO010000323.1:0-5593 GCA_049324135.1 Chloroflexota bacterium
CCTCAATACGGTATAATTCCGCCCATGCAACCCCTTATCGTTGGTATCCGCTTCAATCCCATCGGGAAAATCTATCATTTTGACTCGACCACGCTGCGCGACCTGAAAGTCGGCGAGCATGTGATCGTGGACACCTCGCGCGGACGTCACCTGGGCGAGGTCATCCAGGTGCTGCCGGAACCGCCAGCCCCGCCGGACGGCGGCTGGAAACCCGTGGAACGCCGCGCCACCCCGCGCGACCTGCTGCTGCGCGAGACCTGGCAGGCGCGGCAGACCGAAGCCATGATCGAATGCCGCGCCCGCGCCGCCGAACTCAAACTGGAGGGCGTCAAGATCATCGCCGCCGAATACAACTATGACGGCGCGCGCCTGACCTTCCTGTTCTCCACCGAAAGCGACGAGAAAGCCGACCTCAAGTCGCTCAAGCGCGATATGCAGAAACTCTACCCCAAGCCGCAGATCGAGATGCGCCAGATCGGCCCGCGCGACGTAGCCAAGGTCATCGGCGGGATGGGCGCCTGCGGGCTGGAGGCGCGCTGCTGCTCCAAGTTCCTGGCCGATTTCAGCCCCATCTCGATCAAGATGGCCAAGGAGCAGGGCATTTCACTGACGCCCTCCGAAATCACCGGCATGTGCGGGCGGCTGCGCTGCTGCCTCATCTATGAATATGAGCAATACGTGGAAGCCCGCAAGACCCTGCCCAAGCGCAACAAGCGCGTGGTCACGCCCAACGGCGAGGGCAAAGTGGTGGACGTGACGCCGCTCAACGGCATGATCACCGTCATGTTCGAGGGCGAAGGCCGCCCCTCCTTCCAGACTTTCCACCGCGACCTGCTCGAACCCTGGGACGAACTCGAAGCCCTGCGGCGCAAGGCCGAAGCGCCGTGCGACAAACACGAAAACGGCGAATGCGACTGCAAGCAGCCCTCCCAAACGGGGAAAGACGACGCGACTGCAAAAGGCGCGCCGGCCGCAAAGACCCAACCCCCATTCCGGGGACCGAGATACTAAGACGCGACCAATAGCGCGCCTTTGTGGCAAAAAGAAACATGGCAACCGAAGAACGCCCCGGTCACTGGCCTGAACCCCAAAATATCCGGGTCATCCTGGCGCATCCGGATGACCCGGAATTTTTTTGCGGCGGAACGCTGGCGCGTTGGGCGCGCGCCGGGCATCGCATCACCTACCACCTGCTGACCTGCGGCGACAAAGGATTCAATGACAGCACCCCGCCCGACATAACGCCCGACGACCTGTGCCGCATCCGCCACGAGGAACAACAAGCCGCCGCCCGCGAGATCGGCGTCGAAGCGGTTCATTTCCTGGACCGGGCGGACGGCTACCTGGTCCCCGACCTGGACCTGCGCCGCGAGGTGGTGCGCCTCATCCGCCGCCACAGGCCCGACATCCTCGTCACCTGCGACCCGCAGAACCTGTTCGCCCGCTACGGCGTCAACCACCCCGACCACCGCGCCGCCGGGCAGGCCGTGCTGGACGCGGTCTTCCCCGCCGCCGGCAACAAATCCTATTTCCCCGAATTGCTGGCCGAAGGCTACCGGCCGCACATGCCGCGCGAAGTATGGGTCTCGCTGACCGAACAACCTAACGTCACCCTGGACGTGACCGACACCTGGCCGGTCAAACTGCGAGCCTTGCTCCAGCACAAGACGCAGATCCGCGAGGAAAAGGCCTTCATCGAGCGGATGCGCGCGCGCCACACCGAAGACAGCACCGACGAGGCTCCGCGCTACGAGGAAAAATTCCGCGTCATCAAATATGGTTAAAGCCTGCAAAGGAACCCCCATGCCAAACTTCCCTGAAGAAGCCCAATCCATTTTTGAATACACGCAATCCATACGGCGCGACCTGCACGCCCACCCCGAACTGGGCTTCCGCGAAGTGCGCACCGCCGGGATCGTGGCGCGCGAACTGCAAACCCTGGGACTGGAAGTAACCACCGGCGTCGCCAGGACCGGCGTGGTGGGACTGCTGGAAGGCAACCGCCACGGCCCGGTCGTCCTGCTGCGCTTCGATATGGACGCCCTGCCTGTTACCGAGGCAACCGGCGCCGCCTACGCCTCGACCGCTCCCGGCGTGATGCACGCCTGCGGGCACGACGGCCACACCGCCATTGGGTTGACGGTCGCCAAACTGCTGCACGCCCATCGCGCCGACCTGGCCGGGACGGTCAAATTCGTCTTCCAGCCGGCCGAGGAAGGCACCTCCGGAGAGGAGGTCGGCGGCAACGAGGCGATGATCCGCGAGGGCGTACTCGAAAACCCCAAGCCCGACCTGGCGCTGGCGCTGCACCTGTGGAACGAGAAACCGCTCGGTTGGGTCCACGCCGCCGCCGGGCCGGTCATGGCAGGCGCGGAAGAGTTCAAGATAACGGTAGCAGGCAGGGGGGGGCATGGCGCGCTTCCGAACCGAACCGCAGACCCGGTGCTGGCGGCCTGCCAGGTCGTCACAGCGCTGCAGGGCATCGTCTCCCGCAATGTCGCGCCGCTGGAGGCGGCCGTCGTCAGCGTGACCATGTTCCACGCCGGGCAGGCCTTCAACGTCATCCCGCCGGAAGCGAAACTGGAAGGCACCATCCGCACCTTCGAGTTGAGCGTGCGCGAGACGGTGCTGCGGCGCTTCGAGGAGATCGCGCAGGGTGTGGCGGCGGCGATGGGCTGCACAGCGGACGTGACCGTGAAACGCCTGACGCCCGCCATGATCAACGCGGACGAAATCGCCCGGCGCGTGCAGGCGGCCGCGCGCCGCGCGCTGCCCGACGCAGACCTGGACACATCCAGCCACCTGACCATGGGCGCAGAGGATATGGCTTTCATGCTGGAAAAAATTCCCGGCTGTTATTTCTTCGTCGGTTCGGCCAACAGCGCCCGCGGGCTGGACTACGGCCACCACCATCCCAAGTTCGACTTCGACGAGGCCGCCCTGCCGCGCGCGGCAGCCTGGATGGCGGAAGCGGCGGCGGAGTTTTTGAGGTAGCCTGCCTGCGCGCCGGAGGCCGCCATGTCCAGAGTTCCCAGCCTGACCAGGCTGCTCATCGCCCTTTCCATCGTTTTGCTCCTGCCTGTCTTTGCCATGTGTACGAACCGAACCTGGGATTACGTAGCGCTGGGCGATTCCTATCCCGCCGGCTATGGCGCGGAACGGTCCTATGTGGATTACTATGCCGAGTACATACAAGCCGACCTGGGGGTGCAGGTGGAGGTGTACAACTACGCGCGCACCGGCCTGACCACATTCGGCTTGCTGGAACAACTACGCCAGGACAAGACGCTCCGGGACCGCATTCGAGAGGCCGAGGTCATCACCATCTGGGTCGGCTGGAACGACTTCAGCGAGCCGCTGGCGCGATACAGCGCCGGGACGTGCGGAGGGCAGGAGAACCTCGATTGCCTCGCCCAGGCGGCCGGGACGTTCAGGGAAACCATAGACGCCATCCTGGATGAAATCCTGGCGCTTTCCAATCCCCAGGAGACGCTCATCCGAATAGCGGATGTCGGCATCCCGCCGTTGTTCATGGAGGATTGGCGGCGGCATGGCCGGTTCGAGGCGCTGCATGAACCGGGGTTCGAAACCTGGAGGAACCACCTGGTAGAAGCAGCCGGTCGACGCGGCATAACCGTAGTGCAAACCTACCGGGTTCTCAATGGGCCCAATGGGGATGAAACGCTCAAGGGAATCTACCAAAGCGACGGCATCCACTTCAATGACAAGGGGCAGGGATTGATCGCGTCCCTGCACCGTGAGGCCGGTTACGAGTATGCCCCATAGGCAATTCCCCACCGAAAAGTGGGAGCAAGGAAAACCACATGAACATGGAAAATATCCCTTTTGGAACCACCGACTGGTCGGCCATCGAACGGACGGAGCATAAAGGCGAAACCGGCATGGCCTACTGGCGCACGCAAACCTTCGATACGATCCGCGTCCGCATGGTGGAGTACACGCCCGGCTACCAGGCCGATCACTGGTGCAAGAAAGGCCACATCCTGTTATGCCTGGAAGGCGAGTTGCACACCGAACTCGACGACGGGCGCACATTCGTTCTGAAGCCCGGCATGAGTTACCAGGTGGCGGACAATGCGGAGGCGCATCGCTCCTCCACCCAGACGGGCGTCAAATTGTTCATTGTGGATTGAAATTGGATGGCGGTTGCCCGGTCGTCTCAGGCCAGCAAGTGACTGTATACGATCTGCAGCCCGATCCCGATCAACACCAGTCCGCCCAGCACTTCGACCGGTTTTCCCCACTGCTTGCCGAAATGCAGTCCGATGCGCAGCCCGGCCAGGGAAAGCGCCCCCGTCACCAGGCCGATGACCAGGGCTGGCATCCAGATGGTGACGCCGAGCAGGCCCAGGCTGAGTCCGACCGCCAGCGCGTCTATGCTGACGGCCACCGAGAGCATGACCATCGTCCAGCCGCGCGAGGGGTCTTGTTTGTCCCCCTCGTCATCTGCGCTCAACCCCGAACGCACCATCCGAGCGCCTACAAAGGACAACAAGGCCAGGGCGGCCCAATGGTCATAGTCCTTGACCAACGGCTCGATGGTATTCCCGAACAGCCAGCCGATGACCGGCAGGAGCGCCTGGAACAGGCCGAAATGAAAGGCCAGGCGGAAAGCCGGCCGCGCGCCGGAACCGATCTTGACGCCGGAGCAGAGCGAGACCGCAAAGGCGTCCATGGCCATGCTGAGGGCGATGAGGAAAATGGCAGGGATGGACATGGGGATGCCTGTGGGGCTGCTTGTGGTCGTCAGCGGCCGCCCGGGCGGGGGTTATCTTTCCACAGCCTGAAATCTTTGAGGATGGAGCCGCCCAGGAATTCGCGCGCGATGGAGTTTTCCGGGATCAGGTCTGGAGCGAGCGGCAGGAACCATTCCAGGAAAGCCAGCAGGCGTTTGGCCTCGATGTACTCCGGGATGCCGTGCGGCACCTGGCGCAGGAGCGGCTCGGCCAACGGTTTCAACGCGGCCAACTCGTAGACCAGCGCAGAATTGAACATGACATCGGCGTTTTCCTGGTAGGGGAAGATGTAATTCTTCTCGCCGCGCCGCACCGATTCCCAGCCGGAGATGGTCTGCCGCGCCACATAGCCGCGCTCGCGCGCGTCGCGCACGATGCGGCGGATCAGGCGCGTGTCGGTGGTGGAGACGCGGTTGTGGCGGTCGAGGTTCAACTGGGTGAGGGCCGAGACGTAAATGCGGAAGGCGCGCCCGGCCAGCGCGTCGGGAATGAGGCGCGGGTTGAGGCCGTGGATGCCTTCCAGGATGATGATCTGCCCAGGCTGCAAGCGCAGGACTTCTCCCGGTTCCCGCAGGCCGGTCTTGAAGTTGAAATGCGGCAGTTGCACTTCCCGGCCGGCCGTCAGTTGCTGCAAATGATCGGCCAGGAGGGGCAGGTCGAGGGTCTCGATGGCCTCGAAGTTGTACTGGCCGTTCTCGTCGCGCGGGGTCTTTTCGCGGTCGACGAAGTATTGGTCGAGTTCGAGCGGGTAGGGGGAAATGCCGCGCGCCAGCAGTTGCACCGTAAGGCGGCGCGAGAAGGTGGTCTTGCCGGACGAGGACGGTCCCGCCACCAAC
>JBMOMO010000324.1:0-41113 GCA_049324135.1 Chloroflexota bacterium
GGCGCTGGTCGGGTTGACCGTTTTCGTACCGACCTACCTGATCTTGCGTTCCCAATCGTTTTTTCGAGCAGCGCAGGGTCTCTTCGAGAGGCTGTCTATGCTGACCACCTTGTATTTGTTCTTTGACCTAGTAGGGTTGGGGATCGTGATATTTCGTAATGTTCCGTAATAGATAATGGCGATTCTCAACGCGAATTTTGCGAATGTCCGAATTCCTGCTTGATTTATTCGTAAAATTTGCCAATTCGCGTCTCATCGTACCCACAGGGTATTTGCGTTAAAGTCCATCCCTTCAAATTTATCACTACCAGCGATCCTTTTTGAGATGGGCAAACAAGAAAAGTAACAACGGTTCTACACCGTGAGTTTCAAAACAAAAAGCCATGTTGACAAGGAAGGAATGATCGCCATGCAGAGAACGCACCTGTACCCCTATCGTATTCTTCTCATCGTTGCGTTGCTTGCGCTGACGCTCCCCGCGTGTGGGAGCAACACCTCCACGCCAGAACCAGCGCCGGCGCAACCGACTGCGGCCCCCACGCAACCTGCCCCGACCGACCCGCCGCAGGCCAGTGAGAGCGCATTGAGCGAGTACGCCAGTTCCAACGGCGTGTTCTACATCAAGCACCCCTCCGGTTGGGCGATCAACGAAACGCCGACCGCTACCGGTCTGGCCTTTGCCATCGCTCCCAGCCGCGCGTTCATCGAGAAAAGGCCGGATTTCAAGGAGCCGGTCTTGCTTGCCTTTGGGACCATCAACCAGGTGGGGGCTGGACTGGCCCAGCCAGCCAACCTGGCAAACCTGCACCAGCAGGCCTTCTCCCCGGCCACCGGCTTTACCTTTGTGTTCAAAGAGCCTACCATCACCACGCCCAGTCCCTATGTGACGTATTTCGTGACACAAGCCACCAGCACAGAAGCGAACGGCGCTGTGGTGCACTGGATGCTCGGGACCGCATTGGCCGATCTCACGGTCGTGCATTTTGGGGTGGGCGTATCAGACGCGGGGTTCGCAGATTACGGCCAACTCGCCCTGGAGATGTTCAATTCAGTAGAGGTCGATACCACCGTCACCGCCACGCTCGCGGGCCAGTAGGTCACAGCCAGGGATCGAAGGCGCGATTCGAGCCCCTCTTTCTTGTATCGAAAGCAGGCGCCCCCAGCCCTCCGGGTCGGGGGAACGCTTGTATTTCCGGGCGCTTTCGTGCTACACTCCTGGTCGCCAGCAAAACCAGCGCCTTCACCGGAAACTGCAACAACCCTCAGATAAGGAAAAAGCGGGCAGCCCACCAACTGCCTCACTGCGCCACCCTCCGACTACATGACCAAAAAAATCTTCATCTCCGCCGACCACGGCATGGCCATCATCTACTTCCTGCAAAGCGACCTCGTCCCGACGCTGCTCGCCGCGGGCGTCGAAATCGTCCTGCTCACCGACGATGAAACCAAAGACAAGATCGCGCAGCGTTTTGCACAACCGGGACTTACTTTCGAAGGCTTGCGCCTCGAACAAGCGAACGACTACGCCAAGAAAGTGCAGCCGCGCTTGCAATGGCTGTTCGCTTACCTGCGCCGCGTGGGCGGGTCGAGGCGCATCAACACCGAAGCCATGGACAGCCACATCTGGGAAGTGTGGGCTGAGAACTCGTGGAAGTTCCGTTTGGGGATCTGGATTCCGTCCGCGCTGGCGATCCTCTTGCTGCGGAATTTTTCGTGGGCGCGCAAATTGTTAGTGCGGATGCAGAGCCGCTTCACGCCGGACCCGGGGCTGTATACCGATCTATTCGAGAAATACAACCCGGACATGGTGATCGCTTCGACGCCTGGCTGGAGGCTGGACCGTTATCTTTTAAGGGAAGCAGCCCGCAGGGGAGTCCGAACCGCAACCGTCATCGTCGGCTGGGACAACTCGTCCTCGTACAACGTCTCAGGCGCAGATGTCCAATGGGCAACGTGCTGGTCTCAACTGCAAAAGGATGAATTGGTCTACGGCTCAGATTGGGATCCGGAGCATGTCAACATCGGCGGCATCCCTTCGTATGACGGGTATTTCCGCAGGCAGTGGCTCATGCCGCGCGAGGCGTATTTCGCACTTCACGGACTCGACCCGGGGCGCAAGTTGATCTCGTACGCCAGCAGTTTCGTCCATTTTGCGCCCAACTATCCGAATATCGAAGCGCTGGCGAAATTGGTTTCGTCCGATGCGCTGGCGGAGCCTTCGCAGTTGTTGATCCGCCTGCACCCGAGTCACTTCCAGGACAAGCCGAAGATTTTTGCAGACGAACGCGCGCGCGTATTTGACCTGGAGAAGGAATATCCGCACGTGCATGTCGTCCAGCCGGTGGCGTTGGGCGGATCGCTCGGCTACTACGGCGGCGAAGACATGGACGAGAAATCCTCCATGATGGCGTATTCGGACGTGGTGGTTACTGTTTACTCGACGATGTTGGTGGAAACCGCCGTGCATGACACCCCTATGATCGCCGCCACGATGGATGTCCCTGGAGGGTGGAACAAAAAAAACAAGTTTTCGTTGTCGCTGAAAGAGATCGGCGATTGGCCCACGCACCAGCGTTTCAGGCTGGCAAAAGCCGGGCGGGTTGCAAACGACGAGAACGAATTGCGTGACGCCTTGAATATGTACCTGAAAGACCGAAGGATCGATTCTGCCGAGCGCAGGAAGTTTGTCGAAGACGAGATCACGTTTACCGATGCAAGTTCTGGAAAGCGAACGGCTGATTTTATCTTGAAGATATTGGACCGATAACGTCATTGCGACTATCAGACAATCGAACGATGCGACTAAACAACATGTCCCTCTTCTACTTTTCCATCGCCCTCGCAATTGCATCCAGCGCGCTCTACCACTTCAGCGCCAAGAGCACGCCCGCCAACGTCAACTTTGCCATCTCCCTGGTCGTGACCTACGTCGTTGCCCTTGTCATCACGCTGGTCACAACGCTTCTGTTCCCTGCCAAAAACGGACTGACCTTCGAACTCAAGCAACTCAACTGGGCCAGTTTCCTACTGGCGATTGCCATTGTCGGCATCGAGTTCGGCTTCCTGCTGGTCTATCGCTCCGGCTGGAACCTGGGCATTGCCGCCGTGATGGTCAATGTGACAGCCTCGCTCATTCTTGTGCCTGTGGCGATTTTCCTCTTCAAGGACAAAATCTCATGGGTGAACATCGCGGGGATTTTGGTCTGCCTGGTTGGGCTGGTGATGTTGAATTGGAAATGATAGTTTTGTGTAAATTTGCAGTATAATTGCAAAATTGCACAAAGAAACGATGGCTGAAACGTACATTTCCCGAAGCCTTGAACCGGTCCTGAAAAAGGCGATCCGCGAGTTCCCTGCGGCGGCGCTGGTGGGACCGCGCCAGTCGGGCAAGACCACGCTCCTCAAGCGTCTGTTCGAGGGGAAGATCCCGCTCGTTTCGCTGGAGCCGCCCGATGTCAGGCTGGCTGCGTTGAACGATCCGCGCGGGTTTTTGAATCTGCATCCGCCGCCGGTCATCTTCGATGAAATCCAATATGCGCCTGAACTGCTCCCATATCTCAAAGAGAAAATCGATTCCCAGCGTAACCGCGTCGGGCAATATATCCTCACAGGTTCCCAGAATTTACTCCTCATGCGGCAAGTGACCGAGAGCCTGGCGGGACGCGCCGCCGTGCTGAAACTCCTGCCTTTGTCGCGCTGGGAGGTGGATGGGCAGGCGGGACGTTCCCTGCCGTGGGAGAAACAGGCCGCCAGCCTGGAAAACCAGACCCGGCCCGAACTGTGGGGACAAATCCTGCGCGGTTTTTATCCCGAAATTGTCAAGCGCCCTGAACGGGATTTCCGTTTGTGGTACGCCAGTTATGTCCAAACCTACCTGGAACGGGATGTGCGCAACCTGCGCAACATCGGCGACCTGACTCAGTTCCAAACCTTCCTGCGGGCGTTGGCAGCGCGCAGCGCGCAAATCCTGAACGTCAGCGACCTGGCGCGGGACGTGGGCATTTCTGTCAACACCGCCAGGGACTGGATTTCCCTGCTCGAAGCAAGTTTCCAGGTTTTTTTACTTCGCCCTTATTACGCCAACATCGGCAAGAGATTGGTCAAAGCGCCGAAGGTTTATTTCACAGACACAGGTTTGCTTTGTTACCTGGTCGGCTTGCGGGATGTGGAACACGCCATGAGCGGCCCCATGGGCGGCGCGATCTTCGAGAACCTGGTCGCGGCCGACATGCTCAAGATATTCCTGCATCGCGGCGAGGAGCCTGCCATGTATTACTGGCGCACCTCGCACGGCTCCGAAGTGGATTTGATTGTCGAAACGCAATCGGGACTGGTTCCGCTGGAGATCAAGCAAACCGAAACGCCGCGCCCCGAAATGGCAAAGGGGATTGTTTCTTTCAAAGCAGACTTCAAGAAAAAAGCCGCGTCAGGATACGTGATCTTTCCTGGCGAGGTGGTTTTGCCGCTTGCGGAAAATGTCGTCTCGTTGCCGCTCGTCGATCTTTGAAATGCCTGGTTGGGTTGGTCATGCTGACTTGGAAGAGATGAGACCTGGCAGGTATAATACTCCCATGCAAACAACGGATGACACGACACGCATCCCCGCAGGATTGAAGCCCTATTTCCAGGAGTACGATCTGGCGCAACTCGATATTGCCCAAGACGCCAACCTGATCATCCAACGCACGCTCGAATTTGGGACGTGGGACGAGATCCGCTGGCTGTTTAGACTCTATCGAAGTGAACGCATCCGTATATTTTTGCGTGAACATGGCCAGCGTTGGCTGAAACCAGTCACATTCCATTATTGGCGCAAACTGCTGGGAATTCGCAAGTGGCGGAAACCGCCTTTTGCGCCGGTCGGCGGGGAAATATGGGAGCATTGATTCTCGAAAAACCACATTGGGAGGCGCTCACGCCTGTTACACAAGATGCGTGCCGCCTGCTTGGTGAATGGGAACCCTTGCAGGATTTTTATTTAGCAGGCGGTACAGGGTTGGCTTTGCACTTAGGGCATCGCTTCTCCGTTGACCCGGATTTTTTCTCGGAGGACAAAAACGCAGTCGGTCCCGACCAGCGTTCTGCACTCCGCTCACTTCTCGACGACCCGACGCTTGCCATCACGTATGACAAGGACTCCACCTTCGTTGTCAATTGGAGCGGCGTGGGAATAAGTTTCTTTCGCTTGAATTTATATCCTTTGGTTAAGCCAACTTTACGGGTCGCCAAGATGCGCCTTGCCAGTGTGGAGGAAATTGGCGCCATGAAACTTGCCGCCATCGTCAACCGCGGTACCCGCAAGGACATGGTAGATTTGTATTGCATCCTCCAGCGTGTTCCACTCGAATCGCTATTTCAGGTTGCGGCAATCAAATATGCCAAAGTACGTTCATTTCCCGTCAGCGCGCTACGCGCCTTGTCTTATTTTGATGATGCCGAGGCCCTCCCTATGCCGCAAATGATAGATAAAACTCCCTGGTCGAAGATGAAGAAATTTCTTGAAACAAAATCCATCGAAGCAGGGCGTCAACACCTCGAAGACCTGTGGGGATAATTGCCAAAATGTTCACCCGCCTCAAATCCGCCGCCCGCATCCTGCTCAAGGGCGACCCCAAAAAGAATAAGCGCAATCCCATCCCGGCTATCACGCCCGAGGAAGTGGCCGAGATCAAGCAATTCTTCCCGCGCGAGAAGTTCTTCATCCTCGGCCACGCTCGCTCTGGCACGACGCTGCTCATGCGCCTCGTCCGCCTGCACCCCGAAGTGCACTGCAACTACCAGGCGCACTTCTTCACCCGCAAGCCGCTGCTCAAGTCGCTGGTGGACACGCCCGAAGCCGAGGAATGGCTGGCGCGCAAGTCCAACCGCTGGAATGACGGGCGCGACCTGTCCCCGCTCGTCCTGCGCGCCGCCGCCGACCTCATCATGGAGCGCGACGCCGCCCGCCAGGGCAAGCGCATCGTCGGCGACAAAAGCCCCTCGTCCGTCATCCACGGCCAGGCCGTGCGCGACCTGCACGCCGTCTACCCCGACGCCAAGATCGTCTACATCGTCCGCGACGGGCGGGATGTCATCATCTCGGAGCGTTTCCGCAACTTCGTCGAAGAATCCAAATTCCTGACAGCAGAAGACAAACGCATCATCACGGACCTGCGGCTTGATCCCGCTTCCTTCGAGGATGGCCGCCGCTCCATCTTCACCGAGGCCTTCATCCGCCGCACCGCTGGCGACTGGGTTCACGACCTGCAAGAGACCGAGGACGAATCCCGCCGCCTGTTCGGCGAAAACTTCTATGGCCTGCGCTACGAAGACCTGCTGGCGCATCCCTTCGAGGAGATGAAGAAAGCCTGGGAATTCCTGGGCGTCGCGGCCGACAAAGCGCTGGAAAAGAGCCTGCTCGCAGAAATGGCCTCCAACCCGGACGAAGAATGGCAGTCCCGCCGCAACGAGGACATCGCCTCCTTCCTGCCTAAGGGACGGGCCGGCAACTGGACGCGCCTGTTCAGCCAACGAGATAAAGCCGTTTTCAAGCAAGTTGCAGGCGAGATGTTGGTCCGGTGGAAGTACGAAAACGATTTAGATTGGTGATAAACGGGTGGTCGAGTGGCTGCGAGTGAAATGAGCCGCACATCGAGACCACCAACTTGCAAAGATGCTCGATTATGGTTGGTCTCCCTGCCCTGAACGCCAGGGCGGGCGATACGGCGGAAGAACACCGCCTACTCGACCAACGAGATTGGAGAAACATGAAATACCTCATTGCCGGCCTCGGCTCGGTGGGCCGCCGTCACATGCGCAACCTGATCGCCCTCGGCGAAGCGGACATTGTCCTCCTCCGCACGCGCAAAGCCACCCTGCCCGACGATGAACTGGCGGGCTACCCCGTCGAAACGGACATTCACGCCGCCCTCGAAAAACACAAACCGGATGCCGTCATCGTGGCAAATCCTACCGCCATGCACCTGGATGTAGCCATCCCGGCCGCCCAAGCCGGCCGCGCCATCCTGCTCGAAAAGCCGATCTCGCATTCGACCGAGCGGCTGGAGCAACTCGAAGCCGCTGTGAAGGAAAGCGGATCGAAAGTGCTGGTCGCCTTCCAGTTCCGCTATCATCCCGGCCTGGCGCGCGCGAAACGACTCATCATGGATGGGGAAATTGGGCGTATCGTCTCGGCGCACGTGCATTTCGGCGAGTACCTGCCCGGCTGGCATCCCTGGG
The DNA here is from genome assembly GCA_049324135.1 of Chloroflexota bacterium. Classification (GTDB taxonomy): domain Bacteria; phylum Chloroflexota; class Anaerolineae; order Anaerolineales; family Villigracilaceae; genus JAABUE01. The sequence continues at coordinate 7,219 of JBMOMO010000324.1, forward strand.
AGGATTACCGCCAGGGCTACGCCGCCCGCGCTGACCTGGGCGGCGGCGTGGCGCTGACACAATGCCACTCGCTCGACTACCTGCCCTGGCTGGTCGGGAAAAAAGTGGAGCAGGTGTGGGGCTTCGTTGGCAAGGTCAGCGACCTGGAAGTGGACGTGGACGACACCGCCAAGATCGGCCTGCGCTTCGAGGGCGGCGCGCTGGGAAGTTTGCATCTCGACTACAACCGCCAGCCGCCGGTGCATACCTTCGATATCGTTGGAACGAAAGGCTCCATCAAATGGGACCTGGCAGATGGCGTAACGCATGTCTACCGCGCAGAAACAAAAGAATGGCAGGCCTATCCCATGCCGGAGGGCTGGGAGCGCAACGTCATGTTCCTGGAGCAGATGAAGCATTTTGTGGCCGTCGCGCGCGGCGAGGCGCAGCCCGCCTGTACGCTCGCAGATGGGATGCGCGTCCAGGAACTGGTGCAGGCCGTTCGTGAGTCGGATGCGCGCGGCAGCGTCGTCCGCCTGTGAGTCGCCGCGTCTACTGGAGAATGGAATGGAAAAGGTAACCTCAATCTGGCGCTCCGAGCCTTTCAGGGTGTTCGCGCTGCTGGCGCTGGTTTCGGGGTTGGCTTACCTGCCTTTCGCGGCGCAGTTCGGGTATTTCAACGACGACTGGTATCTGATGTACGCCGCCGGGGCCAGGGGTGTTTCGGTCTTTGCGGATATTTTCAGCATCGACCGCCCCGGGCGCGTTCTGGTGATGGTCCCGGCCTGGCTGCTTTTCGGGGGCGACCCGCTGTATTACAACTTGAGCGCATACCTCTTCCGGCTGGCGGGCGGGCTGGGCTTTTGCTGGCTGCTGCGGCATCTCTGGCCGCGCCAGCGCGCCGAGACGGCCTTGATGGCGCTGTTGTTCCTGGTCTATCCGGGCTTCCTGAACCAGCCGAATGCGCTTGATTACCAGTCGCATATCGTGGGGCTGGCCGCCGCCGTTTTCTCGCTTGCGTTTACGGCCAAGGCGGTTCTGGCCCAGAGTCGCCTCGAAAAGATCGTCTGTTTTGCATTGTCCATTGTGTTGGGCTGGTTCGCCCTCTCGCAAATGGAATGGTACATCGGCTTCGAGTTCTTGCGCTGGGCGGCCGTCTTCCTGCTGGCGAGCCGGGATGGGGGGACGCTCCGGCGCAGGCTGGCCGGAACGCTGCGCGCCGCCTGGCCGGTGGTCGCGGTCCCGGCGCTCTTCCTGCTGTGGCGGATCGCTTTCTTCAAGCCGGAGCGCGGCGCAACCGACCTGGGCCTGCAACTGGGCAATGTGATCCAGTCGCCGCTGCGGACTGGTTTGGCCTGGCTGGCCTCCCTGTTCAGCGATAGTTTGGATGTGCTCCTGCTGGCGTGGGGCGCGCCGCTGTCGTCGCTGCTGGCGTGGGTCTGGTCGCGCAACCTGCTGTTGGTCGGGCTGGCGCTGGGCGCGGCGGCGCTGGCGGTATTCCTTTATTTCTTCCAGCAGTTCGAAACAGCGGTCACGGACGAGATGACGGACTGGCGTCCCGAAGCGCTCTGGCTGGGCGGGACGAGCGCGCTGGCGGGCCTGCTGCCGGTCATCCTGGTCAACCGTTCGGTGGATTTCGGTTTCTACTCGCGCTATTCGATGGTCAGTTCGGCGGGAGCGGTGGTTTTCCTGGTCGCGCTGTTGTATTCGCTGGAGATGCTGTCCCTGCGCAAGGTCCTTGCAGCCGGACTGGTGCTGGTGGCCGTTTTCACCCATTACGCCAACAGCCAAAAGGCCGTGCAAGTGACGCAGGCCACGCGGGAGTTCTGGTGGCAGGTCAGTTGGCGCATCCCGCAACTGGAGAAGAACACCACGCTGGTTGCCCGCTACCCGCAGGTCGCCATCGAGGAAGATTACTTCATCTGGGGGCCGGCCAGCCTCATCTACTTCCCACAGCAGGAGAACCGGAAGTTCATCCAGCCGGGCGTATTCGCCGCCCTCCTGAACCAGGATACGGTGACGAAAACGCTCCTGCAAGAAGGCCAGGAGTTCGACAACCGCCGCACCATCCGCACCTACAAGAATTATCGCAACCTGCTGGCGCTGACCCAACCCGGCGCGGACTCGTGCGTGCAGGTGATAGACGGCGCCCAGCCGGTCTATTCACGCGACGAGGACGCTTCCATCCGCGCCATCGGGCCTTTTTCCGAGCCGGAGCATATCCTGTTCGACCGGCCTGCCAGCCCGCCCCCGGCGCTCGTGTTCGGTCCCGAACCCGAGCATGGCTGGTGCTACTATTACCAGAAGGCAGCGTTGGCGCAGCAGCGCGGGGAGTGGGAGGAAATCGTCCGGCTCGGCGAGCAGGCCCAGGGTCAGGGATTGGAAGCGGGCGACCTGGTCGAGTGGATGCCCTTCCTCGTGGCGTATGCGCATGAGGGGCAAGCGTCCCACCTGGAGGCATTGTCCCCGCTCATCACGGCGGATGCGTACGCCGCCCGACAGGCCTGCCAGGTGTTGGGCAGTATGCCGGGGCTTGCGCCGCCGGTGATGGATGTTATCCAGGCCAGGTATTGTATTGAACGGTAGAACAAAAAGAAAATCGTTCTTGGGATGAGTGGATTAGACTCCCCTATCGCAAATTTCAGGCGATTCGTTTTTGAATTTCCAGCAACCAGCGACGCAATAATGTAGCATGATTCGAGAGGCGCGAATACAACTGAACAGCAAATTCTTCTTTATAGGTGTGTACGGTTAAATTGCGATCGTTGGCAATCCCCATCATTTTTTCGGCGGTCTCTTCATCGAACAGGCCTGCCTTGAAACAGCCACGAATCACACCTTTTGGGGATGCGCTTTCCAGTAATTCGTGCCTGGCCAGGTAAGCCTGTGCGGTTTTCCATACAGTCTCAAACGTATATTCGAATCGCTGAATAGCCGCATCGCGTTCAACGTCTGAAGGATTGGGAAGGTTGACAAGTTTTTCGAGTGTTAGCAATGCCTTTAGCGCAAATCCCAGAAGTTCTTCTACTCTGTCCATAGAACACCTTCGTCTACGACGCGTTGATAAAATTTTTCGTCCACTTCCCGCAAATCAACCACATCCACAGTTCGTACGACATCGCTTTCTTCGAGCGCATCCCGAAGATTGAAAAAGAGGGACGGCGGTAATGGCTGCAAAGGCAGGATAGCGATATCAATGTCGGAATAGGGATGAGCCTTCCCGGTCGCCTGCGACCCAAATAGATATACTTTGGCGCGATACCCTTTCAGGTTTTCCAGGGTAATTTTACGCGCCAGTTTGAGGTCATTGAGGAGAACCCGGCTTTTCATAAGCCAATTATACCGGGGAAATGACCGACATTACGGAAAATCAGTGGAAAATGGGGGAAAATCTAAAATTCACCCACTGAATTTTGATGTATAATTCCCCTTCGTGCTTGTAATAGTACCGGACAATGTTTGCCTGCCGACCCGGCATGGCAATCCTATTTTCATGGAGTAAATGAATGACAAAAGCAAATTTGATCTCGCCTTACGGCGGTAAATTGGTGGATTTGATGGTGGCTGGAAAGGAACGCGAAGAACTGATCGCGCGCCTGCCCTCCCTGCCGTCCATCAAAATCAACCAGCGCGCGGTGCATGACCTGGAACTGCTGGCAACCGGCGGTTTCTCGCCGCTCGACCGTTTCATGGACAAGTCCACCTACGAGCGCGTCCTGCATGAGATGCGCATGGACGGCGGCGCGCTCTGGCCGCTGCCCATCACGCTCACAGCCAATCCAGACGAATTGCCGCAGGTGGGCAGTGAGATCGTGCTGCGCAATGCGCTGAATGAGCCGCTGGCAATTATGAAACTGGAAGAGGTCTTCTCCTGGAACCTGGAGAAGGAAGCGCGCCTGGCCTATGGCACGACGGACGCCCGCCATCCAATGGTCTCGGAGATGGGACGCTGGGGTAAGGTGTGCATTTCCGGCGAGTTGAAAGTCATCAGCCTGCCGAAGTATTATGATTTCGTCGAACTGCGCCGCACGCCGGCCGAGGTGCGGGAAATGTTGGAGGCAATGGGACACAGCAACGTGGTCTCTTTCCAGACGCGCAATCCGCTGCACCGCATCCACGAAGAACTGACCAAGCGGGCCGCTGAGGCGGTGGGCGGCAGCCTGCTGATCCACCCGGTGGTCGGCCTGACCAAGCCCGGCGACGTGGACCACTACACCCGCGTCCGCATCTACAAGGCGCTGGTCGAGAACTATTATGACAAGAACAGCACTGCCCTCAGCCTGCTGCCGTTAGCCATGCGCATGGCCGGGCCGAAGGAGGCCTTGCTGCACGCCATCATCCGCCGCAACCATGGCGCCAATCATTTCATCGTCGGGCGCGACCATGCCGGTCCCGGCAATGACAGCGCCGGCAAGCCCTTCTACGGGCCGTATGACGCCCAGGAAATGCTCAAAGAGCACGAAGAAGAACTGGGCGTCAAGATGGTGCCGTTCGAGATGCTGGTCTACCTGCCCGACGAGGACCGCTACGTGGAGGTCAAGGACGTGCCGGAAGGCGCGAAGACGCTCAACATCTCCGGCACCCAGGTGCGCGACGATTACCTGGCAAAAGGCAAATTGCTGCCCGAATGGTTCACCCGCCCTGAGACGGCCGAAATCCTGCGCCAGTCCTACCCGCCGCGCCATGACCAGGGCTTCTGCCTGTGGTTCACCGGCTTGAGCGGCGCGGGCAAATCTGCTACCACGCAGGTATTGTCGGAATTGCTGCTGGAGCGCGGCAAGACCATCACCGTGCTGGACGGCGACGTGGTGCGCACGCATCTTTCCAAGGGACTGGGATTCAGCAAGGAAGACCGCGACACCAACATCATCCGCATCGGCTTCGTGGCCGGGGAACTCGTCCGTCACGGCGGGGCGGTCGTCTGCGCAGCCATCAGTCCCTACCGCGCGGCGCGCAACGAAGCCCGCAAGATGGTCGGCGAAAACTTCATCATGGTCTACATGGACACGCCCGTAGATGTCTGCGAGCAGCGCGATGTGAAGGGGCTGTACGCCAAGGCCCGCCAGGCCATGCAGGCCGGCAAACCGATGGGCTTCACCGGCGTGGACGATCCCTACGAACCGCCCATCGACCCGGAGATCACCCTGCAAGGCGCGGGCGTCACACCCGAAGAGAACGCCCGGCGGATCATCGCCTACCTCGAGGAACAGGGCTACCTCGAAGCGTAACCACAGATAAATGGGATAAACGCAGATTACGGATACACGTACAAGTATCACGAGTTGCGCGTCCCCTGCCTCATGAACGCTCGCCAGTTATCTGTTCTATTTGTACTGACGCTTGCCCTGCTGGGACTGGCCGGCGGCTGGCTGCTGGCTTACAGCACCCCGCAGGGTTTGGGGTTGAACGATGATTCCATTGCGTACATTGCCGGGGCGCGCAGCATCCTGGACGGGCAGGGCTACCGCGAGGCCTGGCTGGTCAGCAACGGGCCGGTAACGCATTTCCCGCCCGGCTTCCCGGCGGTTTTAGCCCTGCTCGGCTTCTTGACGGGCCTCGATCCGCTGCGCGGCGCGCGCGCCTTGAACAGCGCATTGTTTGGCCTGAACGTTTTCCTGACTGGCTGGCTGGGCTGGCGCCTGACCGGCTCGCGCGCGGCCGGACTACTTACCGCCGCAGCCACGCTGCTGTCCAGTTCACTGTTATACATCCATGCGCGCGCCATGAGCGAGCCGCTATACATTTTCATCACCCTGCTCTCGTTCCTGGCCCTGGACGAGTACTTCGAGCGAATACAGTCTGGAACGGCGCGCGCATCCCTCTTGCTGGTTACGCTGGGCTGCCTGCTTGGATGGGCCTACCTGGCGCGGTATGCCGCCCTGTCCCTGTTCGCGACCATGATCGCCGCCTTGTTCGTCCTGCATGGCAACTGGCGCAAGCGCTGGCAGGACGCCGCCTTGCTGGCCTTGAGCGCGCTCCCCTGGATGTTGGGCTGGTCCATCCGAAACCGCGTCTTGGGAGACAGTTTTACCAACCGGGCGCTCAGTTGGCATCCGGTCAGCCTGGAGAATTGGGAACTGGGCGTCGAAACCCTGGCCGAGTTCATCATCCCGCTCAACCTGTGGCGCAACCGGCTGCTGGCAGTCCCCGGGCTGTTCGAGAGTCTCCTGGCTGCGATCGGGTTGGCCGTATCCGCCTGGGTACTATACAAAGGCGCGCCGCGCTTCCTGCGGCCTTCCCAGGCGGCCATGCCGGGCGTCCTGTCGTTTACCAACAGTCTCTACGTGATCGTTTACCTGGCCGCCCTGGCGACCACCATGACCCTGTTCGATCCGGCCACCAGGTTCCAGGTGCGCATCTTGTCCCCCATTTACATTTCGCTGCTTCTGCTGCTTGCCGGCCTGGGCGCCTGGTTGTGGAGGCGCAAGGCCGCAGCCTGGCGGGCGGCGACCGTCTTGCTTGCGCTGGGCGTATTGTCCATGTTTGCGTACAGCCAGGTACATTTTGCGCAGGGCCTGCACGCCGCCGGCGGCGCCCTGACAGGCGAAAAATGGTTTGCGGCCAACGTGTCTGCCGCCCTCGAACAACTCCCGCCGGAGGTCCTCATCCTTTCCAACGATCCGGGAGTGGTATATTTGTACACCGGGCGTCCGAGCGGCGTGCTGCCGCGCGAAGAGCCTGGCATCTCGGAACTCAAACCGTACGTCTTGTCCGGCAAGATCGCGCTGGTTCTCTTCCGCGTCAACAAGGCGGAAACCTCGACACTGGCATATTACTACGAACTGGGCCGGGGACTTTACCTGAACGATCTCGGCAACACGTGGATATTTTCTTCTTTTCCAGAATAGGAGCAGGTATGATTCAAGATAAATTCGATCTCAAAGGGCGCGTAGGCGTGGTGACGGGCGGCGGCGGGCAACTTGGAACAGAATTCTGCAAAACGCTTGTGGAAGCGGGCGCGTCAGTGGTCGTCGCAGACCTGTTGATGGACCACGCCGAACGGACGGCCAAACTACTGGCGGATTCGGGCTACGAAGTCATGCCTTACCAATTGGACGTGACCAGCGTCGAGTCGACCCGCAGCCTGGTCGCCGAGACCCTGGACCGTTTCGGCCGCCTCGACATCCTGGTCAACAGCGCGGCGCTCGATCCCAAGTTCGACCCCGAAGCGGCCGCCAGGGGCATCACCCCCGGCGCGTTCGAGGACTATCCGCTCGAACAGTGGAACGCGGCCCTCAACGTCAACCTGACCGGCATTTTCTTGGTCACGCAGGCCTGCGTAAAGCCGATGCTCGAACAGGGCAGGAAGGGCAGCATCATCAACATCTGCTCCACCTACGGCCTGAACGGTCCCGACCAGCGCATCTACATCAAGGATGGCAAGCGCGTGGCGTTCAAACCCGCCTATTACACCACCACCAAGGCCGGCGTGATGGGCTTCACCAAGTACCTGGCCGCCTATTATGCAGGCACAGAGATCCGCGTCAACGCGCTGACTCCTGGCGGCGTGTACAACAACCACGAAGAGTACTTCGTCAAGAACTATTCTGCCAAAACCATCATGGGCCGTATGGCAAACAAAGATGAGATGAACGGAGCGCTCCTGTTCCTGGCATCCGACGCTTCCTCCTACATGACGGGCAACAACGTGGTGGTAGACGGCGGCTGGACGGCCTGGTAAGATGATTAGAGAGTAGATGAGTAGAGAACAGTCCATGCTCCAACTACTCTCTACTCCCTGTTCGCTACTCTCTTCACTATGACTGAAACACTGGCTCTTATCCCCGCGCGCGGCGGCTCGAAAGGCATCCCGCGCAAGAACATCCGCGACTTCGCGGGCTATCCGTTGATCGCATGGAGCATCGCCGCAGCCCGGCAGGCCGAATCCGTGACGCGCGTCATCCTCAGCACCGACGACGAGGAGATCGCAGCGGTGGCCCGCCAGTTCGGCGCGGAGACGCCCTTCCTGCGTCCCGCCGCGTTTGCGCAGGACAACACCACCGACCTGCCCGTCTTCGAGCACGCGCTGGAGTGGTTGGCCGAACACGAGGGCTACCAGCCCGATGTGGTTGTGCAACTGCGCCCTACTTCCCCTATCCGCCCGCGTGGATTGGTGGACGAGGCCGTCCGCATCTTGTTGGCGCATCCCGACGCGGACAGCGTGCGCGGCGTGGTGCCGGCCGGGCAGAACCCGCACAAGATGTGGCGCCTGCCAGAGGGCGAACACGGCCCGATGACGAACCTGCTGGACGTGGACGGAATCGAAGAGCCGTACAACGCCCCTCGACAGAGCCTGCCGCCGGTCTACTGGCAGACCGGTCACATCGACGCGATCCGCACAGCCACCATCCTCGACGGCTCGATGAGCGGGAAGAACATCTATCCGCTGGTCATCGATCCGCGCTTTACCGTGGACATCGACAATCTTCAAGACTGGGCGCGCTATGAGCACCTGGTCGCCACAGGCGGGCTGGACATGGTGTGGGCGGGACGCGCCCGCCGTCCGATGCCCGCGACCGTCAAGTTGATCGTTTCGGACTTCGACGGCGTCATCACCGACAACCGCGTCTGGACGGACGAAAATGGCCGGGAAACGGTGGCAGCCTCACGGTCCGATTCGATGCGCATCCGCGAATTGCGCGAGCGCGGGGTCGAGGTGATGATCCTGTCGTCGGAGCCAAATCCGGTGGTGAAGGCGCGCGCCGGGAAGATGGGAGTCGAATCCGTCCAGGGTATCGATATCCGCGGCAAGGGCCAGGCGCTGGAAAAATTGCTGGCCGAAAAGAAGGTGGACGCCGCGCATGTCGCGTACCTCGGCAATGACCTGAACGACCTGCCGTGCTTCGAGATCGCCGGCTGGGCGGTGGCGGTGGCAGATGCGTATCCTGAAGTGTTGCAAGCCGCCGATCATGTGCTTGCCAGGCCTGGCGGCCACGGCGCGCTGCGCGAGTTGTGTGAGATGGTGTTGAAGAGAATAGAGAACAGATGATTAGAGAGCAGTTTTGACTGCTCTCTAATCTCCAGTCATCTAATGACTAATTCAAGGAGAGTACATGGCACGCGAAATGAAATTGGGAAACCGCATGGTGGGCGACGGGCGCCCCGCCTACGTCATCGCCGAGATCGGCATCAACCATAACGGCGACATGACCATTGTGAAGCAGATGATAGACGCGGCGGTACACGCCGGCGTGGACGCGGTCAAGTTCCAGAAGCGCACGCCCGAAGTATCCACCCCCGAGGCGCAAAAGAAGCAGATGCGCGAAACGCCGTGGGGCTACATCACTTATCTCGACTACCGTTACAAAGTGGAATTCACCGAAGAGCAATACCGTGAGATCGACCATTACTGCAAGGACAGGGGCATCCCCTGGATGGTGTCGGTGTGGGACGAACCGGCGGTGGACTTCATGGAGAAGTTCGACACGCCCGCTTACAAGATTCCGTCCGCCTCGCTCACAGACCACAACCTGCTCAAGCATGCCCGCAAGACCGGCAAGCCGGTCATCATTTCGACCGGTATGTCCACCATGGCGCAGATCCACAAGGCAGTGAAGGCGGTGGGCGAGGAGAACCTGGTCATCATGCACTGCACCAGCACCTATCCGTGCGAGCCGGAGGAGTTGAATCTCAAGATGATCGAGACGCTGCGCAAGGAATTCCCGCGCACCCCGATCGGTTACTCCGGCCATGAAGTGGGGCTTGTCCCCTCGGCGGTGGCCGTTTCGCTGGGCGCGTGCATGGTGGAGCGTCACCTGACCCTCGACCGCGCCATGTGGGGCAGCGACCAGGCCGCTTCAGTGGAACCGGGCGGTTTCGAGAAATTGGTCAAATACATCCGCGTCACCGAGGCCGCGCTGGGCGACGGCGTGAAGCGTGTGTACGAATCGGAGAAACCGTCTTTGATGAAGTTGAGGCGGGTGAATGACGAGTAACTGCAGATAAACGCAGATGAACACGGATGCAAATTCATGTTTAACGTGTTCACAGCGTCCCCATTGGGGATATGTGGTTTAATAACCCCATGACCCTGGCTCGATCTATCCGCCGCGCGTTCCGCCCCATCGGGAAGACCGCGCAAGCCATGGCGCGTTGGAAGCGATGGGACTTCACCGACGCGCCGCCCATCTTTGGCAATTCCAAGCCGAAGAGCGGGTCGCATCTATTGTTGCAAATTCTCAACGGATTCACCCAGATCATGCCCTATCGCTATGTGGAGGCCGAGCCGATACGGACAATCGAGAAAGAGGGAAGAAGGAAAAAGCAAGAAGAAATATTGGCTGACTTGAAGCGCGTCCCGCGCGGGGTGATCGGCTGGGGCTACGTGGACGCGACGCCGGAGAACGCCTCTTTCCTGACCCGGGCCGGCCGCGTGAACTATTTCATTTACCGCGACCCGAGGGATATGCTCGTCTCGCAAGTCTTCTTCGCCACCGACATGCGCGAGGAACACGGGATGCACGCCTACTACCAGTCCCTGCCTGATTTCGGCGAACGGCTCAAAATCGCCATCACAGGCATCGACCGCGACGGACTGTTTATGGTCAGCGTGAAGCAGCGTTATGAAGGCGTGTTCGCGTGGTTGGAGACAGCCGGCGTGATGTGCATCCGCTTCGAGGACCTGATCGAAAACCGCGACGCGACCCTGAACGCCATGCTCGACGAGGTGGAGAAGACCGGCTACAAGATCCCCACGCCGCGCGCGCAGGCGTTGTCCGTGTTGGTGGACGCCATCCAGCCCAAGAAGAGTCACACCTTCCGCTCCGGCAAGACCGGCGGGTGGCGTCAGCATTTCACCGAGGAGCATAAGAAGTTGTTCAAGGATGTGGCCGGGGATTTGCTAGTGAGGCTGGGATACGAAAAAAGCAATAATTGGTAGGCGCCCAAAAACGCCCGATTTCCGCCAGTTTACAAGCGGAAATCGGGCGTTTTCCGCTTAAAGTGGTTTTTTGGGGTAAAATAGGGCTATGTACATCCCGCGTTTGATATCTGACCAGATAAAAGCCAAAATCACCCAATCCTCGAAAGTAGTGGTGATGTACGGGGCGCGCCAGGTAGGGAAGACGACGCTGGTCAATCACATTGTAGACGCGTTGCCCCTGAGATCTGTACGCATTGATGCAGAAGATGCCCGATACATTGAAGTCCTCTCCAGTAAAAATGTGGAACGCCTCAAGTCGCTTGTAGCGGGCTATCAGCTTCTCGTTATTGATGAAGCCCAGCAGATCCCCGAAATCGGCACAACCCTGAAATTGATCCACGACCACATTTCCGACGTGCGCGTGATCGCCACTGGTTCATCGTCGTTCGACCTGTCGAATAAACTTATGGAGCCATTGACGGGCAGGCATTGGGCATTCACGCTTTATCCGATTTCCTATGGCGAACTTGCCCAAAATCACAATGCGTTTGAACTTGATCAGCGATTGGAGCATGACCTGGTTTATGGGACGTACCCTGAAATTATCGCGACTTTTCCCCCAGAAGAAAAACGGGAATACCTGAACCGCTTGTGTTCGTCTTATTTGTTCAAAGACGTTTTGCAGATGACCCAAATTCGCAGCTCATTGAAACTGCGCCAACTTTTGAAACTGCTGGCTTATCAGATCGGCAACCAGGTCTCTCTTTCCGAACTCGCAACGCGTCTCGACATGGGAAAAGACACCGCTTCGCGTTACATCGACCTGCTCGAAAAATCGTTCGTTGTTTTCAGGCTGAGCGGATTAAGCAGGAACCTGCGGAACGAAGTTACCAAAATGGACAAGATCTATTTTTACGATTTGGGGATTCGGAACAGCCTCATCGACATGCTCAAGCCAATACAGGACCGAAATGACCTGGGGCAATTGTGGGAAAACTTTTTGATTAGCGAACGAATGAAAAATAACGCCTACTCGAACAAATCGGCTTCAACCTATTTCTGGCGATTAAGCACAGGCGCGGAAATTGATCTGGTAGAAGAAACAGAAGGTAACTATCACGGCTATGAATTCAAATGGGGGGATAAGCAGGCAAAGCCACCTGCAAGTTGGCAGGCGGGATACGTGGATAGTACTTTTATGACGATAAACAGAAGCAACTACTTGTCCTTTATCATGAACACCGATCGGAACAAGTGACCTTATCGCACATCAAGCAGGATGCGCTTTGCTTGCGGAACGATATCGGACGAGAACGGACCGCATAACGATTGGCAAAAAACAAGGACTCGTCTTTGGTGAGGTGTCCTTGTTTTATATTTTTAAGCGGGTGGTTTGGTCGCTTATTCAATCGCTTTGATTAAAACTTCCAACTGATCGATCCGTTTCACACCCATCACCAGCGAAACCACCGACGGCTGTTCGAGCAGACCCGTCAGCGCGTGCTGGAGCAGCGTCCGCCCGCGCTGGCGCGCTTCTGCCTCGATTGTTTCCAGTCGGGTGAAGGTTTCGTCGTTGAGCGGAAGTGTCCACTCGGGCTTCTCGCGCTGGCGCGAGTTGGCGGGGGCTTCCTCGCCGCGCTGGTATTTTCCTGTCAGCAAGCCGCCTTGCAGCACTTGATACGGCAGTACGGCGATCTGCTCTTTTTGGCAGAGGGGCAGGGTGTCCGCTTCGATGTCGCGCTTGAGCAGGCTGTAAGCAGGCTGGAGCGCCACGGGTCTCCGCCAGCCGTTTTCGTCGCAGAGTTTCAGCAGGTCGGCGATCTGCGCGGCGGGGAAGTTGGAAATGCCCCAGTGTCGAATCTTGCCCGAGGCGGCGAGCCCGTCAAAGGTCCGGATGGATTCGGCCAGCGGCGTGGACGGGTCGGGCTTGTGCATGTAGTACAGGTCCACGTAGTCGGTGTCCAGCCGCGCCAGGGAACGGTCAATCTCGCGCAGGATGTGGGCGCGGCTGAGTCCCTGGTCGTCGTTGGCTGGACCGATCTTCATCCCGACTTTGGTTGCCAGCACGACGCGCTCGCGTTTGCCTTTCAGCGCCTTGCCGAGAATCTCCTCCGCCACGCCGCCAGGCGAACCGATGAAACGATTGTAGCCCTCGTACATGTTGGCGGTGTCGAGGAAGTTGACGCCGAGGTCGAGCGCCTGATGGGTGAGGCGGATGGCGTCCGCTTCGGCGACGGGCGTGCCGAAGGTCATCGTGCCGAGACAGAGCGACGAGACGCGCAGTTCGGTGCGGGGAATCGCTCGCAGGTCCATTAGGGCAACTGGCCCAGCATTTCGACCACGTCAGGGAACGCATCCATCACTACCTTGCCGCGGTCGAGTCGGGGAAATAGAGAGTCTGTCCAGTTTTTTACCGCCATCCCCAGGTAAAGACCGCACCCTGCCCCCGGGGAAAGGCAAGAACATCCAAAGCCAACCTTTGGATGTTTTTGCCTCTCTGATACAATACGCCCGATGAAAAGTTTCTATACCCAACGCCTGAAACGCGGCCTGGTGCGCCGCCTCAACAATCTCAAGATCGCGCGCATGGCGAAGCGAGTGGCGCGCCAGACGCCGCCTGCCACAGGCCAGCCTATCGTCTTCTTCAAAGCCTCCACCGGCATCGACGACCTCTCGTGGAACAGCGGCTTCCATTTGCTGGCTTCCTGGGCGCTGCGGTTGAAGGGCGTCCCGGTGGCGTATTTCGCCTGCAACGCGGGCATGAGCAAATGCGTACTGGGGACAAACCGCGATCATCCGCGCAAGGCGCCGCCGTGCAAATCCTGTGTTTATCAATCGAAAACGCTATACACTGGCGCAAATCCACACTGGTTTTCATTCGACCGCGATAAGGAATTCGAACGCACATTGGAAAATCTCAATTTGGAACAATTATCTGAATTTGAGTGGAAATTGAAAAATAATGATGTCATTGCGAGGAGCGAAGCGACGAGGCAATCTCCCATTGACAAGGAGGAGATTGCTTCGCCCTACGGGCTCGCAATGACACTGCCCTTGGGTAAATTATGCCTGCCCGGCCTGCGCTGGATCCTGCGCATCCATCACCTGGAGGATGATGAGCCGACGCGCTACTTGCTGAGGGAATACATCCTTTCGGCCTGGAACATCGCCCGCCAATTTGCGGACTTTCTCGCTCGGACCCAGCCGCGGGCTGTCCTCGTTTTCAATGGGCAATTCTTCCCCGAAGCGACCGCCCGCTACGTGGCCCAAAAACGCGGCATCCGCGTGATTACGCATGAAGTGGGGTTGCAACCTGCAACGGCTTTCTTCACCGAGGGCGAGGCCACCGCCTACCCGATTGCCATCCCCAACGAGTTCGAGTTGAATGACGAGCAAAACGCCCGCCTGGATGCGTACCTGGCAAAGCGATTCCAGGGCGATTTCACCATGGCGGGCATCAAATTCTGGGCCGACATGAAGGGGTTGGACGAGTCGTTCCTGCAAAAGGCGGGGGGCTTCGAGCAGATCGTCTCCATCTTCACCAACGTCATCTTCGACACCAGCCAGCCGCACGCCAACACCGTCTTCGAAGACATGTTCGACTGGCTGGACATGTGTCTCGAAGTGATCCGCCAGCATCCCGAAACGCTGTTCGTCATCCGCGCGCATCCCGACGAGACGCGCGTGAGGAAATCCAGCCGCGAGACGGTCGAGGGTTGGGCAACCAGCCACAGGGTCCAGGAAGAGGCGAATGTGGTCTTCGTGGAGCCGCGCGAGCCGTTGAGTTCCTACGAGTTGATCCAGCGTTCCAAGTTCGTCATGGTCTACAATTCGACCATCGGCCTGGAAGCGTCCATCATGGGCGCGGCGGTGCTGTGCGCGGGTAAGGCGCGCTTTACGCAGTACCCGACCGTGTTCTTCCCTCAGACGGTGGATGAAGTAAGACGAAAGATGGAAGAATTTTTAGCGGCGGAGAAAATCGAAGCGCCAGCGGAGTTCGGACGCAACGCGCGGCGCTTCTTGTATTACCAGTTGTTCCGCACCTCCCTGCCGTTTGGCGATTTCCTGGAGCCATCCGTGCGCACGACGCAAACGCGCTTGAAATCCTTCACGTTGGAGACATTGCTGGACTCTGATGCGGTGAAGGTGATCCTGGACGGCGCGCTGGCGGGAGGAGATTTTTTGCTGGAAGAAGGTTGACAAGACAACCTGCGTCACTGGATCCGTTTTCCCCCCAAGTGGAATCATTGGCGCGCCCTGAGCGGCAGAAAATCCGAAGCCACGAGGCTTCGGATTTTTATTGGGGAATGCGCGGGCGGGGGGACCTGTCCATACGCCGGGTGGCTGGGGCTTGACAAATGCAGAATTTAATATACAATTAGTACAATAATACAATGATACAATTTTGATATGAAAAACCTGATCGAACACATCCATCTCGATTTCCGCTCTGGCGTTCCGATCTACACCCAGATCGTCGAACAGGTGAAGCAGCAAGTGATGAGCGGCGCGCTCGAACCGGGCGACCAGTTGCCGACCGTGCGCGCGCTGGCGCTGGAACTGCGCGTCAACTTCAACACGGTGGCGCGCGCCTATCGCCTGCTGGACGAGGAACGCATCATTTCGACCCAGCAGGGACGCGGCACGTACATCACGGAGATCCCGCCGCCGGGGTCGGTCGAGCGAATGCGCCGCGAAACGTTCGAGACGCTCACCCGCCGCTTCATCGGCGAGGCGGCGCGGCTGGGCTTTTCGGAGGCCGAGATCGGCCAGATGGTCAGTGACCAGTTGAAGTCCTGGCGAGATGCGCAGGACGTCAAAGAAGAAACGTAACGCGGCCTCCAGCCGCAGCCAAATGTCATTGCGAGACCGGCGCTTTTTGCCAGTCGAAGCAATCCCATCGCAGGCCAGGAGACTGCTTCGGGAAGAACACCCTCGCAGTGACATAGAACATCTGTGCGTTGGCATATTTTTTGAAGAGAAATACTCTATAAGGAGAATTGCAATGGCTACAAAATCGAACAAGGACACGACAACCGTCCGCAAGAACGACCCGCATATCCCCGGCATGGCCGGGATGATGTTCGGCGTGTTCATGGTTGCGGCGGTGCTGGGCGCGCTGTGGATGGATGGCCGCGTCGCCGATGGCTGGATCGGTTTCTATGTAGGCGCAATGACGCTGGCGGGTAGTTACCTGCTATACGCCCTGAAGGTCGCCTCGCAGTGGGAAAAGGCCATCGTGCTGCGGCTGGGGAAGTTCCACAAATTGGCCGGGCCGGGACTGTTCTGGGTGGTGCCGGTGGTGGATACGATCCCGTCCTGGATCGACCATCGCGTGATGGTGACGCCCTTCGCAGCCGAGAAAACGCTCACCAAGGACACCGTGCCGGTGGACGTGGACGCCGTCCTGTTCTGGGTGGTGTGGGACGCGGAGAAAGCGGCCCTCGAAGTAGAGGACTACCGCGTCGCCATTGCCTGGGCGGCCCAGACGGCGCTGCGCGAGATCATCGGCCAGATGACGCTGGCAGACATCCTGGTGGGACGCGCCAAGATGGACGCCGACCTGCAGGCGATCATCGACGAGCGCACTACGCCCTGGGGCGTGACCGTGCAGTCGGTGGAGATCCGCGATGTGGTCATCCCGCAGGACCTGGAGGACGCCATGTCCCGCCAGGCGCAGGCCGAGCGTGAGCGCCAGGCGCGCGTCATCCTGGGCGAATCCGAGAAGCAGATCGCCGCCTCCTTTGCCGAAGCCTCGCAGGCCTACGCAGACAACCCCACCGCCCTGCACCTGCGCGCCATGAACATGCTCTTCGAAGGCTTGAAGGAAAAGGGCGCGCTGGTCATCGTGCCATCCTCCGCAGTGGACACGATGAACCTGGGCGGCCTGGGCGGCATCGTCTCGATGGGGCAGCAGAACTTACCCAAAGGATAGCCGAGGGCTTACAAATGTTTCACGTGAAACGCAGCGCAAGAGGGTTCTTGCGCTGCGTCGAAAGGAGAAAGAATGTCCACCCGCACCACCACCATCCTGTCCATTGCCCTGATCGTCATCGCATTCGTCATCAGCGCAGCGGTCCACAACCAGTTGCCGGAACAGGTCGCTTCGCACTGGAATACAGCCAACCAGGTGGATGGATATATGTCCCGCTTTTGGGGCGCATTCCTGACGCCGGTCGTCTCGGCTGGCATGTTGGCGCTATTCCTGGTCCTCCCACAGATCGATCCGCTCAAGGCCAACGTGGAAAAGTTCCGCGCCGCGTTCAACGGCTTCATCGCCTTGATGGTCGCCTTCATGTTGTACGTGCACGGCCTGACCCTGGCCTGGAACCTGGGCTTCGACCAGTTCGACATGGGCGCCGCGCTGCTCCCCGCCCTGGGGCTGATCTTCATCTTTGCAGGCAGCATGATGCGGCAGGCCAGGCGCAACTACTTCATCGGCATCCGCACCCCCTGGACCTTGAGCAGCGACCAGGTGTGGGATGAGACCCACCGCGTCGGTGGGACGCTCTTCATCCTCTCCGGCCTGCTGGCGCTCTTGGGAGCGTTCTTCCCCCGGTACGCATTCTGGCTGGTGTTAGCGCCCCTGCTCGGCTCGAGCGTCTTCCTGGTCGTTTATTCGTACGTCCTCTACCAACGGGAGACGAAAGCGTAACACGCATTACGGATTACGTCCTCCCTGTTTCACGTGAAACAAAAACTGCCGTTGTATTGCGCGCTGTTGAAAATAACTCGCGGAATTCCGCGAGAAGCAGTTGCGCTTCCCCATCCACTCCGGCGGGCTTCGACCGCGTTCCCCGCCAGTCCCGATACCCAGCCGCTGACCCACATCCCCAGCAGGATGGTGAGCAGCAGGGCGGCGGCTAGTACCGCGAGTCCCTGATTCGTTTTGCTTCGCAGTTCAGGTTGGGTGATTTCGCCCCGTTGGTATTGGGTTTGATATTTTTCCTTCATCACGGCAAAGGAGAAGGCAAAGACGAACAGGATGAGTAGAATCCCCAATGGGAGGAGGATGGCAGGTAGGTACAACCCGACACAGAATAAGGCGAGGAGCGCGAGGAGGGAGAGAGGGAGGGGGTGGTTGGCGAGGAGGGTGAGCATTATGGTATTGTCCATCCCATTACCGTTAGTGAAATTCCCGGTTTCTCTACCAGCAAACGACTTTCCAATGTCAGCGGATCAATTATCCATATTTTATCATTCATCGATAGGGCAAAATATTTGCTGTCAGGCGACCAGGTTATATGTTGGTTTGTACCTGTAGCCTGATCACAAAAGCGCTGTGCAACATTGTTGTACAAATCAACCAGGAACAACGAACTTGGGTCAACGGTCGAATCTATTTCCTGTGTTTCGGAAGTCAGGACGTGGATAACAATCCAACGATTGTCGGGCGACCATCGTTGTCCACCAAAGTTAATGTCATAAATTAGAACATAAGGATATTTCGAGTGGAAATCGGTGATCTGGACGGGTTCTTTCCCGATTTCCACCCCAAATAATTCCTGTTGTTTTCCATTATAGCCTTCTCCGACCAAGCTTGAAATAGAAAGGATATGAGTTCCTTGTGGGTTTAGCAAATATCCATGCCAGAATGGTCTGATTTGATAGTTGATGTCTTTATAGCGTACAATTTCGGTATTCGTTTTTGTGTCATAGACCACAAGGCGCGGACCCTCGTAGTTTTGATACCAAATATAGGTCAAAACTCCATTGCTGGCTATTTTAGGCGCAGGTTCACTCGACATGCTTCTATCTCTGATTGTATTTTCTTGAATAGCACCTGTGGTCAAGTCAGTAGTAATTACTGTGATGGTGCCTTTTTCAAAATCCCAATCTGTTCCCAACCACAAATCATTGATAGTCCAAACTGGCGAACGATAAAGGCGATCAATTTTGGCTTTTTGATACTCACGATTCTTCAGGGAAAATAATTTTGGATCAAACTTATCCACATTAACTTCAAGACCATCAAAAATTGCTTTTTCTCCATCAGGCGAAATAAACATTTGTATGGGATCTATTGGTAATACGCCAATATCCTCAGAATTATTTCCAGTCCAATGTAATCCAAAGGTTCCTGAATGCAAAATATTGTCATCGTCATACCAAACTGTGCCCTGAAATTGCATGGAACTGGATGCTATTTCATGACTCAAATCTATGCAGTTGTTGTTGATTTGGAATTTTCCTCGCCCATCCTGAAAGCTGCTCAACCTTGTTGAACAACCAGTTGAAACAACAACAATTAGAATACACAGAAGTAAATTTGTTATTCGCAAGTAACTATTTCTCATTTTCTTCTCCAATAGAGCTTTTCGATATTTTACTGACATGACGGCGGAATCGTATCACTGGTCATATCTGGCGATAATAATCCATAATCAGTCCCGCAAATGGCGTGCAACTCGTTGATAGATAAAACCCAAAAATTGTTCCCTCCAGGAATTACTTGATTAGGTCCGCGCCCCAGTTTAGCGATTAAGAGTTGTTCCCATTGGCTTGAAACATTAGCGAAGTGAAAGGGTAAATCCTTGTTTCCTGCTGATAAATCGCCTGATAGTCCAATTTGTTGCAGATACGCGGCATTTCCTCCCATAAGGGCATTGGTTGTATCAATAATATTTTGGGCAGGAGGTTGGCTGACATTTCCCGCTTGCACTCCCGACTCGCGCCAAGCATGATAATAGGCGAGAAACTCCAATAATTTGGCGGTATTTCCATTGCAGTCGGGGGTTGTGCCGCAGTAGTAGATATAACGCGCTGCTACTGCTTGTTGCCCGTATGGATTGTCTGCTACTTCTCCTTGCATAACCAAATTCATTACATCTGGCATGGATAAATTTCCGTCCGCAAGCCACCAACTATTTGGGTATATTGGGGAGTTTGGATTGCCAAACACATTCAACGCTCCCCATGCTTGTTGGAATTCGTTTTGCGTTGGTCGTTCATTTTGCAATATGCTCGCCAAAACGCCAGAAATAGTAGGTGGAATATTTACTGGAATTATTAAAGTTTGTCCTGCATAAAGATTGTTATTAGTCATGCCGTTGGCTAACATAATCTCTTGTTCGGTCAACCCAAACAAAGACGCAAAATACGAAAGCGTGTCGCCAGACTGAACTGTAACTGTGTATGGCGCAGGTATCGGTGTCGCTGTCGGCATAGGAGTAAACGCCAATGCGGTCTGCGTGCCAGCCACAGCAGTATTGGTCAGGTCAATTTGCGCGCAGGCTATTCCAGTTTGAGTCTGAAAAAACGCAGCAGCGAGAGTCGCCGGAACGTCCATGGTAGGCGTCGGCGAACATTCTCGGCAATTGCAACTCTCTCCCTCCGGGCCGCTCAACAGGGAAGCCATACTCACTGTAAGCGTCCCTGTCGCCAACAAACCGAGAACCGTTGACGTGGTAATCACGGCGGGCAGGGGAATGAACTTCATGTCCCATACAACTTCTGGAACAGTAATCTCCTTCGTCACCCATGCGCGCACCCACTCGGTTTTCTCAACCCATTCCCTGACCGTTTCCGCAATCTGGCGCGTAATGTAATTCCAGCCATCTTGAATCCTTTCGACAATGGTTCGCACAACCATTTCGACCCAGGTTCGCAGGGTGCGGACGGCCTCCGTCACCCAGCGGATCACGGGCTTGAAGACCGTTTTCCAGATGAAACCGATGATCTTGCCGAGAAAGCCCAGTAGAGGCACACGCTCGGTCACTTTTTCCCAGAAGGTTTTGGCGACCCGTTTGAAGGTGGTCACCCATTCGGAATGAACGACGCGATCAATCACCTGCCTTGTGCGGGTAATGAAATGCGGCACGACTTCGGTGATTGTTTTCCAAATTGTGCGCGTGACCTGGACCAGCCTGCGGACAGGGCGCGTCACCCACTCGCCGACGGTGGTCTTTTTGTAAACGGTGCGCGGTGTGGGAACATATATCCCTGAAGGGGCAAGAGTAGCGGTTTTCCCGCCGCCTGATTTTTTCAAGTACGAATTGAGCAAAGTCAACGCCGCAGAAGCGGAAATGCCTGCCACTGGAAACCACCACCAGAACGGATTGCCGACTGTCGGCGGCAATCCGGCATTCGCGTTAGCGGGCGGTGCGCCGCAGGCCGGCAGCGCAGGCAAAGCCGCCGCGTAGAATTGTGGAGTTGACGTCCTGGCAATGGCAGTTGGGAAGGCGATGCCGCTAGAAGCGGTTCGTGCAGCGGTTGGAAATGAAACGAATGGGATGTTCGGTGGATTTCCGCCCTGCCCGCCGCCCGATGATGGCGGCCTGGGCGTGTCCGTCCAAATGGGCGGAAGGGGAGTATTGGACGGAACAGGGGTGTCCGAAGGCGTGACCCCAGGCAACAGGGTTGCGCTCGGCGCGCCGGTCAGGGTGGGTGAGGGCGTATTGGATGGCGTCACGCCAGGCGCAAGCGTCTCGGTTGCAGTGGATGTTTCGGCAGGGGTTTCTGTTGCGGCGAGGGTTTCAGTAGGGGCTGTTGCAGTGGGGGAAGGGGTAAACGTTTCCGTTGGAATCGGCGTAAACGTGTTCGTCAAAACAGGCGACGCGCCATAATTCGCATCCACCGAGCGGAAATACACCGGCCCTCCCGAACCCGTCACTGACCACCACTCACAGCCCGCTGGTACGCCCAAGACGAAACTGTTGAAGCCAGGCCGTCTGCCTCTTCCCAGGTATACCGAACGCGAGGCGGAACAGGCCGTAATCGTGGCCGTGCCAAAACCGCGCCCGCTTGCCAGCATCACCTCGAAGTACGTCACGCTCACGCCGCTGCGAAAAGCCCCGCTGACCGAACTACCGCCCGAAATCTGCGTAACGTTTTCCACACAGCCCCAGCAGAGCGCATCCCAATGCTGCAAATCTTCGTACCAAATCGCCCCGCTCCAATCAATGAAGCCCAAGTCATGCCCTTCATCCAGCGTGCGCCCTTCGGGAAGCGGGAGGGCAAACAACCGCGCCGCCTCGACGTTGAAGCCTGGGGAAAGGATGAGTAAGAGAATGGCAAGCAGCAGCCATGGCCGCTTGTTCGGCGGACGACGAAGTGTTGCCTTTAACGAAAGCAGGTAGGTAGGTAGGTAGGTAGGTAGGTAGGTAGGTAGGGCATGGCCGGCGACTTCTGCGGAAAAGCGTTTTCGTTATGATACAGGATGTGGCGGGAAGTTTCAAGAGGGGAGAGTTTGCAGTTTTGTTAGCGCGCCGAACCGATGGGACAGCAGTTCAACTGCGGCCTGAACAATCTGTTAAATTCTGCAAATCCGTTGTTTCTCGGGCCTGGCTGGCGCTGACGAAACGGTTGCCGGTCCGGGCGGGGGAAGAAGCGGAAAAATAGAACAAATATTCTATATCTTTGTCGGGTAAAATCCATCCCATGACTAAAACCACGCGCGCGCTGCTGGTTGCCATCCTGCTGGGCAGCGCCCTGCTCGGCAGCGCGACGCTCACGCGCGGCCAGGCCTGGGGCGACGATTTTGCCGCTTACCTGATGCAGGCCAGGAGCGTACTTTCTGGGGGGATGGACGAGTTCGTGGCGCGTAACGCGTTCACCGTGACGCAGTCTTCGCGCCAGATCGGCCCGGCGGCCTACCCGTGGGGCTTCCCGTTGATGCTGGCGCCGGTCTACGCGCTGGCCGGCCTCAGCCCGCTGGCGCTGAAACTGCCCGGCTTGCTGGCCTTCCTGGGATTCCTGCTGGCCTTTTTCTTATGGATGAAACGCCGCTTCGCCGCGCCCGAAAGCCTGCTGGCCGTTGCCCTGTTCGCGTTCCACCCCGGGCTGCTGCTGTTCCTCGACAACATCCTGTCCGACATCCCCTTCCTGTTTTTCTCCACGCTGTCGCTCCTGCTGGCAGACCTCCACGCCCGCGAGACGCGGGACAGGCGCAGGCTGGCGCTGGCCGCCGGGACGGGAGCGGTCATCTTCGCCGCCGCCTTCGTGCGCACGCAGGGACTGATCCTGCTGGCGAGCGCGCTGCTGTTCCTGGGCATCCGTTTCCTGCGCGAGCGCGCCGAAAAGGGGCAGGTTGCGCGAGACGCGGCGGCGCTCCTGGCGGCCTTTGGCGCGTTGTGGGGGCTGGCTGCCCTGGTCTTCCCCGGCGGGCAGGGATCGTACCTGGCCCTGTACGCCGGGTTTGGGCCAGATACCGTGATCGACAACATGGTCGGCTATTCGCAACTGTTCGGCCTGTTTTTCGAGAGCCTGCCCGCTTCCGGGCTGGTATTTGGCATTTTTGTATTCCTTTTCGTGGTTGGACAGGCAAAGCGCGTCGAAGCCGAGTCCTTCCCGGCGCTGTACGCGCTCCTGTACCTGGCTGTATTGTGGAGCTGGCCGGAGTGGCAGGGATTCCGCTTCATCTTCCCGATGCTGCCCTTGTTCATCCTGTTCGCGTGGCGCGGGTTGGAGTCCTTGCTGGGCGTCCTTCCGTCCACCTGGGCGCATGCCGGACGGGTGATCGCGCGCGGCGCTTTGGCGCTGATGGCTGCCGTCTTCTTGTGGAACGCTGGCTCGAACGCCGCCGCCAACCTGCAAGAGGAGCGGGCCATCAACGGGCCGTTCGATCCCTACAGCATCGAACTGTACGAATTCATCAAGGATAAGACCCCACCCGATAGCGTGATCGTGTTCTTCAAGCCGCGCGCCCTGCGCCTGATGACCGGGCGCGACACATTCGCCAGCGCCGAATGCGAACGCATGACGCTGGGCGATTACATCGCCTTGAGCAAGAAAGTGGGCGAAAACCTGCAAATCCCGCCGGAACAGATCGAGACCTGCAACCTGCCGCTGGAGCCCGTTTTCCAGAATCGCAGGTTTTTGGTGTACCGGGTGTTGGACAGGGGGGAGTGAAACCAAGAGAATAGTACCGATAGGGGAAGAAAACCTTACAAAAGTGTTAACTTGGTGGGGGGGTGTGTAATTGACATTGTGGGGCGGAACTTTACAATATACCCATCGGACAATTGCAGTTACTCATTTCACTGGGAGAAAACTTATGCGATACAGTTCTCGTTCGTTCATGCTGATCCTGGCGGCAGCCATCGTAGTGTTGGCCAGCGCCGTCGGCCCATCCTATGCCTATGCAGATGATGGAACGCCTCCTGCGCCTTCAGCCGAAGAAACCGCCGGCGGCGAGATAGCAGGGGAAGCGCCGCCTGAGACATCAGGCGATGAGGGTGCGCCAGCGGAAGAGCAGCCCCCCGCCGAAGAGCCAGCCACGCCGGCGGAGGAACAACCTCCCGCCGAAGAACCGGCCGCGCCAGCGGAGGAACAGTCTCCCGCCGAAGAACCGGCCGCGCCAGCGGGGGAACAGCCTGTTGCGGAAGAACCTGTCACAGCGGCCGAAATCCTCGAACAAGTTCCTGAGGGAACCGAATTGATGGTGGTCAACGCATCCGGCGAAGTCGAGCCGCTGGCGACCGAAGCCGCAGCCGAGATCATCGCCGCGGGCGATCCCATGTGGTGCCCGGCGACCACCGCGCCCGGCGGGGCGGGATGCACAGGCAGTCACCCTGATTTTGCCAGCCTGATCGCCGAGTTGGCTGCGGATGCGGCAGGCGCAAACCTATACACCGGTAACGGTACAATCTGGGTGGAGGATAGTTACGCCGGCAACGACAATACGCAGATTGCCTTCGACGGCCTGACGCTTACCAACATTAGCAACGCCAACCTGACGGTCCAGGGCGGCTGGGATGGGAACCTGGACACCCTGGGAACTGTCAATCCCGGCGGCGCCTCCCTGGCTGATGTTTCCATGGTCTTCGTCAATTGGACCGGCAACATCACCATCAACGATTTCGATATCCAGAACACGACAAATGACGTTGGCTTCGGCCTGTGGATCGAAAACGATGGCGCAGTAGCCTTGAACAACGTATCGGTCAATGGCACGACTGGCAGCGCGGCAGGGAACAATGACGGCGCCTATATCGACAGCGCAGGCGCAGTAGCCCTCAGCGACAGCCAATTCAACAGCAACGATGGCGACGGCCTGCAGGTCACGTCCGCTGGGAACATCACGCTCGACAACGTCAGCGCCAGCGGCAACACCCTGACCGGCGCCGATTTGGATACCTGCCTGTACAACGGTATCGCCTGCCAGGCGGCAGGAAACGTGACCATTTCAGGCGCCTCCAACCCGTTCACAGGCAATGGCTTCGATGGCCTGGTGATCAACTCCGGCGGCTCTACCAACTTGCAAAATATCGAAGCAAATAGCAATGGACTCAACGGCGCCTACATCACGAACGGCGTGGCCGGCGGCGCAGGGGATGTTCAAATCTCCGACAGCAACTTTGTGGGAAATAGCAACGCCACCGGCCTGGAAGTGTACCAGTATTCGAATGGCCCGATCACCCTGAACAACGTGACCGCCACCGGCAACAACGTGGGCGCTATCCTGGACACGACCGGCACAACTGGAAATGTAATAGTCAGCAACAGTCAGTTCTCCAGCAACGACTATACCGGCCTGCACGCCGAATCGGGCGGGAACGCCAGCCTGGCCAGCGTTGTGGCAAACAACAACGGGGCGAACGGCGGCTATTTGATCGCTGACGGCAGCATCGCTGTTACAGACAGCCAATTCAACGATAACGTACACTTCGATTTCCCCCAAGACCCCGGACTGTATGCGCAGGCACAGGGCGCGATCACATTGACGAACGTGCTCGCCAACAGCAATGACTTTGGCGCTGGCGCTGTCCTGGTCTCGAACAACGTAGGCGACATCAACGTCAACGGCGGCCAGTTCAACGAGAACGGCGCCTTTGGCGTACAGGCCGAAAACCAGAACGGCGGAATCACCCTGACCAGTATAGAAGCCTCCTACAACGGACTCAAGGGCGCTTACCTGTCGGCCAGCGGCGGGAATATCGTAATCGATAACAGCACCTTCGTAGAAAATGGCGCCTACGGCATCTACGCGCAGACCAGCAATGGCAACATCAACCTGGATACCGTCACCGTCACAGGCGACGATGGGGTTGCGCCAAATGACGATCTCACCAACATCGGCGCCTTCCTCGCATCCGGAAGCGGCAACATCTTCGTCGACAACAGCGTCTTCGAACTCAACACCGAGACGGGCCTGCTGATCGTCACCGACGGCCAGATTGACCTGCTCGACGTGATCGCCGACCAGAACGGCGACAATGGCGTCGAATTCTACAGCAACTACACCTGGGGCTGCCTGTGCCCGGGCGACCTCCCCTCCAGCACGATTGTGTCCGTAGACGGCGGCGAATTCACCAACAACGGCGGGTATGGCCTGCTGGCCCGGCCCGGACCGGAGGGTGACCTGATATTCGTTGCCCCGCCCACAACGACGCCCACTCTCTTCGGCGGCAACGGCCTGGGCGATTTCCTGCTCGACCTGGCGTTCACACCGGAAAACTGCGGGCCGTGCGAATGCGGGGAATGCTGTGAGCCTGACGATCCTTCTAAACCAAAAGACCCTGTCATCGTCCAGGTAGACGACGTCCTCGAACCGGTGCTGCAAGACTGCGAGAACACTTCCGGCACCATCTGGCAAACCCCGGATGGCGTGTGGGTCAAAGTTGGTTGCCCGTTCAAAGGGTACAGCCTGGCGCAAAGCCTTACACAAGATGGGCTGCCCGGCCCGCTGGGCGCTGGCACGAACTTCGAGGCGGGGATCACGGTCGGACTGACCGATGAAGACGAAAACATCGTCACCGTCAACCCAGACGGCAGCATCACCCTCCGCTTCACGTTGCCGACTGGTGGGCGCGGTCGCAGTTACTCCATCCTGTTCTGGGATCCGACGCTGAACGAAGGCGCAGGCGGTTGGGTGCAATTGCCGCCCTTCGAAGCCGGCACCAGTTTCCCGCTCCACCCGGAAGACCCGGATGATCCGCGCCTGATTATTGCTGGCGTCCAGGAAAAAGACGGCGCGCTGACCGTAACCGTCAACTTCCCCGGCGTCTTTGTGCTGGTCAGCCGGTAGGGATGCGTTCTTTCCTTGTTATAATCGAGGGACGGTTGGTACCGTCCCTCGACCTTTTTTGAAAGGATGCCTCTCCGATGAAAACCCGGGCTTTCCTGCTGCTTTTCCTGTTGCTTTCATTTCTCGTAACGGCCTGCGAGGGAACAACCCCAACGGTCGAAGCAACCAGCACGCCTGATCCCTGCGGGCCGGAAAACATCAAAGCGGAAGTAGAAAAAATTCACCGCTGGATGCGCGAATTCGATGACGCCTCTGTGCTGGCGGCCAATACCCCCCGCGAACAACTCAATCCTGAGATTGCCGCTTTACAGGCCATTCGCCGTTCGGCCGAAGACCAGCCAGCGCCCGTTTGCCTGAGAGACTTGAAAGCGTACCAGGTCAACCACATGAATACGGTCATCGATACGCTTATTTCCTTCATAGGAGGGACGGCTGACCAGGAAATGATGAATCAAGGCATCGCCCAGGCCCGCCAACAGCACGACCAGTATGCGCTTGAAATGGCGCGCCTGCTCGGCGTCACAGTTGTAGCGAATACGCCGCCGCCCGAAACAGTCACGCCTTGAGCAGGAAAGCGGGCAAGAATCTACAGATTCCGTGGAGCAGATCGAGACTTGCGGTTTGCCGCTAGAGTCCGTTCTCCAGAACCGCCGGTTTGTGGTGTACTGGGTAGATGCAAAAATAAGACCCGCAAGCCTGTTATTACCGGGCCTGCGGGTCGACAGTCTCCGACATCCAGTTGGGGTTACCCCTTTACCCCTCCAGCCGTCAGGCCGCGGATGAACTGCCGTTGCGTCAACAGATAGAGCATAATCATGGGGATTGCAGAAATGATCAACCCGGCCATTACCACTGTCCACTGTTCGCGCAGGGCGCTTGCAAATGACATCAATCCCAATGGGACAGTCTTGATGTCGTCATCCACAACGAATGTAAGCGCAAACATGAATTCATTCCACACGCGCATGGCATCCAGGAGCATGGCAGAGGCAAGGATCGGCCTGCAAAGTGGAACGACCACTCTCCAAAACACAGCAAATGCGCCTGCGCCGTCAATCACAGCAGCCTCTTCGAAATCCCTCGGCAGACCCAACATATAAGAACGGATCAGGAAGGTGGTAAAAGGAATGCCGAAGGCCACATTCGGGAGGATCATGGCAAAATAGGTATCGTACAGGTTGAGGGTCGTCAAGATGCGGAAGAGGGGGATCAGGCTCACTTCAGGAGCCAGCATCAACCCACCAAGGATGAAGTACAAAAGGGCAGATTGTCCCTTGAATCGAAAGCGGGATAACCCATAAGCCGCCATCAAGGAAATCAACGCATTGAGCAACACAGCAGAAACAGTTACTAACACACTGTTGAGAATATATTTAGCGATCCCATATTTCCAGGCTTTGGCATAGTTCTCCCAATGCCATTCTTGTGGGAGTTCCCAACTGTTTTCAAAGAGTTGTATATCTGTCTTGAATGAGTTGGTTGCAACCCAGAGGAGGGGATACAAGGCAATAATGACCAACATAAAGAACATCAAATATATCAAGCCGCGATTCAGGCGATCCCCCAGGTCGCTTCCTGCATGCGGGTGCGGATTGGTCTGGTTGGTCATCTTAGTCCTCCTTCCCGGTGCGCCCCATCCACAATTGGACGAACGTCAGTATGAATGTAATTGCAAACAACAGGGTTGCAATAGCAGACGCATATCCCATTTCATCGTTTCGGAACGCCACGCGATAGAGGTAGTTGCCTAGCACTTCGCTGGCGTGGTTGGGGCCGCCGGCCGTCATAACCCATACGATGTCGAATACCTTGAACGCGCCAATGACAGTGATTGTTGCCATAACCAGGGTGGTTTCCCGCACCAGTGGAACGGTAATCGCAAAGAATTGTTGGACAGCATTGGCGCCATCAATGCGCGCAGATTCGAACAATTCTTCCGGAATCGCCTGGATTGCTACAATGAACAGGATCATGCAATAGCCTACCCACTGCCACTGTGAAACAGCGATGATGGAATAAATGGCTGTACCTTCATCACCCAGCCAAGTGCGCGTGAGCATGTCCAACCCCAACGCACGCAACAGTTGGTTGATCAATCCTGTATCTGGCCTGTAAATTAACTGCCATGTGACGCCCACCACACTGATGGCAAGCACGGATGGGAGGAACAATGTATTTCGAAAAAAGGAACTGAAGTGCGGGCGTATCAGATAAGATTCCAATAATGCTGCTAACACCAAAGCAAAAAATACCTGGAACGCGACCGAGATGACTGCATAGAGAACATTATTGACCAAGCTGACGCCAATCAGTTTATCGGACAGGATTCGGGTGTAATTATCCACCCCAATAAACTTCATCGTCGTGTCAATTGCACTCCAACGAAAGAGACTGTAATAGAAATTCTCTACAACGGGGAGGTAAACGAAGACGACCATCATAAGAATGGCCGGTAGCAAAAAATAGTAAGGTGTAAGGCGACGAAAAAATTTCTGATTCATTGTTCTTCCTGCGGCAGTAAAAGGGGGCTATCCCGTCAAGGACAGCCCCCACAACAGATTGGGTTTACTGGGCTAATTCGGACTGTACTTGCGCTGCTGCATCGTGAACTTCTTGCATCAATTCTGCCGGTGTCTTGGTACCATTCAGAATCGCTTGCATGCCAGGCAGGTAAACTTCGACAATTTTGATGTTGATATCCGTATCCAGCCAAAGCGCCATGCCGCTTGCTGTATTGATGGATTCGACGCCCTTCACAACAATCGGCAGCGCCGTTTCATCGTTCACTGCGCCGACCGCAGCGCTGGGGATACCCAGGCGTTTCACATATTCCTTGCCCATTTCAGGGCTGGTGAGGAACTTGAGGAAAGTAATCGCTTCTTCGGGATGTTCTGTTCTTGCTGAAATCATGAAACCATCCGGAGCGCCGGTGAGCAATTTCTGATCGCCATTACCACCGGTGCCGCTTGGGAATTGGAAGAAACCAAAGGCATCAGCTCCCATCCCGTCGGCAACAGTGACAAACTCTTCCAACTCAATGTACATCATACCCGCTTTGCCGGCAATGAAACTGGAGCGCGCGCCTGAGTGACTGATGCCGTTTGGCCCTTCGTTGAAATAACCTTCGGTCATCAGGGTCTGGAAACGGGTCAGCGATTCTATGTAACCGGGATCCGTGAATAGTTGTTCAGCAGGAGCGGTAAGGAGGTAGTCGCTAGAGACAACATCACCTGCAACCAGTTTGGCATTGAAGTCGCCAACATAGTGCGACGCCGCCCACGGGAATTCATCGCCGAATGCAATCGGGGTAACGCCATTTTCTTTGAGGGTAGCGCAAACGCTCAAGAATTCTTCCCAGGTTGTCGGTTCGTTGAGGCCATATTGTTCGAACATGGTCTTGTTATACACCATGAACTTGGCATTGATGCGCATCGGCACGCCGTAAATCTTGCCGTCCAGTTTATACGGTTCAACAGCCGACATGATGATCTGGTCTTTCCAATCTGTATTCAGCACCGCATCAGTGATATCGAGAGCCTGTCCTGCGCGGGCAAATTTCCATGAAAATTCCCCGGCCCAGGAAAAGTAGATATCGGGAACCTCGTTGGCTGCCATCAAAACCCGGATCTTGTCCTTGTAAGGCTCGTCAGCAACCGATTCCATTTCGATTTTTATATTTGGATTTGCCTTCTCGAATTCCTCGATCGCGAAGGTATAGAACTCCATATGTTCGGGTTCAGGCCATTTGTGGAAGAAGCGCAAGGTGACGGGCTCGTCTCCCGCTGGCTCCTCGGCCGCGGGGGCGCTGGTCTCAGCAGCCGGCTCTGCTGCTTCAGGAGCGCTAGGTTCAGCGGCTCCACCGCCGCAGGCTGCAAACAACACAGATGCAACCAAAAGCATACTAAGAACGAACAAGGTTTGTTTTTTCATCTTTCATCCTCCGAGAAAAATTTGTGAGAATCAATTGGACGAAACGTGATTTATTTTGTAGGGTCATCCTCCTTTCCCGGACAAGGTATGCCATATCCATATGCACCATAATGCAGGCAATTTTCAGAAGCCGATTCGGCTGCTCTTAGCATCGCCTGCGGAATTGGCACCCCGAAAGTATGCTCAACAAGGAAACGCGCCGCAAAAGCATCCCCCGCGCCCAGGGTATCCACCGCCTCAACCGGAATGACAGGTTGGTGATACACCTGCTTTCCGTCAAATACCCATGCGCCTTCTTTACCGCGCGTCATCAAGACCAAAGAAGGCCCCATGGATACTATCCGTCTCATCAGGCTATCCTGCTCACCTACAGGGACATCCGCCAGTGAAACCAAAGCAATGTCAACGTGGGGTAGGATTTTTTCCAGGTATGACCTATCCAAGTGTTGTGAAAAATCAAAAGAGAGGCAACGGCTGGAAGACTTCAAGTCAACAATCTGGTCTTCAAGGTGGCTGAAGACACTGGTATGAACGATATCGAATTGTTTGATATAGTCATAATCGGCGGCGGTTAATTTGATCAATTCACAAGCGCCGGATTCCGATCTCCCAAAGACCCTGTCCCCATTTATAAGGGAGACTTCGGAAAATGCAGTCGAGACGTCATCCACAACCCTACAACGTGAGATATCTACCTGTTCGCTTTTCAAGGAATCAAGGATCAACTTGCCGCGTTCGTCATTCCCTGTCCATCCAAGATAGGCAGTGGAATGACCGTAACGTTTCGCAAGCACCGCCACATTGACCGCATTTCCGCCCGGGAAACAGGTTTTTGTGTGGATATAGGTGTCCACCGTGTTGTCACCGACGCCGATTAACTTAACCATGTCTAGTATTCGAACTTCCACATGTAGCGTCTGGTGGATAGCGGGTGGTTATGCCACACAGCCAGGTGCTCGGACACTCTCCCCACCGCCGCTTCAAGAATGAACGGTGCAAAAATAGGGCGCACTTCTGGCGCAATGCCTTTCATTTCAAAGTCCTTCGAGTCATAAACCATCAAACGTTCAGTGAATTTCTTGCAGAACCGGATGACGCGTTCACTTACTGGACGACTGGGATCCTCGCCAAGGAAAACAACTACTGGCGTGTTCTGGTCTACTACTTCAAAAGGTCCGTGGAAGAATTCGGCCGCTTCGCCTGTAAAGGTGTGCATCCATTGCATTTCCATCAAAACGCAAGCGCCAAACACATAGGCGGTCGAATAATTCGGGCCAGAACCCATAATCATCATAAAATCATCATCTTTGTACAAGCGCGCTTCTTCGATCGCCCGCTTGTCATTTGCTTCGGCTGTATCCACCAAGGCGCTCGGTAAAGCATTAAGGCTGCTGGCAATTGTGTCGGCAATTTTCCAGCCTTCAACTTCCTTCATTACGCCAGCAATCAACCCCATCAGAATGATGAACTTGGCATAATACCCTTGGTCGCTCTTACCATAAACGAATGTATTCTTTACGGCCTTTGCAAGAGGAGAGTCCTCGAATTGCGTAACGGCAGCCACTTTGCATGGGAAATCTTTCAGGAACTCGGCCGCTTGGACTACCTCAGGAGTAGTGCCCGAATGAGACGCAAGGACAACCAGCGAATCCGCGCCAAGTTTTGCAGGCGATTGATTGATGAATTCCGCAGGGAAATAAAGATAAGTTTCCAATATCTTTGAATCCCTGTCCAGCCAATACTTAATAGCGCCCATTTCGCGGTTGGGAGCGCCGCAACCTACCAGAAATACACGTTTGATTCCCTGGCGCGCTAATTCCACGCCCAGGCTGAAGGCCCGATCTTTTTCAGAAATTGCCTTGTCTAAGCCTTGTACAAACGCTTTGCGATCAATCTCGATAGCCATACAACAATCCTTTCAGCAACTGAATTTAATTGGTATAAGGTATATACCAATGCTTATAAAAAAATTTGTCTCATACGACCAATGTACTCATGGATGAAAACATAACAAGACCAGGATGGTTTACAGATTTAAGATATTCAACCCGACGGTCACTCTCATCCATCACAACAGAGCGCAGCAACAACACCGGATCGCCTTCTTTCAAACAAAGCAAATTGGCTTCCTCGGAGGTGGCATAACTCAGTTTCAATGTCTCACTATTGTGTGACAATTTGATTTGATAGCGATTTAGCATGATTGAATATAAAGATGCAGATGGCCGTTCCAAATCACCGGCTGTCAAATCCGGTACCAACTCGCGTGGAATGTAACTGGTCTCTACACAGAACGACAGGCCATTCGAAGTTCGTAATCGCTGGATCATGACAACATGCTCGCCAACATGCAGGTTCAATTTCTCAGCCACTTTCAGAGGCGCTAATATCTCCTCAAACTTGAGCAATTTTGATCCTGCCTTGCTGCCTTCTTCCGTAAGGAGTTGTGTCAAACCGACTGCAACATCCTTGCCGACACGCCGCATGACTTTTGGCTGGCGCACAAATGTTCCATTTGTCGAGCGCCGTTCCAACAAGCCGTAACGCATCAGGTTCTCGATTGCCTTCCGAACCGTCATGCGACTCACCCCTAACTGCTCAGAAAGCACTCTCTCAGATGGTATCTGCTCACCGGTTGCGTAGACCGACTCTTCAATCATTTCTTTGAGAGTCGCCTCCACCTGGAGATATAAAGGCGCATTGATTTGAATGTTCTTCCTGGCCATTTAGACCACTTCCGGCCTGGTATCTGGTATATACCAATGCCTATTATACAGATTTCTGGAAAATTTGCAAGAGGCTAAGTTGTTGAGAGCAGTAGTCTTATACAACATAAGCAAGTTTCACGCCCCATCAGTCAGGGAGCATAGCATCTTATAATTTGCCTCGATTATAACATTTTCCCAAAAAGAATATCGTTGCAGTTATGCTCACTAACTTTCGACGATGAAGATACAATATCCGCCTGAACACCCCTGATTAGTTTGACAATGTCATATTAAACATTTGTTCTATAAAACTCTATGCTTTCTGTCATTGTTATACTGAGTTGTCCGAGGCGAGTATACTCTCGCGAAAGGACAACAGATGATGAACGAAGAACAGGTCTTGCTCGATTTTGAAAAACATTTGCAGAGACGCTTTCCAGACCGACGAAC
>JBMOMO010000325.1:0-5591 GCA_049324135.1 Chloroflexota bacterium
ACGTCCGGCGGTTCGCGGCGCAGGACAAGCGAATACATCACCGGCAGGTTGGGATAGAAGACGTCGGCGGTGAGGCGCGACCAGGGGCGGTCGGTCATACCCGGCACGCCGCCCCCGCGCGCAGAGAGGGGCAGCAAATATCCACCCGGGAAGCGCAGGTGGTCTTCCAACACCTCCACGGCTTCGGAGGCAAGAGCGGCTGAAAATGGATCCTGGGGTTCGGACATGCCGCGGATGATACGAGTGTTTTCAAGGGGGTGGGCCGGGGATGTCGATATGCACTTGCATCTCCTCAGGCTTTGGCAATTTCCAGAATCAAAAAGAGCCAATTGAAGTCATTTTGCGAAGGGTCGCGTGCAAAGAACTACGCAGTAGAGCCCGGTAATTTGAATAGGGGATGTGTTCCAATTTGCCGATTGAACCAGAGTCCACACTGGCCCCGTGAGTAACCATCCACGAAAAACAAGCGAATAATCGAATGCCGACGGACGCGTCTTCATTGATGCGTGATGGATTTTATTCGTGGACGGTTTGTTTCCCGCTGTCAGGCAGTATATCCCAACCCGTCGCTTGAGCCAGAGTCCATACCGATGCAATGAGACGGTCAATTCCTCCTGTCATGACTTCGCCGATTGGAACGGATCAGCCCCCGAGGAAATCCGTTCCAATTTTGACAATCCACCCCTCACCCTGCGCCATCCAGTAACTCATTCCAAATCGAACCCAATCCCAACCTGGCGACCCATTCATCTATATATTCAAAGTTCATCTTGTTTTTTCTTGCGTGCAAGATCGCTGCTATGTCTCGCGCGTGCTTTGGCTGGCCACTCAATCCCAAATACAGCAGTTTATACAAGATCAAGTCTTCGGGGGAATGAACATACACCTCTCCAATCGGTAGACCATAATCCAGCAGCACACGGCGCTTGAATGCGCTCTGCCTAAGCGCATCGCCTTCTCTCATTAAATACAGGTCCGCCTTCAAGCCGCTGTACATGTGGATGGCATTCAGGGGAATATCCGCCCGATCCTCGATCATGGCATCGAGAATAATATCAGCAGGAACCAGCATGTCTCTCTTCTCAAGTTCCTTTGAGAACCTGCCAATGGATTCGACCGGGAGATCGATCACGATATCAATATCCTGTGTGGCGCGCGGTTCGCCCCACGCCCATTCAGCAATCGCACCGCCGATCATATATTCGACCCGGGTGGTTTGTAGACAATCCAGGAGTAACTTGAGAAATTCGGTGATGTCCAACGGTCTGTTTTCACTTTTCATGCTGTATACGCTCTCTGAAGTGCCATTTGATTGGCTTCTTGAAGGGTAAGGTTGGGATTTTCCTGTTGGATGCGATACGCCACCACTTTTCTGGCTGTGTCACTAATGACACAGCCTTGTCGAAAACGATCCGCAGGAGACAGGCGTTGATAAATATCCATCTGGCGTGGATCCACTTCCCCGGCGCTGGACTTGATCATTTGCTTGAATTCAGGAAACAAGGAGGGCTGTCCTTTTAGATAATATCCAGGGCTTTCCTTGTTTCGGCTGTATTCCAGCACATGGTTTTCCGCCTGGAACGCCTGCTTGACCATACGCATATCGCGATAAAAGGTATCCTCCCAGGCAGATATGCCAAAACAACCTTTACCCAATCTGTACTCTACTCTGGCAATTAATTGAGCACGGGTCAGATAGCGTTCATTCCACAGGATTTGCAGAAGAACGGATCGGCGCGCAGTAGTCATATCGCGCTGCATGGCATCGCGGAGGATCATCTCGATCACCTTGCGGGGTAAGACTGTGTTCATCCTGCGCTTCATTATACCTGATTTATAAATCAGTATTAATACCGCGTTGTGCTGATGATTGACACTTGCACATCGGACAATCAGATTGCCTGCAAAAGCCGAGACATTCCCCGCCAAACCGACTACATTTCACCCTGAGTGCCAGTATCTACAGGTCAATACCAACAGGGTCACCATCCTGTCCAACAAGGGCCAGGATGGTGACCCGAACGTCCAGGATTATGCCCTGATCCATTCGGCTTCCACCTTACTCTTCCGCGTGGGCAATGGCGCCGCCAACTCCCCACCAGACTATGCCTTCCTCCCCCTGGCAATACAAATTCCAGCACCGTGCGGCGTGAAAATGGCAGGGAGATGCCTGCCAAGGCGGCAACACTCTCTCCCGGGTCACGCCTGGTTTTACCTGGTCCAAAGCGCCAAATCGTGATCCAGGTCGTCCAGGGTTAACAACCTCATGCCAACGGAGACCCAATTCTCCCCTTGCACAAGCTGATGGTTAACGTTCTCCTGGTAAGCCTGCGCCCCCGCGGTCCAACCGCTGCGTGAAAAGCCCAGGAAATACACCTTCCATTTCCCCTGGGTCGGAACCACATTTGCCGCTTTTTCCTCCACCAGCTCACTCATTACCTTGCGGTCATTGGCGGCCAGCGTCCATTTGCACTCGCCCAGCAGGAGCGTTTTCTCGCGGGTATTGATCCCGACCACATCCACCTGGGCTTTTGCATTCCAGGCACTGCCTACGTGGTCTGGTTTCACCGGCAGCAAGCCCAGCACGCCCGCACGCAGCGCCCACTCGCGGCTCAACTCCTCCCAGGTATATTTGCCGATGAAGTCGATCAAGTGGCGGTTGATCTCAGCCAGGGCAATGTCCTGCGCTCCCAAGGCAAGCTGATCCTGGCGATCCGCCAGGAAACGGTAGTAAAAGCGCAAATAGGGGTCGCTGATGTGATACCGGCCGGCGCGGGATGCCCCGCTCTCCGTCACCGGCACCCGCCGCTCGACGAAGCCCGTCTCGATCAACACCCCCAGGTATTTCGGCAAATGCACGCTGGGCAGTCCGCAGAACTCCGCGATCTCCCGGGTCGCGTGCGCCCCGTTGGCGATCGCCGCCAGAATGGACAGATAATTGTGCGGGTCGGAAATGAAATCCTGCAGCAACAGCCGCGGCTCCGATTGCATCAGGTTGTTGGGAGTGAGCAGGTGCTGCCTGATATTCTGGGAGATCGACCTGGAGGGGTCGATCCGTTCCCAATAGGCCGGTACGCCGCCAAAGATCGAATACAACGCGACGCGGTCGATGGCTGAATACTTCGGGAAGAAACTGCCCGTCATCCCAAAATAAAACGGCTGGAGATGAATTTGCGCGGAAGCCCGCCCATACAAAGGGGCTTGATAAGAGAGGAATTCCCGCTTCATCATTCCCAGGTGGGAACCGGATAGGCATAGGAAGAGGTCGGCGCCCTGCAAGACATGATCCCAGGTGTTTTGGAGAAGGCCCGCAATCCCAGGATCGACCTCCAACAGGTAGGTGAATTCATCGATGAAAAGCGCCAGGCGTTCCACGCTGGCCAATTGCGCAATTTGTTGAAAGGCTTGTTCCCAACTGGCGTAGGTGAATCCCTCCGGAGCGGGGGAATGTGGGTTTCCAAAATTGTACACGGCCTGCGAGAAGGAACGCAATTGGGCGGCTGCCGACGTGGGAGAAGCGACCCAGTACAGGGCGCGGTTGCCCGTTCGGTGGATCCATTCGGTCAGCAGGGCCGTCTTGCCCACTCGGCGGCGCCCATACACGATCAAAAATTCCGAGTGGGTGGAGGCCCAAAGTCGGCCCAGCACCTCCAGCTCGGCTTCCCTGCCTTGAAATGCGAATTTCATAGCGCGGCTCCTGGTTTGTTTTCATTTATTATACTTGAAAGTATAATACTTTCAAGTATAAAGATCCGCCGTCCTCCCCCATTCGAAACAATATTCACCAATAATGTTCGAGCCTCGGATTCAACACCCAGCGCGCCAATTCCTCCACTTCCTGCTGGGCAAGAAAGCGCACCCGCAGGCCAAAGCCCGCGCATAGTCCCGCCAGTCCCTCCCACCAGGCAGCACAAACTCCAGCACCGTGCGGCGCGAAAACGGCAGGGGAGCTTCCTGCACGGCGAGCGATAAGCCTTGTAAGAGGATGTCCAGCCCTTCATTGGCAGGACTCTGCCAGGTCTGCACCCGTCGCTGAAACGCCAGGCGCGGCTCAGGATCGGGCCAGAACAATTGCAGCAGGCGCAGCGTCCAGCCCGGCTGCATCGAGGACAGCATGGCCTGGTAGGCCTCCTGCGGCCGCACCTCGGGGCGGTCGGGATCGGCGACCACCTCGGCAAACAGGCAGCGTGTGCCGTCCTCGCCAATCAACGCCGCATGGTTGCCGACTTGGGTAAAGCCCCGGGCCAGCACAAAATTGCGCGTGGAGCCGATGGTCTGCTCGGCCATTACGAGACCACCTTGAACATGGCTTCGGACAGCAGGCCTCACCCGGCCTCCACGCCGCGCAGTTCCGCCGGCAGGGACTCGGACAACCGCTGCCAGCGTCCGCGCTTGGATGAGTAGTTCTCGCTCATGGCGGCGAATATACGCTAGTGGGTTGGGGGGAGGAGTGGGGGTGTCGGTTTTGTACAAAAAGGGATTTCGAGCAGTCATTGTTTACACTTACAAACACAAGTGTTAATAAGGTAAAATATACTAACACCAGCATGTACGGAAGAGAGGCCTGCTTTGAAACCAAACGAATTTCATGTGCCTTCCGTTGGCAGGCCTATTCGTACCAGGAGTGGCTATTGGGCCTTTGTGCCCGCTCCCCTGCCCCCCGAAATCGAATGGAGCAATCCATTAATTTCTGCGTTATCCGACGCGGAACGTGAACTCAGCAAGCTGAACACCCTGGCGGGTGATTTCCCCTTTCCTCGCTTGCTCTCCCAATCCTTTATGCGGCAAGAGGCGGTCCTGTCCTCCCGCATCGAAGGGACACGCGCCTCCCTTACGGACCTGTATCGATACGAGTCGGCGCAGCTTTCATTTCTCGAGCCCGCCAGTGATGTGCGTGAAGTCCATAATTATGTGTTGGCGCTCGATTATGGGGTGGAACGATTGCACACATTGCCCGTCAGCTTGAGGTTGATTCGCGAGGTCCACGCGAAGTTGATGGAAGGGGTGCGCAGTGGCAATCTGACCCCCGGGGAATTCCGCAAGAGCCAGAACTGGATCGGCCCGGCCGGCAGCACCATCGAGACGGCCACGTATGTCCCGCCGCCTGTGGATGAGATGCATGCGGAGCTCCATGAACTGGAAATTTTCATTCATGCCGGGACAGAAATTCCGATCCTGGCGCGAGCCGGCTTGATTCATTATCAGTTCGAAGCCATCCATCCCTTCCTGGATGGCAATGGACGGCTGGGGCGATTAATCATCGTCCTGCTGCTCCGCGAGTGGAACATGCTCTCCCAGCCGCTGCTGAATCTCAGCGCCTATTTCGAGCGCCATCGACAGGAATATTACGATGATTTGCTGGCTGTCTCCCAGAATGGAAAATGGGAGGAATGGCTGCGTTTTTTCCTGCGCGGTATCAGCCTCCAGGCGCAGGATGGTGTTTATCGTATGACACGCCTGCAGGGCATTCGCACCCAATACGAGAGCCTGATCCAGGCAGATCGCAACGCCGCACGCATGCAGGCCGTGATCGATTTCCTCTTCTCCCGCCCCATCCTGAGCATCAAGCAATTGGAAGATGGCCTGGGCAT
>JBMOMO010000326.1:0-5585 GCA_049324135.1 Chloroflexota bacterium
AGGCGCGCTCTTCCGGCAGGAAGCCGGAGGTGGTCACGTTTTCATCGGGGTTGCGCAGGTCGATCGGCTGGTGGGCGGTGTTGAAATCGCCGGTGATGATGATGTTCTCCCCGGCTGCATGGAGCGCGTCGCACTGGTCGAGCAGGTGGGCGTAGAAGTCCAGTTTGTAGTCCACGCGCTCCTGTCCGCGCTGGCCATTGGGAAAGTAAATGTTGTAAAGGAGGAAACCGGGATGCCGGGTGCGGATGACGCGCCCTTCCACGTCGAAACGCGGCGCGTCCATGCCGGTTGTCACTTCCAGCGCTTCTTCGCGCAGGAACGTGGCAACGCCGCTGTAGCCCGGTCGTTGGGCCGGGTTCCAGACCGCCCGGTAGCCCTCCGGTTCGCGCTGCCCGGCGGGGATCTGCTCGGGTCGCGCCTTGATCTCCTGGAGGCAGAGCAGGTCCGGGGCCAGGTCGAGAACCGCGCGCAAGGCGTCCTTTTTGAGCGCAGCGCGCAATCCGTTCACATTCCAACTGATAATCTTCATCACGGCCTCGCTTTGTGGTAAACTTGCTCCTTAGGTACATCTATGGAAACGAACCCGACCAAACGTATCTTGTGCATCGAAGACGAACCAGAGATGATAGACCTGATTCGCCTGATCCTCAGTCGCCGAGGATTCGAAGTGGAGGGGGCCGCCGGGGGGCAGGAAGGCCTGGAAAAAGTGCGCCAGCGCCCGCCTGACCTGGTTCTCCTCGACTTGATGATGCCGGACATGGACGGTTGGGAAGTATACCAGCAAATGAAGGCCGGGGAAAAGACCAGGGACATCCCGGTGATCGTGGTCACGGCCAAAGCGCAAAGCATCGACAAGGTCTTGGGTTTGCACATCGCCAAAGTGGACGATTACATCGCCAAACCGTTCAGCCCGCAAGACTTGTTGAACAGCGTGGATAAAGTGTTCAGCCAAAGAGCGCCTGCATCCTGAGCGCCAACATCGAAGGCGGGGCGGCAAGAGTCGCCCCGTTTTGAATTACCAACATAGAAGATGTCAGGTTTCATTTTCATACGCAATCTCGACCGGCAAAACCAGGATCCCGCGCGGGTGAAATTTTGCGACTCATTCCCCTGCCGCCTGCGGGGATTGATGTTCCGCGCGCGCCTCGACCCGGACGAGGGCCTGCTCCTGGTGCAGGGGCGGGATTCGCGCCTGGACGCCTCCATCCACATGTTCTTCGTCCCCTTCGATTTGAACGTGGTCTGGATCAACTCCGATATGGAGGTGGTCAGCAAGGTGATCGCCAAACCCTGGCGGCCGGCCTATTTCCCGGAACGACCCGCCCGCTACATCCTCGAGATCCACCCGGATCGTTGGGAGGAATACCGGGCCGGGGAGCGCGTGGAGTTCATCCATGAATAAACGCTTCATATTAACTCTCGCACTGGTCCTGGCCATCCTGCCCATTTCCCCGGTCGACGCGCAGACCACAGGAGGGCCGGTCTATATCGTGCAACCAGGCGACACGCTCTCGTCCATTGCGGCGCGCTTCAACATCTCCCTGACAGACCTGATGGACGCCAACGGCATCAGCGACCCCAACCTGCTCTCGGCCGGGCAGGAACTGGTCATCCCCGGCCTGGAGGGCGTCGGCGGGGTGCTGTTGACAGAAGTGGTGCAGTTCGGCGATTCGTATCGCAGCCTGCGCCGCCGAACGCAAGTGCCTGAGGCCATGTTGCGGAAACTGAACCGGCTGGTCAGTCCCACAGAGTTATATGTAGGCGTCAACCTGATCACGCCGCAGCAGGGCAGCGCAGCGCAACTCAACTCCCGCGCGGCATTGTCGAACGGCGAGACCCTGCTGGAACTGGCCGTCAAACACAACACGCATCCCTGGGCGTTGGTACAGGTCAACCAATTGGCCAGCGCCTGGAGCGCGCTGCCAAACGATGTACTGTACTTTTCCAGTGATACGCCCGGCCAGGGGGCCAGCGGCCTGCCGCCTGCATTCCAAAGAGTCGAGGTCAGTCCCCTGCCGCTCACGCAAGGCGACACGGCCGTCATCCGCGTGCAAACGCCCGAAGGCGTGACGTTAGGCGGGTTGTTGGTGGACCACGAACTACGCTTCTTCCCGGACGCCGCCGGCGGCCAGGCGGCCCTACAGGGGGTGCACGCCCTGTTGGAGCCGGGCATCTATCCCCTGCGCCTGGAAGCCAGCCTGCCGGACGGCAGCAAACAATCCTTCGAGCAGATGGTCCTGGTCGTCTCCGGGAATTATCCTTCCACTTCTATTATCGTCAGCGATGTTACCACGCTCGACCCGGCCATCATGGATGCGGAAAGCCAGAAAATCCTGGAGGTGATCGCGCCGGTCAATCCGCAACGATACTGGCAGGGAGCGTTCCAGTTACCCGTGGATGCGCAATACTGCATCACCGCATGGTTCGGGGACCGGCGCTCGTACAATGACGGCGCATACAGTAGTTTCCATTCCGGCATAGATTACGGCATCTGCTCGGAGACCAAACCGTTCGATATTTACGCGCCTGCGCCGGGCGTCGTGACGCTGAACGAACAACTCATCGTGCGCGGCATTGCTACCGTCATCGATCATGGCCAGGGAATCTATACCGGGTACTGGCACCAGGAGGAGAGTTATGTCACTGCCGGGCAAGCCGTGACCGCCGGGCAACTGATCGGCAAGATCGGCAAGACCGGGCGCGTCACCGGCCCGCACTTGCACTGGGAGATCTGGGTCAACGGCGTGCAGGTCAACCCAGTGGATTGGCTGGAACGGCCTTATCCGTAAGGCAATTTGTCCTGCGTGAATTTTTTTGCCTGTTGCATCGCAGCCCCATTTATGCTACACTTTTTCAGAAGGGAAGACCAGCATGAGTTCGTTTGTCAATTATCTCAAACAAAGCGACATCTTC
Source organism: Chloroflexota bacterium (assembly GCA_049324135.1). Lineage (GTDB taxonomy): Bacteria > Chloroflexota > Anaerolineae > Anaerolineales > Villigracilaceae > JAABUE01. Next base: position 2,914 of record JBMOMO010000326.1, read on the forward strand.
TACCAGTTCACCCCCACACAACTGGAAATGGTTGCGAACCTGTGCCAGGAGGTCATCTTCCAGCCGGGAGAGGTCATCTTCAAAGAGAACAGCAGCAGCAAGGAACTCTACGTCATCGCGCAAGGGGAAGTGGAAATCCGGATCAACCCGGCCCTGATCAGCGCGCCTGGGAAAGTGGGGCCGGAAGAATCTACGATCGCCACCATGCGCCGCGGGCAATCCTTCGGCGAAGTGGCGCTGGTGGACGAAGGCCTCCGGTCGGCCTCTGCCCGCGCCATACAGAAAGATACCCGCCTGCTCGTCATCCAACGCGACAAACTGATCATGCTGTGCGAGACCTACCCACAATTGGGCTACCGCCTGATGTATAACCTGGCCGCCGACCTTGCCATGAAGATGCGCAACGCCGACCTGCGAATCCGGGAAAAGTTGCTCTATAAGCCGCAAGAGGATAAAAAATAGATAAAAAAATAACCTTTTCACGAGGATAGAGGCCTTTTTCCTTACAGTTTTGTTATGAGTTTGGTATACTAACGCACTGACTTATAAAAATTAGCGTTCTAACCGTGTGAATCGCCGCTGGAAGGGTTCGCTTTCCCGGCATTTTGGTACATAAATACCTTACGCCAAAGGAGGTGGTGCCGACACAGGAAGTTTTGTCTGCTGGTTGTGCTTGACCCGAAACACGGGAAAATCTGTCCACATCTTTCGGAGGAGGAAGAAATGTCCAAACGTTTGTTTGCTTTGCTGGCGCTCTTGGTGGTTTCCAGCATGTTGCTTTCGGCTTGCGGCGCGCCCAAGTTCGAGTGCACTGACCCGCTCGGCTGCGTGGATGTTGCCCCGGGCGAACCCATTCATCTGGCCTATGCCTTGGTGATCTCCGGCCCCGATGAAACCCTGGGCATCGACTCGCGCATTGGCGTCGAAGTCGCCATCGCCCTGAAGGGACAAGTGCTGGGCCATGATGTTCAGTTGACCGGTGAAGACGACGGTTGTTCCGCAGAGGGCGGCCAGGCCGCCGGCACCAAACTGGCTGCCGACCCGACCATCGTGGCCGTCTTCGGAACCTCCTGCTCCAGCGCGGCCCGCGTTGCGGTGCCCCTGCTCTCGCAGGCCGGTTTTGTGACCGTCTCGGCTTCGAACACCGCCCCCGACCTGACCAAGGCCGGCGACCCCAACCAGCACCCCGGCTACCTGCGCACCGCGCACAACGACGAAATCCAGGGCGCTGCTGCGGCCAAGTTTGCCTTTGAGAAGATGGGCGTAAAGAAAGCCGCCACCATCCACGACGGCTCACTGTATGCAGAAAGCCTGCAGGCAGTCTTTGCCAAGACCTTCCAGGAATTGGGCGGCGAGATCACCACCCAGGAAGCCGTTGACCCGAACGCCACCGACTTCAAGTCGGTTCTCACCAGCATCGCCGCCGGCGAGCCGGAATTCATCTATCTCCCGATCTTCGTCAAGGCAGGCAGCCTGATCACCCGCCAGGCGAAGGAAGTCCCCGGCCTGGAAACCGTCTACCTGATGGGCGCCGATGGCATGTTCTCGCCTGACGTTACCGAAGGCGCTGGCGATGCGGTTGAGGGCTTGTTCGTTTCCAGCCCCGACCTGGCAGCCTTCAGCGCGGATTACGAAACCGTGTTCCTGCCGAAATACAAGGAACTGGCCGGCGTTGATGCGCCGATCAGCATCTTCCACGCCCACGCTTTCGACGCAGCCAACATGGTCTTCGCTGCCATCGAGAAAGCGGCTGTCCAGGATGAAGACGGGACGCTGCACATCGGGCGCCAGGCCTTGCGCGACGCCATGTATGCGACGAAGGACTTTGCTGGCCTGACCGGCAACTTGAGCTGCACGCCTACCGGCGACTGCGCTGACCCGAAGATCGCGGTGTACGAATACCACGCTGGCGAATACCCGCCCGAGCGCATCTGGCCGTAACATTCTAGAACACGAACGATAGCAAGAAAGGTGAGGGGCGGATGTATATCCGCCCCTCAAAAAAGCCTACCGACAGGAGTACAAGATGCTTAGAACCTGGCGCCAGAAAATTACACTAACTGATATTATCATCTGGGTCATCGGGATTGCGATTGCGGTGATGGTCGTATACGGTTCAGCCGCAACTATCGCCATCGGAAAATATACCAGGGAAAATTGGATCGACCTGACCATTACCGGTCTGGCATTGGGCGGGGTATATGCACTCATTGCTTTGGGATACACCCTCGTTTATGGTATTTTGCGTATGATAAATTTCGCCCACAGTGAAGTTTTCATGAGTGGGCCATTCACCGCCGCATTTGCCGCAGATGCCCTGGTTGCTTTGGGATGGTGGAACAAATATCCACTGGTAAGTTTACTGATCGTGATGATCGTCTCTGCAAGCGTGTCTTCCTTGATCGCAATCCTGGTCGAGCGAATTGCTTACCGTCCCTTGCGCACCGCGCCCCGATTGGTCCCCTTGATTACCGCCATCGGGGCGTCGTTTTTCCTGCAATATACATTTCGAGGCCTGTACGGGTCTGGCCTCAAGGGCTACCCTGAAATGGATATTTTCAAGGGCTTCTGGATGATCGCCGGCATCCGCGTATTCAAGACCCAGGCCATCGCCATCGTTGGCGCAGTCGTCCTGATGTTGATCCTCTACGCAATCGTTCAGAAGACGAAAA
>JBMOMO010000327.1:0-40985 GCA_049324135.1 Chloroflexota bacterium
ACAGTTCGCGCTTGCTTTTCAGGCTCATCATGTCGCTCCTCCAATAGGCTGTTTTGCCTATCGGTAAGTAACATTTTTCCTGATGCAACGTTACTTTTCATAGTAACATTTTCCGTGATGCAATTCGGTGGCGCGGTAAAAGGCCTTGCTATGTTATAATCGTTCTCGTGTAGCCCTTTATCGTTGGTATTCGCTTCAATATTAGTTGGGAAAATACATTTACTCGATTCGAGCACGCTGCCCGACCTTAAAGCCGGGTAATATTATCCGCGGTCGACGCCAGCGTGAAGTCACGCTGACCCCAAACGGCGGATTTAGTTAACTGGCGCTTCGAACCATTTCCCGCAAAAAGGAAACAACCAGACCACATGCAATTGAAAACCTTCGGAAAAATCATCATTGGAATCAGCATTGCAGGGGTTGCCATCACCCTGCTGATTGACATCTCAGGCTTTGGGAAATCAGGCTTAAAATCCACCCAACTGCTGGGATTGCAGGTCTTCACGCTGCTGTTCTTCGTTGGATTAGGCCTCTGCCGGCAGGGAGACGAGGGGCAAGGTCTACTTCTTTCCTATCTCAAGGATCTACTCCAAAAGATTGGCAACTTGCCGTCTTTTGTCTGGGTAGGCCTGGGCTTTTTGATCGTCTATTTATGGATCTTCGTTCCATCCATGTTCTTCGACCCGCTCCAGAGATTCGATTATTTCACCGATTATTTACTCTTGGAACATCCAATTGGGAAGGACTTTCGGGCCGTGTCGGCCTCGCTGCGGAGGTGGTTGATCGAGGGCAATCAACCGACGGTGCTTTACCCGCCTTTGTTCAATCTCTTGTTTGCCCCTTTTCTCCTCTTAGAGTATCCCCTCAATTTTTTCGTTCTAACTTTCCTGTCTATAGCCAGTTACTTCATCTTGTTTTTCTTCCTTCCGCTCCTCACCTTGAAGAAAAATGACCGGCCGCTTATCTCCTTGATCCTGGTTGCCACGCTGGTTTCCTATGGGGTGCAATTCGAATTGGAACGAGGCCAATTCCATTCCATCGCTTTCATGCTCAGTATGCTGGCAGTGTATCTCTTCCATTATCACCGTCATTTCCGCTGGCTAGCCTATCTTCTTTTTACCTTTTCCATGCAAATCAAGGTCTACCCTGTCATTTTCATCTTTTTGCTGATTGAGAATTGGCGGGATTGGAAAAACAACCTTAAGAGATTCCTGGCGTTGGGGATCTTTAATTTCCTGTTATTATTTGTATTGGGAGGAGCATTTTTCAATCACTTTTTCAATCACATGGTCGAAGTGAGCAGACCCACGCAGTTGATAAAGGAGAATCATTCTATTTCTGCTTTCATAACACAAATAGGGATATCCGGCTTTGACTTATTCCCCCCCAATGAATTTGTCCGTGAAAACGCAAGCATCTTCATCACCGCTTTGAGCATCTATTTTTTGCTTTGTTTGTTTCTGGTAATAAGGGTAGCGTATGTCAACAACCGACCAGGGATTGACAAGGGAGTATTATTTGTGAGTGCGCTTGGCAGCCTACTCCTGCCAACAATCAACCACGATTACACTTTGCCAATACTTGCTTTTCCGTTTTTGATGATGATGGCAGGGGAAACGCCTTACAGGCACATAGGGAAAAATTGGTTGAGAATTGCTCTCCTCCTGATTTCCGCAATAGCATATTTCCTCCTTTTATTCCCTTGCAAATACAGACCTGGCATACTGATAAACAGTATGCCGGGCCTTATAGTGCTGTTGACTACAGCAACTCTTCTCATCCTGCTTGATGCCTCGCAGGAGAGAATAAAGGATATTCAAACGAGCCATCAGCCCTCACCTTGGGTTGAATAAATAGTAACCTTTGCGAAATAACCACTCTCTTCACCTGTCGCAATAATTGGTCGAGGCGCACAATTGTTCAATCTCTTCTGGATCAATCTTGTACACTAAATAAGCGTAAGCGATAGTATCCACCGGCTCGAAATTATCTCGCAACCACGCGTACCTGGCAGGGTCTTCTGTGACGCCAACTAAATCATTCACACGAACAACAATTCGCCCAGACTTGACATTTTTCGGTGAATATAACGCGCCACGGTGCTCTTCGAGATATTGTTTCAATTCATTTTTGCCTTGACCCCAATCCAGGTTCGAATCGGCAAGATATTTATAGGCATCTTTCCGATCCCAGACAATTTCATTAAAGTAGCTCAGGTAATATGGGTGGTACGAAAGAACCGAAATAATCAAAAAAACAATCAATAGCAGACTAATCGCTTTTTTTACGGGCGAAAATCGCTTCCAGGGAATAAACAAATTCGCCGTGAAAACATATAAAAGCGGGAACATCGGCAGTATATATCGAATTCCAATCTGTGTATCGAGAAAAAAATTGAAATAGACGAAAAAGAAAGCGACCGGTAACAGCAAGAACATCTCGTCGCGCAGAAATCTTTCTCTACGCTCTTTATTCAGAACATAGGCAACAAGACCCGCGAGGATGAAGATCTGGGATGCAATGGGGACCTTCAAAAAATACGCTACAAAGTAGTATCCCGGGAATCCCCCCTGCAGATTGACTCGTCCCAGCAAATACACATTCCCCGAAAAGTCGCCCGTCACCTCAGTGTTCCTCATCGCGTCCAAACCCCGCAAGTACGGATAAGGCACGGGCATAGGAAATGCGTTAAGGAACGGGAACTCATGTGAAAGTCGCAAAAACACATCCGAACGCAGAGGGAATTCCCCAAACGGCGTAAATGTCCGGTTGAAAAGAAAACCAACGTTAATAATTACGATTACGACAAGCAGCATACAGACGCCATAGACGAGATATTGCCAAACCAGCGCCTTGAATTTCCCAAAGTTATGCAACGCATCTTGCCAAACCCTTCCATCGTAGATGAATAAAGCAAGGATTACCAAGGGAATTAATGCAATCGCCGAATACTTAGTCAACTGGCTTACACCAAGCGCAACCCCAAACAACAATCCGTTGCGCCACGTCCGCTTATTGGCGAACATCCATAAAGTGTAGAACGTAAATGCAGTGCCTGCGGTCACGTACAAATCGTTAGCCACCAGTTGCGAATGAGCCATGATGTTCGGATCCCAAACAAAGAGTATCAGGGAGAACAATGCTGGTGGGAATCCATATAACTGGCGCGCCCAGGCGAACACGAGAAAAGCAAGTAGACACGAAAAAAGGATCGTCACACTACGCGCCGTGTAGTATTTCTCCAGGAATCGCTTCGCCAACCCGTCATCCAAAAACGAGGCAATCCGGGCAGGGATAGCATTTAGAGCTGTAACAGGCATTTTGCTATCGTCCAGGCGATTGGAATTCCCAGCAACAATGTTACTTCCATACAGATAATGCTTATCCTCGTCTGTGGTCAGTGAAAATCCCCGCTGAACACTGACAAAATTCAACCCGGCAAATATCAAGATCATCAACAACGCAATCGCGTTTTGAAAAGCTGCTGATTGAGTGAATCGATCTAAAAATTCCTTGCAGACTATGCCCATGCGGCCTCGTTCATCCAACTAAGCGTAAGTATACAAAGACAACCAGGAACGCCAGCAATGCGACGCCAACAACGATGCGGGATTTGACAGACATTACGAATTGCGGTTTACGAAACTGCGCCAAATACCCGGCGATAAAGATCGCTTTCCAGCAGGTGATCCGGGTCGGTGCGTTTCTTCAATTTCTTGAACTTCTCCACAGTCTCGTCGCCCAGGAAAGCCCGCGTTGTCGCAGCCGAAGTTTCGCTGTTCTTGGCGAAGTAGAACCGTCCGCCCGCGTTCAGCACGATCTGGTCGAACCCAGCCAGCATTTCACTGAGCGCGGCGCGGTTGCGGTCAGTAACCTTGAAGTCCAGCGCCAGGGAGAAGCCGTCTACGGCGTGGGAGAGCAGGAAAGCGTCCGGGCGGTGGCGTTTGGTAACGCCAAGATAGGACGGCAGACCGCGCTTTTTAGCGGTAGCAAGCATCTCGGTCCAGGCCTGAAGCGCGGTCTCCTTCGGCAGGAACGATTGGTATTGGATCAGCCCGCCCCGTCCGTACGAGAGTTCCCACAGCGGCACATAGTCCAAAAGGAAATGGAAAGCCGCGTGGCTCTGGCGGAAAACGTGCGACCGCAGGCTGGCAATGTACTTGGCCGTGTTGATGCCCCATGCGCCAAAGTTGTTCATGAAAGGCGTCATGAAATAGTGCAGCAGGCTCTTGGGCATCACCCCGAACAGGCGGCTCGGCAGGGTCTGGTAGCCAACCTGCATCTTGGCCGGGTCGGGGTCGTCGTGGACGTAGTTGGCAGCGTGGATCTGGCCATGCCCGATCGTGATGGTATCCAGCCAACCGACGATGTAATCGTAGTTGGGCGCACCCTCTTCCAGGCTGTCGAGTTGCTCTTCGAGCGTGCGGGTCGGCCAGGCGTGGACTTCGAGCAGGCCCGAATCGATCTTCTTCATTTGCAGCGTCACGGTGGTGATCACGCCCAGCATCCCCAGCCCGCTGATCATGCTGTAGAACAGGTCGCCGTTCTTCTTGGGCGAGCAGGTGATCTGCGCGCCGGTGGGCAGGATGGCGGTGAACTCGATGACGTGCTCGCCGATGGTGCCCATCTTGAAATTGTTCTTGCCGTGGATGTTCGCGCCCAGGCAGCCGCCCAGCGTGGTGGCCATGGTGCCGGAGACGACCGGCGGCCACCAGCCGTCTGGCAGGACTTTTTGCCAGAGTTGCGCCAGCGTGACGCCCGCTTCGCATCGGACTACGCCTGAGCCTGGTTCCCATTCGACGATCTGGTTCATGCCCGTCAGGTCGAGCGCGATGCCCCCGCCGTTGAGGGCGGCGTCGTTGTAACTGCGCCCCGCCCCGCGCAGGGTGACGGTCAATCCCGTTTTCCTGGCAAGTTGGAAGGCTTCGTAAATTTCATCGGAAGTCTTGGGGGTAAGACGATAGGAGGGGGCGCTCAACGAGTGCCCGAAGTTTTCGAGGGTGGTGAAGGTGTTTTTCATAGAAGAGAGTAGGAATTAGAGAACGGAGAGTAGTCACTATTCTCTACTCTCTTGTCTCTAATGATCTAGAAGGATAATCGCCGGAAGATGACCGACGGAATATGGCGAAGCACCAGCATCACCCAACTCCAGATGCCAGAGACGTAAGCCACCTGTTTGCGCTTTTGAATCGCAGCCCAGATGCCATCCGCGGCCTGCTCGGGTGTGACCGCCAGCATGGGCTTGGGCGCATTGGGCAGGTCGAGCATTTGCGTCTTGACCATGCCGGGCTTGACCGTGATGACGTTCACGCCATAGCGGGTCAGCCGGTTGCGCAGGGCTTCCAGGTAGCAAGTGAAGCCTGCCTTGGATGCGTTGTATCCGGGGTTGCCAATGCGCCCCCTGTCGCCCGCCACCGACGAGACGCCGACCATCTGTCCGCCGCGCATGGCTTGGAAAACGGGAGCAGCCTCGCTCATCCAGGCCATTGCGCCGAGCAAGTTGACCTGCATCATTTTCTGTTCCTCGGCAAAGTTGTATTCATCCAACGCGGGGAAATAGATCAGTCCGGCCACATACAGGAACAGATCCAGCCCACCGATGTCCGCTACAACTTTGCGGAACAAGCCAGGAACTTTCTCGTAATCGGTCACGTCATGGACATACGGAAGCGCGCGGGTCTCGCCATAAGCCCGGTTGATCTCATCGCTCAGGGACTTCAGCGCGTCCCCACTGCGGTCGAGCAAGGCCAGCGCATATCCCTCCCGCGCCAGTTTGCGCGCCGTGGCCGCGCCAATCCCGCCCGCCGCCCCCACCAGGATAGCCTTTTTGCGGGGCGTCAGCGGCGTAGCGCGCGGGGTTGTCAAGTTTGTATCAGGCACATCAGCCTCCCAATTTCGAAGTAATTGCAGGATGATTTTAACACAATCTCGCAATTCCCTTAGTAGCGTATAATAGCAATGACCATATGGAGATTGGCTTGTGATGATTGTGACAAATGGGTCATTGTCGGTTGCCAACATATCGCTTAAATTATCGAGACACTATGGTGGATAAGAACGCGCGCCTGCCGGTCTTGTACCAAGCCCGAAAATTGTTGGAGGAGGGGAACCTGCCTGCCTCCGACAAAGAAATCTTGCTTAAACTGGTGGGGCTTTTGGTCGTTTCGCTCGAGAAGTTCACGACCCCGGAGGAATGGGTTGCAGAATCGCGCCACCTGGCGACGGAGATTGTTTCGTCCCAAGCCTTATTGGCAATGCTCAAACAGCAGGCCGATGAACTGGATGCGCTCAAAAAACTCAGCCTGAACCTGACTTCCAGTCTCGACCTGCCCACCGTATTGGATGCGGTTGTCCGGGAAGCAATGCGGTTGGTCGCCGATACCCGAACCGCCCATATTTTTCTCTTTGTAAATGGCAAACTCGAATTTGGCGCTTCGCTCACTTCCAATGGGCTGCAAAACCGGATCTTCTCCGAACCGCGCAAGAACGGCCTGACCTACGCTGTCGCCCGCGGAGGCGAAGCAATCTTCATCGAAGACATGAAATCACATCCCCTATACAAAGATGCCCCGCCTGATTGGACTGGTTCGATTGTGGGTATGCCGCTGAAGATGGGAGAGCAGGTCCTGGGTGTGATGAACGTCTCGCGCACAAAAACAGGCCACTTCTCCAATGCGGAGTTGCGCCTGCTGGGCTTACTGGCAGACCAGGCAGCCGTGGCAATCTCTAACGCCAGCCTGCACCAGATCATCAGCCAAAAGGCTTACAGCGACACGGTCACCGGCCTGCCCAACCGCCGCGCCCTGGACGAACGGTTGGAAGCGGAAGTCAAAAAGACCTGGCGGACAGGGACAAGATTTGCCGTCATCATGATGGACCTGGACGGCTTCAAGAAGGTCAACGATACCTACGGGCATGATTTTGGCGACCAGGTGTTGCGCGCTTCATTCAATGCCATTTCTGTCAGTATACGGACAACCGATTTCCTGGCGCGCTATGGCGGCGATGAACTGACCCTCATCTTAAGCCAGAGCGATCTACAGGCTGCCCAACTCGTCACGAATAAAATCATAGAGAACATCCAAAAATTCAATATGGCGACGCCTGATGGACGGCCCTTGCAATTGGGCATATCGGGTGGGATCGCTATCTACCCAACGCACGGCAAGAGCGCATCCAATCTGTTGCGCGCTGCCGACGCCGCCCTGTATGACGCCAAGAAACACCATCGCGGCACATTCGTCGCTGCCAAAGTGACCACCGGTCCCCTGGAACCTATACGCCTGAACCATAAATCCTGACCTCAACGGCCTCGATTGCAGGGAATGGGGGTTATATCGTTTAATCAACCCATGAGGAGTCGCATATGCCCCGAAAAGCAAAGATCATCTTGAACCCTATGGCCGATATGGGGAATGCCTGGCGCGCTGCCAACGACTTGCGCCCCATCGTTGCCGAATACGGACACGCCGATTGGAGCGGCACGGTCTACCCCACCCACGCCACCGAACTGGCCCAGCAAGCAGGGGAACAAGGCTACGATATGGTCATTGCCATGGGCGGCGATGGGACGGTGCATGAGGTTGTCAATGGGCTGATGCAGGTGCCTGCCGAAAAGCGCCCCATCCTGGGCGTCGTGCCGGTGGGATCGGGAAACGATTTTGCCCACTCCATCGGCATTCCCATCAAGCCTGATCATGCCCTGGCGTACGCTTTGGAGAACGATCCGTCCAGTGTAGACCTTGGCTTGATGACCGACGCGCACGGTCGCCAGGAATACTTCGACAACACCCTGGGGATCGGCTTCGACGCGGTTGTCACCATCCGTTCGCACAAGTTACCGGTGGTGCGCGGATTCCTGATGTACCTGACCGCCGTCATCCAGACCATCATTCTCAACCACCAGCCCGCGCACATGCACATCCAGGCCGATGACGAAAAGTGGGAACAGGGCGCGATCATGCTCACCATCTGCAACGGCCCGCGCGAAGGCGGCGGCTTTATGGTTGCGCCGGATGCCAAAAACGATGACGGCATCCTGCACTATGCCATGATCGGAAAGGTCAGCCGCGCCATGATGTTCCGCCTGGTGCCAGAGGTAATGAACGGTACACACGGGCGTTTTCCTCAAGTCAAGATGGGGATGTGTAAACGGTTTTTACTCACAGCAGACCGGCCGCTCTACATCCACGCTGACGGGGAAATCTATACCAGTTTCGGCAGCAACCTGCGGCAGGTGAGTTTTGAGATCTTACCAGGGATACTGAAAGTAATCCGAGGTTGACACAAAGCCACCTGCCCTCGGGAACGAATATCTTATCTCAGAGACTCTTGCCCAGGCATTGCCCTGTGTAAGACAATTTCACTTTTGCCACATCTTCGGGCGTGCCTTCGGCGAGCAGTTGACCGCCCGCCATGCCGCCTTCGGGACCGAGGTCGATGACCCAATCCGCAGCCTTCACCAGATCGAGGTTGTGCTCAACGACGATGACGCTGTTGCCCGCGTCCACGAGGCGTTGCAGGACTTCGAGCAGGCGGGCGGTGTCGGCGGGATGCAGACCCGTGGTGGGTTCGTCGAGCAGGTAGAGGGTGCGACCCGTCGAGCGGCGTCCCAACTCTTTGGCGAGTTTGACGCGTTGGGCTTCCCCGCCAGATAAAGTCGTCGCGGGCTGACCGAGTTGCAGGTAGCCCAAGCCGACATCGGACATGACTTTCAGGCGGGATTGGGCGGCAGGGACATCGGCGAACAAAGCCAGCGCTTCTTCGACGGTCATGTTCAAGACCTGTGAAATATCGTAGCCGCGATACTTGACGGCGAGAGTCTCCTTCTTGAAGCGGCGTCCGCGACAGGCGGGACAACGCACTTCGACATCGGGCAGGAAGTGCATCTTGACCGTCAGCGTGCCCGCGCCTTCGCAACGCTCACAACGCCCGCCTGGGACGTTGAACGAGAAATGGCGCGCGGTGATCTTGTTCTGCTTCGCTTCGGGCGTGGCGGCAAAGGTCTCGCGGATGGGCGTGAACGCCTCGGAGTAGGTGGCGGCATTCGAACGTGGGATGCGCCCAATGTGCGCCTGATCGATGGTGATGACCTTGTCGATGTGATCCCAGCCCGTGATGGAGTCGTGTTCGCCTGGCAATTCATTCGCGCCGTTCAGCTTTTGGCGCGCGGCGAGGTCGAGGATGTCGAAGATCAGCGAGGACTTGCCCGAGCCAGAGACACCCGTCACCGCCACCAGCAAGCCGAGCGGAATCTTCACCGTCAGATTGTGCAGGTTGAATTGGCGCGCGCCGTTGATGGTCAGCGCTTTGTGATTGGGTTCGCGGCGATGTTCGGGAATTGGAACGGACGTAATGCCCGCGAGAAACTCACCCGTCAGCGAGCCTTTCGTCTGCGCCACTTCGGCGGGCGTGCCAGCGGCGACGATCTGTCCGCCGTGCTTGCCCGCGCCAGGTCCCACGTCAATCAAGTAGTCAGCGGCTTTGATCAGGTCGAGGTCATGCTCCACGACCAGCACGGTGTTGCCGAGGTCGCGCAGGCGGCGCATGACGTTGATTAGCCGCGCGGTGTCGCGGGAGTGCAGACCGATCGTCGGCTCGTCGAGGATGTAAAGCACGCCTGTCAGACCAGACCCGAGCAGGGCAGCCAACCTCAGGCGTTGGGCTTCGCCCGCAGAGAGGGTCGGCGAGGAACGTTCCAAACTCAGGTAGCCGACTCCCACTTCCAGCAATCGTCCGACGCGCTCGAACAGGTCATCCAAGATCGGTTGGGCGATGCGCATCTCCTCGGCGGTGAAATGCGGCGGCAGAGACTTGATCCACGCGTCGAGGTCGTTGAGCGGCAGATGCGAAATCTTGATGATGGTCTCGCCCGCCACGGTCACGGCGCGGCTTTCGGGTCGCAGGCGCGTGCCTTCGCAGTCGAGACAGGGCTGGGTCGTGAAGAGGTGCTCCAGCTTTTCGAGATAGGCGGCGTTGGTGGCGTGCTCGTTGTAGCGCCGCTGAAGGTTGGTGACCACGCCCTCGAAGCGTCCCTGCGCGTTGGTGGCGGGCGGCTTGACGTCGGGATAGTGGCGGCGGAACTGATGGCTGTCGGTGCCATACAAAAAAAGGTCGCGCTGGGCGGGCGTGAAATCCCTGACGGGTTTGGACGTGTCGAAATCGAAGCCGAAATACTTGCCCGCGTTCTTCATGATCTGGCTGTAGTGCGTGCCGTGAAATTCGATCCAGCCGTCGACGGGGAGTTCGGGGATGCTCTTGCTCTCGTCCACGAGGCGGCTGACGATGGGTTGGCGCACCACGCCCAGACCTGTGCAAGTCGGGCAGGCGCCCGCGGGCTTGTTGAACGAGAAGTTCGCCATGCCCATCTCAGGCACCGATGCGCCGCAATGCGGGCAGGGATACGTTCCGTCGGGACTTTCGTCCGACTCGTCTTGCCAATTCTCATCGGCGGATTCATACGTCGGCGGCGGGACGTCCTTCCCACACTTTGGGCAGGGGCGATGACCGAGGCGGGCGTACAAAACCCGCAGATAGGTGAAGACTTCGGTCACCGTTCCAACCGTCGAGCGGGGGCTGTGATTCGTCAGGTGTTGGTCCACGCTGATGGAGGGGGACAAGCCGACGATGGAGTCCACGGGCGGTTTGGCGAGTCCATCCGTGACGATGCCGAGGGACTCGAACAACTGGCGCAGGCTTTCCTTGTGCAGGATGTCGAATGCCAGCGTGGACTTGCCCGATCCCGACAGCCCCGTCATGACGACCAGCTGGTTCTTCGGAATTTCAAGGGTGACGTTTTTGAGGTTATGCAGGCGGGCGTTGCGAATGATGATGTTGGGGTTCATTTTTCTCCGCTGTTTTTATTTCCATTGTACAACCCTGGTGGGCAAGTGGAGGGTTAGGATAGCATCAGCTGTCTGGAGATTTCTGATTCGAGATTTCCCCAATCAAACGAATCACCTGCCTTGCCAGTTTTTCCTGCGCCTTCAATGTGGTCAGCCAGTGATCGGCGGCGGTGAAGATGTCTTCGTCTTCGCGCGGGGTGTCGAGGATCCTTTTCAGGTTGCGGGTGTTGCCGGCGTCCAGTTCGAGGAACATGCGCAGGATGGCCATGTGGCTGTAGCCCGCCTGGCTCAACATGCGGATGATTTGCAGGCGTTCGATGTCCCTTTGGCTGAACAAGCGGTAGTTGTTGTATGCGTTGCGCCGCACGCTGATCAATCCGTTGCGCTCCCAGTTGCGGATCACATCATGGCTGACGCCCAGCAGTTTGGAGACTTCACGAATCGAGCGCGATTCATCGTCATCGGTTTGCGTCCTGCGCTGCGCCCAATCTTCCAACAGGTCCGCGGCGTCGTCCGCGCGTTTCAACTCGGCTTCGACCGACGCCAGGTGTTCCCGCGCTTTTTGCAGCGCGCCCTGCCAATCGTCTGCAACGGCGCATTGGATGATGGCGTTCCCTTGCGCGCGAAAGCCCCGGCCCGGATAGGGGGCGGCGTAAATCGTCCGCGCCAGTTTGAGGCAGTCGAGGTGGCGCGGGGTGAAGAGGCGGTATCCGCTGGGACTGCGCTCGACAGGCGGAATCAGCCCCCAGTCCAGGTAAAGGCGGACGGTATTGGGGTGAATGCCCACGGCGCGGGCCAGGTCGGAGGTGCGCAGGTAATTCATCGCTCCTTCTGAGTGTATCACTGAACAGGCGCACAAAAGATCAGGGAGGGCAAGTGCGCTGAAGAAAGAACATCCCGAGGGTTGGGAATCAGGCTGCTTTCAAAAACCCTTTAGGACGGTTTCGACTGCAATAAAACATTCCCAGATGGCTTTCAGGGTATGCCTGGATTGAATGACAAAATACAATTTTTTTGGTGATTTTGTTCTTAATTTCATCCAATTAAACAAATTTACTTGACTTTTCAAAAACCATCGAGTAGAATGCCAATAGTGATTTTTTGCACAAATAATGAGCGATGAGGCTATGCCAATATACCACCGGCTGGAATTGGCAAAACCCAAAAAAAGGTTTAACGATGGCGCTGCACGAAACCTGGCTTAATGTCGGAAACAAGATACGCTACCTGCGCAAGTCCAGCGGCTTGACGTTGAAACAACTCGCTCGGGGATGTGACCTGTCTGCCAACACCATCAGCATGGTAGAGCGAAGCGAGGTGTCCCCAAGCATCGAAACACTATGCAAGATCGCGCACGCCTTGGGCGTATCCCCCAGTTCCCTTTTCCTGGAAATTTGCAAACCAACGGTCGTCCTGCAACGCGCTGAAAATTCTGGCGCCGAAACGAACATTGCCGGGCAAACTTTACAAATCCTTGCCACCGCCCCGCAAACGACTGGCTGTATGCTGGCAGCGCCGAAAACTCCCGATCTTGCGCGCGAGGCGACCGATAGCAGGCGCCATTCGATCCTGTGCATGTGCGGCCAGGTCGAACTCGAATTGGAAGGGCAGACCTATTGCCTGAACCCCGGGGACAGCCTGGCCTTCAACAGCGACGCCTTCCATCGCTGGCGCAACACGGGCGAGTCTACAGGAATAGCAGTATTTATCATCCCCCCAACCGCATCCCAAAGATCTTAGAGAGGTGATTTGACATGACCACTCCCGCCGATAGCACTCCTACCCCACAAGCACAACAACCATATTTTTATCATATTGAGTCTTCCACAATACTCAAGTTGGACAACCGGGCAGAAAGATTCCTGGCAGCCTTTTCCGCCATCCTGGGCAACAGCAACTATCAATTCCTGATGGAACTGTATGCAAAAATCAGCGCCAAATGCGGACGTTGCGCGCTCACTTGCCAGGTTTACCAGGTTTCCAAGGCGCCACATGATGTGCCCTGTTACCGCACCACCCTGCTATTGGACGTATACAGGCAATATTTTGCAAATGACAAGACCTGGTTCGGCTGGACAGCGCCGGAAAATACCCTTACTAACGAGAAAATCGACGAGATGGCCGAATTCTTCTATCGCTGCACCGCTTGCCGCCGCTGCACGCTGGACTGCCCGATGGGAATCGACCATGGCTTGATTGCCCACCTGGGACGCTATGTCCTCAGCGAGGCCGGGATCGCCCCCAAAGGATTGGTCGTTTCGGTGCGCGAACAATTGGAAGGCGCAACTGCGAACACATCAGCCATCCCCCTGCCCGCCCTGATGGACAACATCGAATTCCTGGAAGAAGAGTTGCAAGATACGACGGGGAAAGAAGTGAAATTCCCCATAGACCAGGAAGGCGCCGATTACATCTTCTTCCCGGCCGTGAGCGATTACCTGATGGAAGCGGACACGCTCATGGGCAACGCCGCCGCCCTGCACGCCGCGGGCATTTCATGGACGATCGGATCGAAATATTATGACGGCATCAACTATGGCCTGTTCTACAATGACTGGATCCTGGAACGCGTCATCGAAAAACTGGTAGAAGAAGCGCATCGCCTGAAGGCAAAAAAAGTCCTGATCGGGGAATGCGGACATGCCGCCCGTACCGCGCGCCAATTTATCCCCACATTTGCCAACGGACGCGAACTGCCGGTAGTAAGCATCTTGGAAGTCACCTCCCAGGCGGCGCAGGATGGGAAGTTGCGTCTCAAGAAGGATGCGATCAAAGAGCGCGTCACATACCACGACCCGTGCAACATTGCCCGTTCCGGCTGGATCATTGACCAGCCGCGCCAACTCTTGCGGGGTTTCGTCGAAGACTTTGTCGAAATGTACCCGGGCGGCCGGGAAAACTACTGCTGCGGCGGAGGCGGCGGGCTGGTCTCGCTGGACGAAATCTACGATTTCCGCATGAAAGTATCAGGCCAGGTCAAAGCCGACCAGATCCGCGCCAGCGGGGCGCAGATCGTTGCCACGCCATGCGCAAACTGCAAAAAGCAGTTGCGCGAGTTGGTCGAATACCACAAACTCCCGGTACAGATCGTCGGGGTGCACGACCTGGTGCTGCGGGCGATCGATCTTGGATAGCGTAAAAATCCTTAACGAATTAGGAGGTTTCTTTCATATGCCAACCTGGATGGTTCTTGCCAAAGGCCCCGCCTTTTTCTTTGTGCTAACCTTGCTGGTGCTTTCGTTGCTGCGCCTGGTTCTCCTGACAACATGGAATATTTTTGCGGCGATCCGGCGCGCGGGGGATCAACGCATCCCCTACCGGCAGATCGCGCTTCAGACGCTCTCCTGGCTGCTCCCGTTTCGACGGCTGCACCGCAACCGGGCGGTATACAGTTTTGCGTCCTTCGGTTTCCACGCCAGCATCCTGGTAGTTGCCCTGTTCCTGCGCAACCACCTCGACATCTTGGACGCCAACATTGGCCTCTCTTGGATTGCGCTCCCCAAACCCCTCCTGGATGTGTTGACGCTGGTCGGCATCCTGGGCATAAGCATTTTGCTGCTCTTCCGACTCTATGCTGTTGCCTCGCGGCGCTTGAGCAAAATCGCCGACTACCTGCTGTTGTTGCTCATCTTGAACATCTTCGTATCCGGTTTCCTCGCCGGGCGTCCCTGGAACCCAATCCCGTATGATGGCCTGATGCTATTCCACACCTTGAATGGCATGACGCTCCTGGTGGTCATCCCGTTCACAAAAATCTCGCACTGCGTACTCTTCCCGCTCATCCGCCTGGGCACCGAAGTAGCCTGGCGGTTTGTCCCACAGGGCGGCTGCCGGGCAGTACAAACCCTGCATGGGCCAGAAGGGAGGAAGATATGAGCGGCGCATTGAAACAAGTCGGCATTTTGGTAGATGTCACACGTTGCACCGGCTGTAACCAGTGCGTAGACGCATGCGCACAGGTCAATCAACTGGGCGCGGCTTCTTTCGCAGTCCAGCAATCTCCCGACGGCTTGTCGGCGCGCCGGTGGTCCTCCATCGTCGAAAGCCCTGAGGGCGGGTTCGTGCGCAAATTCTGCCGCCACTGCCTGGAACCGGCCTGCGTTTCTGCCTGCCCGGTCGGCGCAATGTATCGCACATCCGAGGGCGCCGTGCTGTACGACAGCCAAAAATGTATGGGCTGCCGCTATTGCATGATGGCCTGCCCCTTTGGCATCCCACGCTACGAATGGGATTCGCCTGCCCCGCTTGTGCAGAAATGTACGCTGTGCTACAGCCGCATCCAACAGGGGCAATTGCCCGCCTGCGTAGAAACCTGCCCCGAACAAGTCTTGACCTTTGGCGAAAGGAGTGAACTGCTCGACATCGCCAACCAGCGCATCCAGGAAGCGGCGCAGACCTACCTGCCCAAGGTGTACGGCGCGCAAGAAGTTGGCGGCACGGCCATCATCTATATCTCCCACGTTCCGTTGGACTTCTTGGGCTATCATGGCGCGCCCATCCAGGAACCTATGCCGGAATTGACCTGGGAATGGTTGAGCAAAGTGCCTGCCATTACCGTTGGCGTGGCCGGCTTGATGACCGGTCTATTCTGGATCATCGAGCGGCGTATGCAGGCAGAGGCGGCGCAAAAAGCGCGCCAAAGCCAACCGACCGAGGAGCAATAAAGTGAACAACACGACTCGTACTCTGATCAAAGATGGGTTATGGGTGGTCGCCATTGCGGGGCTGGTCGCCTCTATCATCCGCTTCACGAGCGGACTTGGGGCTGCTACCGGATTGAACGACTCGGTCCCCTGGGGGATGTGGATCGCCTTCAAACTGGTGTTCGTTGCGGTTGCAGGAGGCGGTTTCACCCTGGCGGGAATGGTGTACATTTTCCACCTGGAACGCTACCGCCCTATCCTGCGCCGGGCGATCCTGATCGCCTTATTGGGCTACGGCTCCTTTATCGTCTCCCTGATCTTCGACCTGGGCCTGCCCTGGCACATTTACATGCCGATCATCAACTGGCAGCATCACTCGGTCATGTTCGAGATCGCCTGGTGCGTGATGCTGTACTTCTCGGTGCTGGTGCTGGAATTTTCCCCGGTCATCCTGGAGCATCCCTGGTTCCGCCACCCCATTTTCAAGACCGTCCTGCACTGGCTACACAAGTTGACCCTGCCGCTGATCGTGGCCGGCATCGTCCTTTCGACCCTGCACCAGTCCTCGCTGGGGTCGCTGTTCCTCATCATGCCCCACCGCGTTCACCCGCTGTGGTATAGCCCCTGGCTGCCCTATATGTTCTTTACCAGCGCCATTGCGGCCGGCATGATGGCGTTGATCGTGGAAGGCTTCTTCGTCGAACACTGGTTCAAACGCGGGATGCACTACGACATCCTGACCAGCCTGGGCAAGTGGACGCCCCTGCCGTTAGGCCTGTACCTGGCGCTGCGCCTGGGCGACCAGGCGTTACGCGGGGTGTTGCCTGGCGCGCTGGACGGTTCCTGGCAGAGCGTCTTGTTCCTGGCAGAAATCGTGTTGGGCGGACTGTTTCCCATCCTCCTGTTCAGCATCGGGAAGATACGGGAAACCCGCGAAGGCCTGCTGACAGGCGCCATCCTGGGCATCCTGGGCATTATGAGCCAGCGTATGTCGTTGAGCATGTTCACCATGAACCGGGCTGCGGGAACGGCGTATGTCCCCTCGTTAGGGGAAACGGCCATCGCCTTTGCTATCCCAGCGGCGGCGGCTTTGCTGTACCTGTTCTTCGCGGAGAACCTGCAATTGTTCAGCAAGCAGGCCGAAGGTGTGGAGGAAGCGCCAGTCCCGGCAATGGGCAAGGCGAAAGCCTTCGTTGGTCAGGGTTCGTGGTTGGAAGCCGCGGTGGCGCGTCGCAGCGGGTTTGCCATCTTCGTCATTGCGCTGGCGCTGCCAACGCTGACACTCCAAAACAGTTCCCCCGCAAGCCCGGTCGCGGCCGCAACTGGCTGGGAAACCATGCAGGTTGACGGGAACCAGGCCGGGGATGTTGTGCAATTCCCTCACCTGGAGCACCAAGAACGGTTGGTAGATGCGCAAACAGGTGAAAGCAACTGCCAGACCTGCCACCATCTCGACCTGCCGGGCGACCAGGCCACCGCTTGTTGGACGTGCCACACCGATTACCACCAGCCCGCTTCGATCTTCGACCACAGCCTGCACCAGCAAGCCCTGGGCGGGAATGAAAGTTGCCTGGAATGCCATACCCAGGAACATGTTCGGCTATCCGCAGAGATTTGCCAGGATTGCCATGAGACCATGCTGCCGGGCGAAGGGGAGGCCGCTTTCAACCAGATGGCGTCTGGGTACAAAGACGCCATGCACGGTCGCTGCCTCACCTGCCACCAACAGCAAGAAAAGGAGCAGGATATCCCCAATCTTTC
The DNA here is from genome assembly GCA_049324135.1 of Chloroflexota bacterium. Classification (GTDB taxonomy): domain Bacteria; phylum Chloroflexota; class Anaerolineae; order Anaerolineales; family Villigracilaceae; genus JAABUE01. The sequence goes on from JBMOMO010000327.1 coordinate 17,249, forward strand.
GCAATGCAGCACCTGCCATACATATAACCAGGAAGACCCTGACGCATCGTTCGCCGGTTTGACGGGCGAGTAAGGAAAACCCTGGCAGCGGGGGCTGGCCGCAGGTTGGAGCGGTAACGCTGGTTGCGCTCCTGGCGAGAAAACAAACGTCCCGAAGGTTCCAAAACCTTCGGGACGTTTCTTCTTCGAAAGATTATTTTACCGGCCGTTCACTCAACCGCAAGTAGAGTTTCGTAAATTCTTCCGAGATGGCCGGGATGAGCGCCAGGCCAACCACGATCAACCATTCGTTCAGGTTGAGGAAGTGGGTGTTGAAAATGGGTTGCAGGAACGGGACGTTGACGACCAGGAGCAACAAGCCAATCGAAAGCCCGACCGCATACTGCATAAATTTGTTCGAGAACGGGCCGATCTGGAAGAGCGAGGCGCGTTCCGAACGGACAGTGTAGGAGCGGAATAGTTCGCACAGCGAGAGCGTAACAAACGCCATCGTTTCAGCGGTCTGTACATCTACGCCGCGCCAATCATGCTGGATCAGGCCGAGGATGGGATTGACGCCCGCCGGGAGCGCCTGGTCGATGTGCCAGTACAGGCCGAGTCCGAAGGCGGTCAGCACGGCGCTGGTCTGGGCAATGGTCTGGATAGAGAGACCCAATCCCATGCTTCGATTGATGATCGGCTCGTGTTTGGCGCGCGGCTTCTGGCTCATAATGTCCGGGTCGCCTTTTTCCATGGCCAGCGCCAGGGCGGGCGCGCCGTCGGTGATCAGGTTGAGCCACAAGAGTTGGATGGCCGTCAACGGGGCGGGCAGGCCAGCCAGCGTAGCCAGGAAGATGATCATGATCTCGGCCACGTTGGACGACAGCAGGAAGAAGACGAACTTGCGGATGTTGCTGTAGATGATGCGCCCCTGCTCCACCGCGGAGACGATGCTGGCGTAATTGTCGTCGGTCAGCACCATTTCGGCGGTTTCCTTGGCCACGTCGGTGCCGGTGATGCCCATCGCCACGCCAATGTCGGCGCGCTTGATGGCCGGGGCGTCGTTGACGCCGTCGCCGGTCATGGCGACCACTTCATCGTTGGCTTGCAGGGCGTCCACGATGCGCATTTTGTGTTCGGGCGAGACGCGGGCGAACACGTCGGTGACTGCGATCTCACGTTTGAGGTCCTCGTCCGACATCTTGTCCAGGTCCGCGCCGGTGGCGACCTTATGGTCGGGGCGCAGCAGGCCGATGGCCTGGGCAATCGCCTTGGCGGTGTTGGGATAGTCGCCGGTGATCATCACCGTGCGGATGCCAGCATGGGCGGCCTTTTCGAGCGCCGGGCGCACCTCTGGCCGGGCCGGATCGATCATGCCCATCAAACCGACAAAGACCAGGTCGTGTTCGAGTTCCTCGACGCTGACTTCGCCATTTACCACATCTTTTTCCAAGCGGACCGCCACGCCCAGCACGCGCAGGGCGTCTTTGGTCATGGCGTCGTTGGCGTCCAGGATGCGCTGGCGAGCGGCGTCGTCCATCGGGCGCGGATTGTCGCCCATGTCCAGGTATTGGGTGCAAAGTTCCAACACAACGTCGGGCGCGCCCTTGACAGCGATCACGTCCCAGCCTTTGTATTTGTTGTCGTAGAACGGGGAAATATCCTCCGGCTCGGGTTTTTCCACGCTGTGGATAGTGATCATGCGCTTGCGTTCCGAGTCGAAGGGCACTTCGTTCTCGCGCGGGTAGGCGTCTTTCACCTCGCCGTGCCAGGCGCCGGCCTTGGCGGCGGCCACGATCAGCGCGCCCTCGGTCGGGTCGCCGACGATGCGATAGGTTTTTTCGTCTTCGCTCTCACCCGTGATCTCCAAGTGAGAGTCATTGTTTAGCACACCCACCCACAGGGTAGTCAGCACAGCGGGATATTTCTTCAGGTCCACGCTTTTGCCGCCAAGTTGGAACTCGCCTACCGGGGCGTAACCGGTGCCGGTCACTTCGATAAAATGCCCATCCGCCCACAGGCGGGTAACGGTCATTTCGTTCTGGGTGAGCGTGCCGGTCTTGTCAGAGCAGATGGTGGTGGCGGAGCCGAGCGTCTCCACGGAGGAGAGTTTGCGGATCAAGGCGTGACGCTTGACCATTTCAGTCATACCGAGCGCCAGGCTGATGGTCACTACGGCGGGCAGCCCTTCCGGCACGGCAGCAATCGCCAGGCTGATGGCGATGATGAACACTTCGGTGATCTCTTTGGCATAGTTCTGGAAGTAAGCCAGCGGGCCGGTGAAAAGTTCGCCGATGACCGTGTTGTTGATCAGAGCCACGACAAAGACGACCGCCACCAGGATAAGCGAGCCGATGGACAGGATGCGCCCCAACTGGTCGAGCCTGCGCTGGAGGGGGGTCTCCTCTTCTTCCACCGATTGCAACATCTCAGCGATCAGGCCAAGTTGCGTGCGCATCCCGGTTCCGGTGACGACCCCGCGCCCGCGCCCATAGGCGACGGTGGTGCCCATGAAGGCGGTATTCTTTCGGTCGCCGAGCGGGACGTTCTTTTCCATGATGCCGGCGGCGTTCTTCTGGACCGGGAGCGATTCGCCCGTCAGCGAGGCTTCCTCGACCCGCAAATTGACCGCTTCCAGCAGGCGCATATCCGCCGGGACGAAATTGCCTGCCTCCAGGAAAACGATGTCGCCCGGCACCAGGTCGCGCGCCGGGACGGTGACGCGGCGCCCATCGCGGACTACGTGGGCGTCGGGGGCGGCCAGTTTCTTGAGCGCCGCCAGGGCTTCTTCAGCGCGCCGCTCCTGGATGATGCCCAGGGTGGCGTTCAGGACTACGATGGCGAGGATCGCGCCGGCTTCGATGAATTCGGTCGTCTCGCCGCTGTGACGGTATTCGTTCCAGCCGATCAGGCCAGAGACGGCCGCCGCCACGATCAGCAGCCAGACGACGAAACTGTTGATCTGATCCCAAAGCATTTTCAAGAAACCAGGGCGCGGTTTCTCCGTCAACTGGTTGGGACCGTACTGCGCCAGGCGGCGGGCGGCTTGTTCACTGGTTAAGCCTTCGTCCTGCACTTCCAGGTGACGTAAGACGTCTTCCGCAGAAAGCGCATGCCAGGCTTCGACTTCAGGTTGCGCCCGGTTGACCGTCTCATCTTGTTTGTTATTTTGCATTGTGAGCCTCTCCAACTTAAGATTTACATTGAATAGCGAAAAAGAAAAAGACCTGCTACACTCCCAACATCTTGTAACAATAGCGACACGGGGGAGGTGGAAGAGGTAGTTCGGCGTCGCTTTGCCCGGCCAGGTAAGTGAGCATCGCCAGCGGGCCATTGCCAATATTACGATTCTCGAATGCGGAGATGAACTTCTTGCGCTCTTTTCCATGGAGCGCCTGGTTGAAATCGGCCTGGACGTTTCCGAAAGAGATCGTGTCGAACGGATGCGCATCGCCATAGTAGAAGCGCGGGATCTGGCCTTGCACGGTCAACCCCAGGTACACGCACGGCGACACATCGCCGCGATGGTTGACGTAGACCGTGTTGACCGGGTTGGCGTCACATACCATAGTACCGGGTTCGACCTGGAGCGGGTAAACGCGCAAGGGTATCCCCAGGCGTTCGGCTGTTTCTTTGGCCCGATCAATGACCTCGACATCTTCGGGTAAGGGTTGTTCGCCAAAAATGTGCATCCGGTCCAGCGCCAGGTTCGGGGAGTAGGTGAGGTTGGTTGCCACTACTTCGTCTGCGCCCAGGGAGGCCGCCAACTCTACCAGAGGCGGAAACTCGTCCAGGTTGGCGCGCGTCATCAGGAAGTGCAACTCCAGCCAGGGTTTGGAAACGCCGCGCTGTTTCTTGAGGTTGGCCAGGCTTTCGAAGTTGTTGCACAGGACGGCAAACTGGGAATTGGTGCGCAGCGATTCGTGAACGGGAGCAGCCGTCCCGGCGAAAGAGACGGAAATCATATCCACTCCCATGTCCACCAGGCGGTTGTTCTGCTCACCCTGCAACCAGGCGCCGTTGGTCGTAAACCCGGTACGGCATCCTTTTTCCTGGGCCATGCCGAGCATATCCCAAAGATGCGGGTGCAGCATTGGCTCGCCCCAACCTTGCAAGTACACCAGATCGAACAGGTCAAGGTGGGGTACGATGTGCTCCTGGTACAATGGGAGCGGCAGATCCCCGTCTACCCAGCGGTCTACCAAGGCGTCGTGCGGGCAAAAAACGCAGCCTGTCCCGCACCGGCTGGTCACTTCGACCTGCACGGCGCGAAATGGACGACTTTGGGGGGAGGTTCTATCCGACTGTGATTGCAACTTTGGGAAGAAATTCCCAATGCTCGAAAGGGGTGGAAGTTTCATTATATTGTTAACCGATTCCTTTTTATCGGCGGGATTCCCGGTACAGTTGCGCACTGTGTACCAGGCCGTTGGCCCAATCGGGCGCGCCGCCGCTGTGCAGATGCGTGTAGGATGCCAGGACGTTACGGTACAGCACCCCATCGCGGCCGTCGCCCAATCCGTTGCCGCGTGTGAGGCGGTAAGAAGTCGTTATTTCTTTGGCGGAAACCGTTATAAGCCTGGAGTTGTGGAACTCATGCCCGCGCAGGACTGCGCCAGGCGCAAAAAACGGGTTCTCGTTCTCGACATGGGCAACCACGTAGCCATGTCCCTGGGGTTTGGCGGTCATTTCGACCTGGCAGGCTAACGCGCCCACCATTTCGGCGGTTTTTTCACGCCAGGTGATGCGCTGGGAGAGGTACATCAGCCCGCCGCATTCCGCGTAGACCGGCAAATCGTTTTCGATGGCTGCGTAGATTGCCCGCCGCAAGGAAACGTTGGCAGATAGTTCGTCCATGAACATTTCGGGGAAGCCGCCGCCAATGTAAAGGGCATCCAGGGGCGGCAGCCCCTGGTCATTCAGGGCGTCGATGAAGACCAGTTCAGCGCCGGCGTCTTCCAGCGCTTCCAGGTTTTCCGGGTAATAGAAGGTGAAGGCGCGGTCGCGCAGGACGCCGACGCGAGACGACTGGGAGCGGGCGGGCGGGCGGGGATGCGCCTGTGGATCTGGCGCAGGGATGGGCGGCGCGGAGCGAGCCACGCACAGGACAGCCTCCAAGTCGAGGTAACGCTGGACGGCCTGCTGGCAGGCTGTGATGGCGGAGAGATGCGCGTCTTCTTCTGCGCGGGGGACCAACCCGAGGTGGCGGTCCGGGATGGTCAGGGCTTCGTCGCGAGGGATGGCGCCGAGGACAGGAATGCGGCAATGGCTTTGGATGGCTTGTCGCATACGGGTTTCATGGCGGCTATGCGCCACATTGTTGAGGACAACGCCGGCAATGTTCGTCCCCGGCTCGAAGGTCTGGCAGCCATGCACGATGGCGGCCACGCTGCGACCGATGCGCGCGGCGTTGACAACCAGCAGGATAGGCGCATCCAGCGCGCGCGCCAACGCGGCTGTGCTGCCGCTGCCGGTTTCGTCGAAAGAGTCGAACAACCCGTGATTGCCTTCGATGAGGCTGAGGTCTGCCGTTTGCGCAGGGCGTAAAAAAGCCCGAAGGAGCGCTTCGGGTTTTTCGTAGAAGAATGGGTCCAATGAGCGGCAGGGATGACCGGCGGCTTCACCCAGCCATGACGGATCGATGTAATCCGGGCCCTTTTTATAAGGTTGTACAGCGAGCGCGCGCGCTTTAAACGCCGCGCACAACCCCAGGGTCAGTGTGGTTTTCCCACTCCGCCCCTGGGGAGCCGCAATGACCAGGCGAGGCGCATGTTTTTTTGAGCCAGGCATCGGGTGTGCGCATCCAAGTCGCAGCGCTCGATCACCAGCGCTTAGTATTCCGTGATAGAGACCGCGCCCTCTTCACAGGAAGATTCGCACGACATACAACCAATGCAGTCATCCGGACTACCAGTAAACATGGCGTATTTCTTGCCGTCCTCTTCGACAATGGCAATCATTTCTTGCGGACAATTCGTTACACAATCTCCGCAAGCCTTACACTTGTCTACATCAATGGTGACGATGAACATACTACCTCCAAATGGTTTTAGAAGGAGAGAACCAGGTCGGCTTGCAGGCCTTGTTTGATCAGGAAACTCGGCCCAACCAGTTCGTCCACTTCTTCGATCAAGTCTTCGGGCGTCATGTCGCAAAGTTGCAACGCCGTGTCACACACATAGAATTTTACCCCAAGCCGCAGGGCGTCATCGATAAACTCACGGATGGTACGCCCGCCCGGCTTGGCATACAGTTTCTCAGGGATGCCTTGTTTCAGCAGAAGCGGGGCTTGCAAGACAAAGACAAGCGCAACTTCAGCGCCAGCCTTGGCTGCCTCGCCAGCGAATACAAAAGGACCAGGCCCGCGTTCAGGGTTGGCAGAACCAAATGTAGCAACCACCAGGACGCGCTTACCAGCAAATTCATTCGACATTGGACCGTCTCACAGAAGGATGTTTATTTTATTGCAATACGCTGCGCCGCCTCATGCGCCTGGCGGAAGACAGCCTCTGCATTCACGCCCGCTGCCCGAAGGGCGTTGGCAAGGTTCAACGAAGCCTGGGCCGGGGCCAGTGAGTCGCCGCGCACGCGGGCGGCCAGGGCCATGCCCTGCGCCTGTTCGATAAGCGCCTGGTCCTGCGAGGCGGCTGCAATGGCCTGCAAGGCGATGGCTTTGTCGCTCTCACGCTCCATCTGCTCGACCACCGCCAACGCAGATTGGGGATCGGAGTTGGACAGGCTGGCAGCCAACTCGACCAACGGGTAGGCATCGCCCAGGTCGGCGGCCAACTGGCGGGCAGACTCGCTATCGCCGAGCGCCGTCAGCGCCTGGGTTTTATAGTAATTCGAGGTAATGGAATCTGCCAGTGACGCATTTCCCGTTTTTCGGATGACATCGCGTAGCGCCAGGTCGCGATACAAGGTCACAGTGATCTGCGCAGCAGCGTCGGCGTTTTCCCATGCGGCAGCGATGGCAGCCTGGGCGCGCGCCTGTTCATAGGAATCCGGCATCCCAGCGGCAGCGTCCCAGGCGGCCTGGTATTCTCCCAGGCGCAGCAGCGCGCTGGCGCGGGCGTCGGGATAGGCGGGATCGATCTGTTCGACCAGGGCAGCGTTTCCCGAAGCAACGGCCAGGTCGCCCAGGGCGTAAGCCAACGACGCGCCAGGGACATCCACAAGCGCAGCCAGGGCTTCGTCGAAGAGCGCGGTTTCGCCAGACGCCTGGGCGATCTCGCGCAAGGCGCGCGCGCGTTGGACAGGCGCTTCGATTTCATGGGCCGCTGCGATGGCGCGCTCGAAGGCGGATTGGTTGCCGGTCAGGACAGCCAGTTCGCGGAAGGCCCAGGCGCGCAGCGAGGCGTCGGCGATCTGCGCTGCGGCGGGGGCGGCCTGGCTGGCGTCGACGGTTGCCCATGCCAGGGCGATGGCGCGCAACTGAAGGTCACGATAGGGACCGGCCTGTCCTGCAATGGCGTCTTGCTCCGCGCGCAAAAGCGCGGCAGCCTTTTCAGGGTCGAGGGCATTCCATTCTTGCGCCACAAGCGGCGCAGCCCAGGCGCGGGCGCGCGCCGCGTTGAGATCGTTGGCAACCAGGCCGGCAGATTCCATTTCGACATGTTCGCCGACGGTAACTTCCTGCACTGCCAGGCTTTGCCCCCACAACGCTTCTTCGTTCTCGCGAGCAGTTGATAATGAAACAAGCGCTTCATCCAAGAGCGTTTGGGCTTGCGCCGTGTCATCCTCTACCCGGGCCGCGCCAACTTGCGCCAACATCCAGGCGCGCGCCTGGGCGCGATCGGCAGCGTCGGCGGCGCGTTGGGCGGTATCGAGCGTGGTCTGGGCGGCTTGCTGCTCCTCAGTGGTCATTTCCACTTCGGCTTCCGGGAGACGGAAGATGGGCAAAGTAAAGAATACCAGCACTGCGACAATGAAAAGGACTCGCCAAAAGGCAGCCCAGGACTTGCTCACCTTGCCTGCGCGAATGGCGCGCGTGTTGTACAGTCCCCAGGCCAGCGAGCCCAGCACGAACAGGGTGATAACGGCTGCATAAATCAGCACGGTGCGCAGCCTGGCGGCTTCGCTCATTTGATTCAAGACCGTGTAGGCTTTGTTCACCTGGTAACGGGTCGACTGGGCTTCACTGACGAAGGCGTCCAGGCTGGTAACGGGAGCATCCAACATGCGGCTGTAGCGTTGGGTGTAACCGTCCAGGCGGGACTGGCTTTTTTCGGGCAGGGGGCCCTCTACATTTTGGGCGCGCTCGATCATGAGCAGCAGCCGCTCGGTATAGTACAGTTCTTCGTGGATTTTCTTCGCATCCGGGCAGGGATTATCGGCTGCGCGGGCGATGCCGCCGTTCCAGGCAGTGACCGAGGCGAGGCGCGGGTCATCGGCCAGGTGGCAGGAGGCGCAGTAATTCCCGGGGACGAGGGTATCCTGCTCGGTTCCGGCTGGCAGGTTGGGGACCGGGGAAGAGGCGGAAACGGACGAAACGGCCAGCGCCAGGAGCGCGAGGAAGATCAGGGTGGGGATCAGGATGCGTCGCTTCATGCTTCCATGCTCACAGGTTGTTCATCGGGGAGGACTGGTTCGACAGCCGGCGCATGCGCTTTATCGCCGGCCACGATCCAACGGGTCAGGAAATAATAGATTGTGCAGGCCGCGCCGATCACCAGGAGCACGACCACGCCGCCCGGGCCGGCATTGTCGAAAAATGCGTGAACTAAACCGCCAATATCCATATCAAACTCCTGAAGGCGCTAGTCGCTGGCCGCCGGGCTGGGGGCCGGGGCGGCTGGCGCAGAATGGGCGTGACCGGGAAGTTCCTCGGCCGTTTCCCAGATGGGAACGATCGGGAAGAAACGGGTAAAGACCGCATAGAGAAAGATCAACCCGGAAAAACAGGCAATCGTGATCAGGATTTCAGGCAGGGCAGGCAGGTAATGTCCCTGGCCCATCACGTGCAACATGCGCGGGCTGATCTCGGTCGGGATGATGACAATGTAGCGCTCCATCCACATGCCGATGTTGATCAGCACGGATGCGAACACCATCCAACCGACGTTGTTCTTGCCCTTGAAAATGAAAACCAGCAAGGGGATGCCGAACACCAGCACCGACATGCCCCAGAAAATCGGCGAGAACGCGCCGCTGAACTTGTCGTTCAAAACGACCATCTCTTCGGTCATGTTGCTGTAACCGATGGTCAGGTGTTCGGCGATCATCATATACAACCAACCCAGGACGAAGGTGATCAACAGTTTGCGCAGGGAATTGAACAGGCCGATGTGCAGGACGTTTTCCAGGCCGTAGACTTTGCGCAGCAAGGCCAGGACGATGACGACTGCCGCCGTTCCCGAAAGGATAGCGCCCAGCAGGAAGAACGGCCCGATCAAGGCGGTGTGCCAGCCAGGCTGGACGGTCATGCCGAACAGCCAGGAGACGACGGTGTGCACGGTCACGACCAGCATGGTCATGAAGACGGCCATGCCGTCCAGCACTTTTTCCAGGCGGTGGTACTGTTCGGGGGTGTGATTCCAACCCAGGGCAAGGATTTCGTACATGCGGCGCTGCCAGCGCGGGGCGTCGGTCAGGCGGTCGCGGCACATGGCAATGTCTGGGATGAGGGACAGGTAGAAGAAGACGATGCTGGAGAGCATGTACAGGCTGACGGCGGTCACATCCCACAGGATGGGCGATTGGTAGCGCCCGTAAAAGATCAGGTTCAGCAGGCGCTCCGGGCGGCCCATGTCAATGATGATGGAGCCAGCGCCGAACGGCAGGCTGAAGAGCGTGATGGCTTCGGCGGCGCGGGTGAGCGGGGCGCGCCAACTCTGCCCGGCGATGCGCAGGATGGCCGAGATGAAGGTGCCGGAATGCGCCAGGCCGATGAAGAACACGAAGTTGGTGATATATACCCCCCAATAGACCGGGCGGTTCATCCCGGTGATGCCCAGGCCTTCCATGTACTGCCAGGTCCACGCGCCCAGGCCGGTCAACATCAGCGCCAGGAGCGTCCCCCACAGCAGGTAATCGCCAGCCGAGACGCGCCGCACCGGGGCAAGGATCGTCTGTAAATGTTGGTTCTTCGGTTCCATCGTCATCACCCTTGCTTCAAGTAATAGACTTTTGGATGCGTGCCCAATTCCTCGAACATGCGGAAAGCGCGCGGGCTATGCGCCAGTTTGGACACCAGGCTGTTCGGATCGTCCAGGTCGCCGAAATAGCGGGCGTGACCGGTGCAGGTCTGCACGCAGGCCGGGATGTAATCCGTGGCGTTGAAGGTGCGGCCTGCGGCTTCGGCCTCTTCGCGCGCCTTGCGCAACCGCTGGAAGCAGAAGGTACATTTTTCGACCACGCCTTTGGGACGCGGCTGCACTTCCGGCTCCGGGTTCAGGTGCGCTTTGAGTTCTTCCGGCCATTCCGGGGCGTACCAATTGAAGTAACGCACCGCGTATGGGCAAGCCACGGTGCACATGCGGCAACCGATACAGCGGTCGTAATCCACCAGCACGATGCCCTCTTCATTTTTATAGGTCGCCTGCACCGGGCAGACCTTGATGCAGGGCGGTTCGTCGCAGTGCATACACGGGCGCGGCAGCATGGTGGTGTGGATATTGGGATACTCGCCTTCCATGAAGGGCAATACTTCGTTCCACAGGATGGCGCGTCCCATGTCGGCCTGGTTCTTCCCGGCGACAGGCGTGTTGTTTTCCATGCGGCAGGCTGCGGTGCAGCTCTGGCACGCAAAACATTTGTCCAGGTCAATTACCATTCCCCAGCGGGGCATAGTCTACCTCCAAAATAAAATTCCAATCAAACCGGGTAAATGCGGACGCGCGCCGGGCCGGCAACGGCCAGTCCCGTCAACGGTTCGCTTTGATATTCGATCAAGGCATTGGGGTTGGCGCCCACCACCGAACTCCCTGCGGACTTGCGTCCCCAGCGGACGAAGGTGTGGTGTCCCTGCCCGGGCGGCAGGAAGACCGCGTTCGGCCAGATGCCCGCATAGACCCGGACTGTGGCCTGCACCCGATCCAGGGGCGATTCGACCCATACGCGCTCGCCGTCTTCCAGGTGCAACGCTTCGGCGGCCTTCTGGCTGACCTCTACCCAACTGTCCCATTTGACATGTCCCTGCAGGCCGTAACTTTCCTGTAAAGTGGGGACGATGCCCTGCCACTGCTGGGACTGTGTGAGAAGGGGCTGCGCCACCAGCAGGAAGGGGTATTCCAGGGCGTCGACGGCGCTGTCGGCCAGGGTGGGGGGAATCTCGAAGTGCGGCAGGCAGGCTTGGGGGGAGTCCGATCCGAGCAGGGCGAAGAGTTCGCGGGAGAAGAAGTCGAAGCGTCCATCCCTGGGGGCGTTCAGGCGGTCGCGTCCCACCACGTCACCCCAGGCGGGGCTGCCGGGCGCGGCGTTGAAGTAGACCAACTCGGACCAGTTGCCATTGGCTTCCAGTTTTTCCCAATCCAACGTGGACAGGCGGCTTGAGATCAGTTCCTGGTACGTTTTCCACGGCAACGCCTGGGCTACCGGGCCGCCGATCCGTTGGGCGAGATCGAGAAGAACATCGCCCGGGTCGCGGGTATCGTGGACAGGCTCGACGACGGGGCGGCGCAGGGAAATGCCCGCGTAGCCCGTGCCTTCCAGGTAGTCGTCGCCCCATACTTCCAGGAAGGTGCTGGCCGGCAGGATCAGGTCGGCGTGGGCGGCGCTTTCGTCCAGCGTGGAGGCAAAACTGACCACGAAGGGCGCTTTCAGCAGGGCTTCCAGGCTGCGCCCGCCGTTGGGCAGGTCGTAGACCGGGTTGGCATTGAGCAGGAAGAGGACCTCCACCGGGTAGGGCTTTTCCGCCAGGATGCGCTCCGGGACGTTCTGGTAGGCCGAAAGCGCCAGCGGGAATTGGGAGCCGGCGCCATCCAGGCGTTCCTTGCCCTCGCCTTTGCGGGCAACCGCATCGAGCGAATAGGCCGGCCAGTCCGCCAGGTCGGGAAAGCGCTGCAGGACCACCCCGCCCAGGGCGTCGATGGAGCCGACCAGCGCGTTCAGGGCGTGGACCGCCAGGGCAGTGTAAAGCGCATTGCCGCTGGAAAGTTCACCCGCTTCGGTGGGCAAGACCGCCACCGCCGGGTGGTTGGTAGCGAACTCGCCTGCGATCCGGGCGATCACGTCGGTGGGAACGCCCGTGATGGCCGAGACGCGCTCGAGGGTGTAGGTTTCCAACACCAGCGACTTGAAGCCTTTGTGCAGCGTCCCGTCAGCGTCCTCGAAGTCATCGAAGCCGAAGGTGAAGTCGCGCACGAAATCTTCGTTGTACAGTTGGCTGTTGATGATGACATTCGCCATGCCAAGCGCCAGCGCGCCGTACGTGCCGGGGCGGATCGGCACCCACTCGTCGGCCTTGATGCCGGTCAGCGACAGGCGCGGGTGGACGGCCACCAGTTTGCCGCGCTGCGGGCGTCCGCGCCGCATGAAGGCCATCGCGCCCAGGTAGCCGATCACGTTGCGGCTGGATTCGAGCAGGTTGCCGCCAAAGGTCAACACGTAGTTGGAATTGTTGATGTCGTAGACCGGCAGCGCATTCACACCCTGCGAAAGCCACAGCGCCAGGCGGGCCGCGCCCTCGCCCAAACTCTCGCGCGAGATCACGTTGGGTGAGCCGTACGCGCGCATGAAGCGGTTGACAACCTGGCGCATCTGCCCGCGCAGGTCGCCGTGCATCAGCGCCAGGGCATGAGCGTTCCCGGATTCGCGCAGGGCGGTCAGTTTTTCGGCCACCATTCCCAGCGCCTCGTCCCAGGAGATTTCCTTCCAATCTCCTGAGCCGCGCGCGCCGGTCTGGATGCGCGGGCGTTGGATGCGCTCGGGGCTGTACAGCACTTCCAGCGAAGTCTGCCCCTTCAGGCAGCACACGCCCTGGTTCAACGGGTGCAGCGGGTTGCCTTCCACTTTCACCGCCTTGCCGTTCACCACGCGTACATCCAGGCCGCAGCCCGAAGGGCACAGGGCGCAGGTGGTCTTGAGGATGGTCTCATCCGCCGCAGCCGCTTGCCCGGCGGCCAGTTCCTGCCCCGGTTGCAGCGCGCTCAGTCCAACGCCCGCTGCCACAGTAGCAGCGCCGAGTTTGATGAAATCGCGACGCGAAAGTTTCGATCTAGAAGTCTTGGATGGGGAGGTTTCCATGCAAACTATCCTTTACCGATCAATGGACGTAGACTAGTTGCCATCATATTGACCCAGCCACCGATACAGGCGCTGCCCCTGGGCCGGGTGGAACTCAAGCGCTTCGGCCTCCGCGACTTGTGGGTCTGCTACCGTGAAATAGGCCGGATCCAGCCTCAATTCGACGCCCAGCAATTCGAGCGCCTGGAGCGTATCCGGCACCGCGCCGGGCTTGCCGGAGGCCACCCAGGCCTGTCCGCGCGGCCCGCGCGGCCCGCCGCCCGAGGGGCTGACGTGGCAGCTAGCGCAAGGCTCGCCCGTTTGCGCCGAGTATTCCGGCAGGGCTTGGGCCGTGGAAGCAGGCAGCAACGCCAGCAGCAAGGCAAAAGCCACGAACAATGTACCAAGAAGGATCAGGAAGCGTTTCATATTCTCTATCTCCTGCCTTATGCCTCGCCAACGATGACGGTCTCACCCTCGACGCGCGCAGGGAACTGTTCCAATGGGATGGGCGGCGGCCCCGCCAGTACATCGCCAAATTCATCGAAACGGCCATCGTGGCAGGGGCAATAGAATTCTTTTTTGTCGGCCTGCCATTGCACGATACAACCCAGGTGCGTGCAGATCAACGAGAAAGCGCGCAGGCTTTCGGGGGTGCGCACCACCATGACGGGCGTCCCGCCATACGTAATGGCTTTCGTCCCGCCCACAGGCAAGTCGCCCAACGGGAACGCGACCGGGGTCGCCTCCTGGGTTGCGCTGGTAGAGGGGAACAGCCGCGCTTGCAGCCAGGTCCCCAGCCAGGCTGCGCCCACCGACAGGAAACCAAGTTGGATGAACTGGCGGCGGCGTGTGAATGCAGATGGTTTTGGGGAGGAAACAGGTGCAGTGGTCATAGCAATCACTCTACCTTCAGGGGGTAAGGACAATTTCGTCCACGCCCGCATAGTTATGGCAGTTGTTGCACGAGGTAGCAGGGTCGTGGCATTGCAGGCAATCGGCCTTTTCCAGGTCGCCGCGGTTGACGATATTCTTGTGGTTTCTCTGCCACCATTCCAATGGGCTGTGGTACTCCGGCGCTGGCAGGCTCGGGTCCAGGTAGACCGCCAGCGGGCCTTCGCCATCCTTGACGGGCTTTTCCACATAACGCGGGTAAAAGGCGACCGTCAAGGCCAGAATTCCGAAAACGACGAGAGACAAGGCTATTTTTCGCATGGTTGTCTCCTGGCTAAAACTTGAGAGAGTTTGCCAGCAAGTCGATCACGCCGCCGACCTTGACCGGCACTTCCCAATAGTGCATGGATTCGGGCAGTTGCGCCTTGCAGATCGCGCAAACGGTTGCCAGGTAATTTGCGCCCGTGTGTTTGACGGCCAGGGCGCGCGGCTTGCCGCCCGCCATGCGGATGGGCATGATCTCGTCGGTCAACAGGCCGTTGCCCGCGCCGCAGCAGAAGGTCTTCTCGCGGATGGTGCCTTCCGGCATTTCGACGAAGCGGTTGCAAACAGAGCGGATGATCTCGCGCGGCTCTTCGATGAGGTAACCGGCGCGGGCGGAGTTGCACGGGTCGTGATAGGTCACCAGGTATTGGTCGTTGGCAGATTTATCGATGCGCCCCTCGAACGCGCCCTTCTTGAACATGTCAACGATATACTGGCTGATGTGGTACGGGTAAGGCGGGTTGAAATCATCCATCGGGCCGTTGAGGGACGGGGTCATAATGCCGGCGCGCCAGGCGTGTCCGCACTCGCCCCAGATGATGGTCTTCACGCCCAGGTCGCGGGCGGCGTCCAGGATGCGGCGATTGACCTTTTTCATATTGGCAAAGTTGAGGAACAGGCCAAAGTTGCCGCCCTCGTTACAATAGGTGCTGGTGGTCCAACTGACGCCCAGGTAATGGAAGAGTTTGCCATAGCCGATCATCGTGTCGGTGTTGGCAAAGTTATCCGCCGAGGGCGGCACCAGCAGGACATCGGCGCCTTTTGCGTCCACCGGGAAGCGGATGGGCAGGCCGGTTTCGGACTCGACATCTTCCTCGAGGAACTCGCAGTTGTCCTTCCACGCCGCCGGCGGGATGCCCAGGTTGTTGCCGGTCTGGTAGACTTTTGCCACCACCTCGGTGACGTACTTGGTAGAGACGCCGATCGAGGCCATGATCTCGCGGGCGGCGATGGTGATCTCGGCGGTATCGATCCCGTATGGGCAGAAGACCGAACAGCGGCGGCACTCCGAACACTGATAGAAGTAGGTGTACCACTTCTGGAGCATTTCGTCGTCTAAATCGGCGGCATCCCCCAGGTCCGGGAAGAGACCGGCGGGTGTGAAATAGCGGCGATAGACTTTGCGCAGCAATTCCGCGCGCGCCACCGGGAAATTTTGCGGGTCGCCCGTCCCCAGGAAGAACTGGCACTTGTCGGTGCAGGCGCCGCAGCGCACGCAGATGTCCATGTAGACGCGCAAGGCCTGGTTCTTCTCCAGCAACTCGCCCAACCGGGCAATGGCGCGCTCCTTCCAATTCGGCACAAGTTCGGTAGGAAGGTCGATCGCTTCTGTATCCTTGGGTTTGCTGGGGTAACATTGCACGTCCGCAGAAGCGTGTTCACGGAGTTGGGGCGGGCGCAGGACGCCATTTACCGCCGGGTCCTTGATGATGGGGGTCTCGTCAAATTTCGACATGGATTTTCTCTCAATAATGGTCAACCGGGTTGATATATCGTTTTCCAGGCGCCTGCACTTGGAAAGGTTGGTGGCGCGAGGGGCTGAAAATGACGCCGCCCGCGTGCAGTAATTTGCTGAACGGGAAATAGATCATCAGGATAAGGACGAAGAACAAGTGCAGCAGGAACAGCGGGTGACGCGGCGCTTCGACCGGGCGGAAGGTCATCAAACCCAAAATGAAGCCTTTGACATCCACAATGTTGACATGCAGCCAGTAACTTACCAGCAGTCCCGTCCCGGCTATCAGGCCAAGCAAGGCCAGGGCAAAGTAATCGGGGATATTGGAAATGTAGAGCGTACGCGGCAGGGCCAGCCGCCGCCAGAACAGGAACAGGGCCGCCGCGCCAAGCAGGCTGCCAAAGAACAGCGCAACAGGCTCCATGTACAACACGATGCCAGGCACAGGGTAGGTCAAGTAACGCAGGTGGCGGAACAGGACAGAGGCCAGGGCAGCATGGAACAGCCAGGCGCCGCCCCATAGCCACTTATCCGCTTTGAATAAATTCGGGAAAATGGTTACGTCGCCCAGGACGCGCAGGACGGAACCGCCCTCCGTGGCCGGCGCTGGCGTCAGCGCATGTGGCAACGGCATAGGGGTGCGCAAGTAACCGTAGAATTTCCAGAGCAGACCCGCAACGAAAGCGAACGTCGCGAAGTATGCCAGGCCGACAAAAAATAGCGAAAGCAGGGTCCACAGAATATCGCTTGTGCTCATAACGCCTCAAAGAAACAACAAGGGATAGGGGGCAGGGAAGACGGCTTTTATGCACATCTGCTCCCCCCTATCCCCAATAGATGTTGTCGCCTCGCGCAGGGACGGCTAGACGCAGCCAGTCGGCTTGGGCAGGCCGGCAATCTTGCAGGCGCCTTTGGCCGGGCCGCTGGGGAACAATTCGTAGATCGTCTTGAGATCGTAGCCGGTCTCTTTGCAAAGTTTGCGGATCATCGGGGCAATGCCAAACTGCTGGTAATAGTCGCGCAGGTATTTGACCACTTTCCAATGGTCGTCCGTAAGCGTCGCGACATCCTCTGTTTTGGCAATTGCGGTTGCCAGGGCCTCACTCCAAACAGCGGGGTCCTCGATGAAGCCGTCTTCATCTACATCCACCTGGATTCCTTCCAAATCTATCACAGGCATATCTACCTCCTAAAAACTTTCTTAATCTGACGTATCAAAGTGCTTCGGGCTATTCACGCATCAGGGAGCTTGATAAAGGTGGCGCCGCCAAAGGATGTAAACTCCAGCGTACCAGCATTAACCAGTTCGGTGAGCGCCTTCTTGACCAGTTTCTGGTCCAGGTCCAGGCCTTTGGCAACATCACGATGGGTCATCATCTTCCCTTTTTGCTTGAAGAACTCTACAATTTGATTCTTCATTTCCTCAGTCACTTCGTCGCTCATTTGACACCTCTTCTCTACCACTTGAAGGCAGGCGTCGACCGGAAGGTTTCAGGCGCCAGGGTGAAATCGTCGATGAGTTGAACCGTGAACGGGATGCCTGTCAGGTCGAAGAACTTTTCCCAACCGATTCGGTCGATCCACTCGCCCATGCGTTCGTGCTTGTGGGCATGGCTCGCCCAGGTCTCGACGATGTTACGCACCGCGTCGGTGACTTCCGGCCAGCGGGGCGGGTTGTTGGGCAGGAAGGGAATGGCCAGGCGGGAGAACTTGGGCGCTGTGCGCGCGCTGGAAATCTTGCCGCCCACCCAGATGGAAACACCATCGCCGACCGGATCGGCCACTGGCATGCCCGGGCACATGGTATAGCAGTTGCCGCAGTACATACACTTATCTTCGTTGACCGTGAGGGACTTTTCCTTCGGGTCGGGGCGGATAGCGCCGGTCGGGCAGGCCGCAATCACATTGGGAATTTCGCATTTTGCGCGCACGGTATCGTGATTGATCGTCGGCGGCTTGCGATGGATACCCAGGATGGCAATGTCGGAGCAGTGTACCGCGCCGCACATGTTGAGGCAGCAGGCCAGGGAGATGCGGCAATAAGCCGGCAGTTTCGAATCAGCAAAGTATTCGAACAGGTCATCCATGACCGCCTTGACGATACCGGAGGCATCCGTCGCTGGCGTGTGGCAATGGATCCAGCCCTGCGTATGCACGGGGTTGCTGATGGCATGGCCGGTCCCGCCCACTGCGTAGCCTTCTTGCTTGAGATGGGCGATCAACGGCTCGACCTGCGCCTGGTCAGAGACCAGGAATTCCAGGTTGTGGCGGCTGGTGAAGCGCAGGTGCCCGCCGCAGTACTTGTCTGCGATCTGGCAGACATCGCGGATCCAGTCCGTGCTGACCAGGCGGCAAGAACCGACGCGGACGGTATAGAGTTCATCGCCAGATTCGGCAACGTGTTTCAACACACCCGGTTTCACACGCTCGTGATACTTCCACTGTCCATAGTTCTTTGCAATGACAGGCGGAAGCATGTCTTTATAGTTTGGAGGCCCAAAATCAGTGCGAGTCATTATTTCACCTCCTCAGGATCCCAGAAGTAATAGGGGTTTGCGCGCGGCATACGGATCATTTGCGGTACGGGCGGCAGGTCCATCGCTTTCAGGAAAGCGCGCATGCCCATGCGGTTGATCAACTCGCCCAGGCGCTCGCGCATCTTGCCGTTCTCGTCCCACCATTCCCAAGCGCGGCGGACGAAATCTTTGAATTCATCGTAGGGGGGTTCCATCTTCATGAAGGGGATGACCACCCAGGACATCAACGCGCCATGCACAATGGGGGCCTTGCCGCCGACCAGGATGGTCGCGCCCTTTTCTTTGCCGGGGCGCAGCGCCTTGGGCATCAGGTTGATGCAGTGCATACAGCGGTTGCATTCTGCGTCATCGATGCCCAGTTTCTTTGCGGCCGCATCCCATTTCATGCAGTTCGTCGGGCACAGGTTGACCACTTCGCCCTGGATATCCATACCGCTGTTGGCGTAATTCGCCACTTCAGCAGGATCGACCTGGATTTTGTCCCGCCAGGTGCCGATGACCGAGAAATCCGAGCGCGCAACCGAGGCCACGCAATCGTTCGGGCAACCCGAAATCTTGATCTTGGACTTATACGGGAACATTGGGCGGTGCAACTCATCCTGGAACTCCTGGGTGACCTCCCGAAGGATGTCCAGGGTATCGATACAGGCATATTCGCAACGAGCCGGGCCAACACAGGCGGAAGGCGTGCGCATATCGCTGCCGGAACCGCCCAGGTCGAAATCGATCTCAGCCAGGTCGTCGAAGCAGGGTTGCAGGGCATCCGAGGGCGCGCCGAGCAGGATGATGTCGCCGGTAGCGCCGTGCATGTTGGTCAATCCACTGCCGTGTTTATCCCACACATCGCATAGTTGGCGCAGTTTGTCGGTGGTATAGAACCAGCCGGCCGGCATGTTGACGCGGAAGGTGTGAAATTCAGCCACAGCCGGGAATTCTTCGGGCAGGTCGGAATAGCGCCCGATCACGCCGCCGCCGTAGCCTTTCACGCCAACGATACCGCCATGTTTCCAGTGACCGATTTTGTCATGATAAGAACGCTCCAACTGCCCCAGCAAATCCTTGGCTGTGTCTTTTTTGGCAGCAGCGCGCTTCATCTCTTTCACAAAACTCGGCCAGGGTCCCACTTCGAGTTGATCGAGCATAGGAGTTTTGGAGTCCTTAGCCATATTTTCTTCCTCCACGTGACCGCTGGGGGGATTTATGCAGAGGGGAAAGCGTTGTTTCGCTTTCCCCTCCCCATTCTTATCAGACGGTCATAAAGTGATCGATACGTATCAAGTCAAATCCGTCTTACAGACTGGCCGGGAACAACCAGCCAAAGATCAGCCAGGAGACGCCCAGGGCCAACAGGGTGTTGAAGACGGTCACGATCAGGTACACAATGACCGGCGCCCAACCCATCTTCTTGAAAGCGGAGACTTCAAGTTCCAGGCCCATGCACACGAAGGCCAGGCAGAAGGCCCAGTCTTTCATACCCGCAATCGCATTGCCGGCTGTTGGTGTTTCTTTCCCAGCGGCTGGGATCAAGGCAAAGGTGAAGAGCAACGAGGCGACCAGGAAACCCAACACGAACTTGGGGAAGCGCTGCCAGATGATGCCGGCATTGGGTTTCTCTTTCTTGCCTTCCACGACGGTGGTGAAGTACAGCGCCAGCAAGAAGGCTACCACGCCGATCAGGGCGTTCTGGGTCTGCTTGACGATACTGGCGATCTTCTGCGCGGTCTCGCCATAGATCGTGCCTGCGCCCACAACCGCCGCAGTCGTATCCACGTTGCCGCCGAACCAGGCGCCCGCGACCGGCTCAGGCATGTTCATTGCGCCAGCGATCAAGGGGGCGATCACCATCAACGGCAGGGCGGTTACGATCACCAGGGCGGTAATATATGAAATTTCTTCTTTCTTCGCCAGCACCGAGCCAGCGGCAGCGATCGCGGCCGAGACGCCGCAGATCGAGACAGCCGTGGACATCACAGCGCGCAGGGAATCGGACAGGCCAAACTTGCCGCCCAGCCACCACGAGAAGAAGTACACCGCAGTGACCATGACGATACCCTGGATGATGGCGCCCGCCGCAGCGGTGACGATCACCTTGAAACTGATGCCAGCGCCAAGCAGCACCAGGCCGATCTTCAGGAACAGTTCGGTGCGGAAGCCCGGCTTGGCGAACTCAAAGACTTTGAGTCCCTTCAAGATGGGGTTGAAAATCAAACCCAACAGGGCGGCCCAGAGCGGGAATTCCAGGACTTTACCCGGAACGCCCCAGCCGAACAGGTCCTTGATTCCATAGACCTGCCCCTTGAACCAGCGCGCCAGGAAGGCCAGTACCACGACGATCGCGAGACCGACCAGGAAATTGACAACCCCTGAGCCGGCAGCCTTTTCTTGTTTTACAGTTGAAGTGGTCATCTTGGGCCTCCTCCTAGAATTTCACCCAACCGGGTTGGATGACGTTGACAATGGCCAGAAGCATCAGCACAAAGGCTAAGATGGTCGCCAGCCAATCTTCATTTATTGTTGCTTTCATCGATTCTCTCCTTGAATTCACTTTCGAATTGGATTATGGAACGAACATATTTGATGGTATTTCCTTACAGCCTGCCAGCAAGGACAGCACATCCACTTTGCATTCGCAGGCTTGGTCGGCTTGCACCTCCTTCCATAACAAAAGTTTTCGTCTATAAAGGTGTAAAACAATAAAATACATCTAAACGAATTGACCGTCACATGGCAGTCAATCCAAGATCATTATATAGAAATTCGGCTTCCGGTTACCTAAGACATGTCTTAAACCATCTAAGAAAAGTCTTAGATGCGCGCGCAAAGCGATAACACCCAATTCTTGCTGAAATTCTACGTAAATCTACATTGACGGCCATCACCTGGTAAGATACATTTGGTACGTTTTGTATCCCTTTCCAAAGGTCATTCCATGCCGCTCAAACGCATCCAACTCGGTCTCATCCACGTCGCCGTCGCCATGACGCTCGTCCCCATCAACAGCACCCTCAACCGCGTCATGATCAAGGAACTGGCGCTTTCCGCCGCGCTCGTGGCGCTGCTGGCCTCGCTGCCCTACCTGTTCTCCCCCATCCAGGTCGCCATCGGCGCCTACTCCGACCGCCATCCCGTCTTCGGCCTGCGCCGCACGCCTTACATCCTGGCCGGACTGCTGCTGTGCGCGGCGGGCGTGATCGCCGCGCCGCAGGCCGCCTTCCTGATGGCCGAAAACCTCGGGCTGGGCGTCCTGGCGGGCATCCTGACGTTCGGGGCCTGGGGCATGGGCTACAACCTGTCCAGCGTCTCCTACTTTTCGCTGGCGGCCGAACTTTCGGAAGGCGGACGCGGCAAGACCATCGCGACCATGTTCTTCATGATGATCGTGGGCATCATCGGGACAGCGATTGGGATCAGCCGCATGGTGGACCCCTACACGCCCGCCGCCATGATCCGCGCCTTCGAGACCGTCGGCGCATCCGCCCTGACCCTGGGCCTGCTCGGCCTCCTCCGGCTGGAGCCGCGCCCCCAGGCGGATTCCGCCCACCCGCGCGCCGAGGCCTACACCGTCAAACAGATGACGGACGCCATCCTCGGCAACCCGGTGGCGCGCGTCTTCTTCGTTTACCTTCTCCTGCTCTTGGCCGCCATCCTCGGGCAGGACGTACTGCTCGAACCCTTCGGCGCGGAGGCCTTCGGCCTGAGCGTGACCCAGACCACGCGCATCACCTCGCTATGGGGCGTGTTCGTGCTGGTTGCGATCCTGATCGCGGGCGCGCTCGAAGGGCGCGCGCCCAAACGCATCCTGGCGCAAGTTGGCAACCTGGGCGCGCTGGCCGGCTTCCTGGTCATCCTGGCAAGCGGACTCAGCCGCTCCGTGGGCGTCTTCTACGCGGGCGTCACGCTGCTCGGCGTCGGCACCGGGCTTTCGACGGTTGCCAACCTGTCGTTGATGTTCGACCTGACGGCGGCCGGGAACGTAGGCCTGTACATCGGCGCGTGGGGCTTCTCCAACGCCATGAGCAGGTTGGCCGGCTCCCTGCTCGGCGGGGTATTGCGCGATGGCGTGACGCAGGCCACCGGTCAGGCCCTGGGCGGCTACCTGGTCGTCTTCGGCGTGGAGGCCGCCATGCTGGCCGTCGCCGCCCTGCTACTGGCGCGCGTGGACGTATCCGCGTTCCAGAGACGGGCCGCCGAACCATCCTTCGTGGAGAAAGCCGCCATCGCGGCCGAGGGCGGATGACGCAGGACAGCATCCCCTTTGGGGAGTGGCTTTCCCTGAGCGCGGCGGCCGAGATGCTGGGCGTGCATCCCAGCACCGTGCGGCTGTGGTCCGACAAGGGCCTGCTGCCGGTGCACCGCACCCAGGGCGGTCACCGCCGCTACCGGCGCAGCGAGGTGCAACTGTGGGCGCAGACCGCGCGTGAGAGGCGCACGGTAGAGCCGGAGGACATGCTGCAATCTGCCGTGCGCAACGTGCGCATGCAGGTCTCGGAGGGACGGCTGGAGGCCGAAGCCTGGTACCAGAAACTGGACGAGGCCGCCCGCGCCCAATACCGCCAGGGCGCCCGTTCGCTCTTCCAGGGCTTGATGACCTACCTGTCCAGCGACGGGCAGGAGGCCGCCTCGGAAGCCTACGCCATCGGCTACGAATACGCCTCGCGCGCCCGCCGCTACACCCTCAGTTACGTGGAGGCGGCGCGGGCCTTCATGTTCTTCCGCAATGCGCTGATGGATGCGGTGGTGGGCGTGTACAGCCAGGCCAACATCCCCTCCGGCCCGGCCTGGGAGGATATGCTGCACAAGATGCACGCCTTCACCGACCAGATCCTGGTCAGCCTGCTGGAGACCTACCTGGCGCTGGAGACCAATGCGGGCGGCAAAAGTTAAATTCCCCAACAAGACAATCCCTAATGTAACTTTTGTGAGTCCACTGCAAAAAGGCCAAAATCAAACCACCGCCTGTCCCCTGGCCTGTCCGTCCAGGAGGAGACACGGAGACGCCGAGATAAAGGTGAAGAAGGACTCCGTGACTCCTCCTGGAAACAGTCCGGGGGACAGGCTGTGTCTCAGTGGTGAGAATTCAAGGTTTTTGCAGTAGAGTCTTTTATAGTATTGCTCTTGAGAATCTATAACAACCGCGAAGATTTGTAGCGCGAAATTTATTTCGCTTTTGGTTGCGGAATGAATTCCGCGCTACGCAAATACCTCGGTAGATGCTCGAAACGGCGAAAAAAGCAAAATCAGCTGCGCAGCGTGCGGTGGATGGCGACTTTGCGTTTGACGAGGAAAGACCGGCCGACAAATACGCTGCGTTCTTTGAACCTTACCAAACGATCTTTCCCATTCTTTTATTATTCGCCGAAGGCAATGAAAGGTTCGAGCCGGT
>JBMOMO010000328.1:0-3988 GCA_049324135.1 Chloroflexota bacterium
TGACTTCACGCTGGCGTCGACCGCGGATAATATTACCCGGCTTTAAGGTCGGGCAGCGTGCTCGAATCGAGTAAATGTATTTTCCCAACTAATATTGAAGCGAATACCAACGATAAAGGGCTACACGGGAATGATTATAACATAGCAAGGCCTTTTACCGCGCCACCCGAATTGCATCACGCAGCCAAAGGCAGCAAATGTACCGTCGACCTGCCTGTGCCACTTGTGCCATGAAGTGGTGCGAAGTGGTATGGTCGGCATTGCCGGTACCACGTTGTGGCGCTTGCAAAGCCCGGCGGTACGATTATCGCGCTACCGAATCTTCGCGATCGTGATAGATACTCAACGGCAATATTCTATCAGATGGGCCGGAGTGAGAACCGCTGTAAAAAGACGCCATTTGGTGCTTTGGGCGGACTTTTCTGATTCGGCGCAATCGTTCAATTGGATTGACACATGAATAAAAGATCTATGTTGTGCTTTGTAATCTGTGTCATCCATGTGCAGACGAGCCTGCTGAATTCCAAAGTGATTTTTTAAGGCAAACGTTTGTTCTGCATTGCGCCCGCGTGCTATAATCCAATCACTTCCAACCAGCAACCTGTAACCACCCACTTTCAACTTACACTCCCTGACCGGTATGTCCTTCGCCCACCTGCACGTCCACACCGAATACTCGCTCCTGGATGGCTTCTCGAACATCAAGAAGTTGGTCCAGCGCGTCAAGGAACTGGACATGCCGGCGGTCGCCATTACCGATCACGGCACCATGTTCGGGGTGATGGACTTTTACAACGCGGCCACGGCGGCGGGAGTCAAACCCATCATTGGCATGGAGACCTACATGGCGGCGCGCGGCATGAAGGACCGCGATTCGAAACTCGACCGCTCGTCGTACCACCTGCTGTTGCTGGCCGAGAACGAGACCGGTTACAAGAACCTGCTCAAGATCGCCACTGCGGCGCAGTTGGAGGGCTTCTACTATTACCCGCGCATCGACCACGAATTCCTGGCCGCCCATTCCGAGGGGTTGATCTGCACCAGCGGCTGCATGTCGGCCGAGATCCCGCGCGCCCTGTTGGACGAAAACCCGCAGGAAGCCGTGCGGCGCATGAATTTCTACTACGACGTCTTCGGCCCGGATCGTTTCTTCGTCGAACTCCAGCACCACAACATCAAAGAGATTACCGACCTGAACCGCCGCCTGGTGGAACTGGGCGCGCGCTATTCCGCCCGTTACCTGGCTACCAACGACGTGCATTACATCGACCCGTCCGACGCCAAATTGCAGGACATCCTGCTTGCCATCCAGACCAATTCCCTGCTGTCCGACAAGGACCGCATGATGATGACGGACGACTCGTATTACCTGCGCACGACGCAGGAAATGGAGCGACTCTTTGCCGAAGCGCCGGATGCGCTCAGCAACACCTTGCTGGTGGCCGAGCGTTGCAACGTGGACCTGTCATTCAAGGGCTATCACTTGCCCGAGTTCGAAGTCCCGCCCGGCGATACGCCCCAGACTTACTTGCGCCGCTTGTGCGAAGAAGGCCTGTGGCGGCGCTACGGGGAGCGCGCCAGAAGCCAGCAAGTGCGTGAGCGGCTCGACTACGAGTTGCGCGTCATCCACGATATGGGCTTCGACGCCTATTTCCTCATCGTGTGGGACCTGTGCCGCCAGGCGCGCCAGGGCGGCATCTGGTACAACGCGCGCGGTTCGGCGGCTGGTTCGATCGTAGCGTTCACGCTGGACATTACGCTGGTGGACCCGCTGGAGCATGATCTTATCTTCGAGCGTTTCCTCAACCCGGGGCGCATCGAAATGCCCGACATCGACCTGGACTTCCAGGACGACCGCCGCGCCGAGATGCTGGAGTACTGCGCCCGCAAATACGGCGACGATAAGGTAGCCCAGATCATCACCTTTGGCACCATGGGCGCCAAGGCTGCCCTGCGCGACGTGGGGCGCGTCATGGACATCCCGTTGCCGGAAGTGGACCGGGTTGCCAAACTCGTGCCTTTCGTCTCCGGGCGCACCGTCTCCCTCGAGGAAGACGCGATGAAAGTGCCGGAGTTCAAGCAAATCTACGACAGCACGCCGCACATCAAGGAACTGGTGGATATTGCCAAGGGCATGGAAGGCACCGTCCGCAACGCTGGCACGCACGCGGCCGGCGTGGTCATCTCCGACAAGCCGCTGACCGAATACCTGCCCTTGCACCGCCCGACCTCCAACGCGGAGGAGACGCCCATCAAGTCGGTCACGCAATTCGAGATGGGCGTCCTCAATAGCCTGGGCATGTTGAAAGTGGATTTCCTGGGGCTGGCCACGCTCACCACCATGTCGCGCGCCTGCGACCTGATCCGGCAGCGGCATGGCGTAGACTACAACCTCGACAACATCCCGCTGGACGACCCCAGGGCCTTCAAATTGCTCGGCGATGGGCAGACGGCCGGCATCTTCCAGGTGGAAGGCGGCGGCATGACGCGCTGGCTGGTGCAGATGAAGCCCCAGAACCTGGACAACGTCATCGCTATGGTGGCGCTCTACCGTCCCGGCCCGATGCAGTTCATCCCCGATTACATCGCACGTATGCACGGCGAGGCGGACGTGGAATACCGCCACGAGGCGCTGCGCCCCATCTTCCAGGATACCTACGGCATCCCGGTCTACCAGGAACAGTTGATGAACGCGGCCGTCAAATTGGGCGGCTACACCCAGTCCGAAGCCGACGACCTGCGCAAGGCCATCTCCAAGAAGATCGCCGAAAAACTCAAGAAACACCGCGACAAGTTCGTCTCCGGCGCGGTCGCCTACGGTATCCCCGAAGAGACCGCCAACCAGATCTTCACCGATTGGGAGGAGTTCGCGCGCTACGGCTTCAACAAATCGCACAGCGCCGATTACGGCGTGCTGGCCGTGCAAACCGCCTACCTGAAAGCCCATTACCCGGCCGAATACATGGCCGCGCTGCTCTCCGTCTCGCGCAACGACACCGCCAAGGTGGCGCTGTACGTGGCCGAGGCGCGCAGCATGGGCGTGCCGGTGCTGCCGCCCGACATCAACGTCTCTGGTTGGGACTTTACCATCGAAGACCAGGAAAGCGGCCCGGCCATCCGTTTTGGGCTGGGCGCTATCAAGAACGTTGGCGAAGGCCCGATCAACCTGCTCATCCAGGCGCGCGCCGAAGGCCCCTTCACGGACCTGGACGATTTTGCCCGCCGCGCCGACCTGCGCGCTGTAGGCAAACGCGCGCTGGAATGCCTGGTCAAAGTCGGCGCGCTGGACGCCTTTGGCAACCGCGCCGCCCTGCTGGCCTCGCTCGACCGCATCGTAGCGGCCAGCAACGCCCACTTCCAGGCCGCCCGGGCCGGGCAGATGTCGCTCTTCGGCGCGGCCACCGGCGTTACCCAGACTATTTCCCTGCCCGAAGTCCACGACGTAGACCAGCGTGAAATGCTCAACTGGGAGCGCGAACTGATCGGCCTGTACATCTCCGACCACCCGCTCTCTGCCTACCAGGCGACCCTCAAACAACTGGTCACATATTTCTCCGGCCAATTGCCCGAAGCCCAGCACGAGGAGAAGGTGCGCGTAGCCGGGCTGGTCGCCAACATCCGCCCGTACCAGACCAAGGCCGGCAAGCCGATGGGCTTCGTCACCATCGAGGACATCCAGGGCGTCATCGACCTGGTGTTGTTCTCGCGCCCCTGGGGCCAGTTTTCGGGCCTGTTGGCGGTGGGCGAGATCATCATCGTCGAAGGCAAGGTGGACGCCAACAGCAGCCCGCCCAAGATCCTGGTGGACAACGTGATGACCGACTTTGCGCTCAAGGTCTCGGCAGATGAGGCCCACCTGCCGCCTCTGACGACGCCGGGGCCGGCCTCCGTTACCCGGGCTGTTTCCCCGCCTGTAAGGCGGGATGACGTTCCGTCCTACAGTGGGCCTGCTTCGCCGGGCGCGGGGGGGGGGGGGCAACCGGCCCCC
>JBMOMO010000328.1:3998-40921 GCA_049324135.1 Chloroflexota bacterium
CGTGGGTGGGTTCCCCCCCCCCCCCCCCCCCCGGTCCTGCCTTGCCGCAGGATGGACGGGATAAAATCCCGTCCTACGCTGTGGCCGAACCCGACCCCTCCTACGGTGATTGGGAGGGCAACGGCCCGCCGCCTCCCGAAGCCTTCCCGCCCGGCTGGGAGGAGACCTGGCAGCCGTCCTTCGAAGCGGCGGCTTTGGCCGCCCGCCCGGAGCCTATCGCGCAGGAAGATGCTCCCTTGCGCCTGGCGAAGGAAGTGATCCCCGGGGCGCCGCCGGAACCCGATGAAACGGAAGCAGGTAGAGGCTCCGGGAATGAAGCGGGGGTGCGCGTCCAGGCGGTGGAGGCGCCCGGCCTTCCAGCGATCCGCCTGCCTTCGCTGTACGTCCCCGTCGCCCAGGCGGAGGGCAGTCAGCGCCCGCCGCAGCAACTGACCGTCCTGCTGCGCCCCACCGGCGACCGCGCGCGCGACAAACGCCGCATCAAGACGCTGCACGGCACGCTCATCTCGTATCATGGGCGCGACCGGTTCAGTTTCCAGATCTTCGAGGGCGGCAAGGGCCACCTGATCGATTTCCCCAACGATACCACGCGCGTCTGCCCCGAAATGTTGGAGCGGTTGAAGAAACTGATGGGGGAAGAAAGTTGGCGGCTGGAAGAAATAGCGGTATGATAGGCTGAAAGCCCTGTAGGAGACGCGGGGGAGTTACCCCGCATAAAGGAGGAGAATCGCATGAATAGAGTCCCGGTTTTGCTCGTGATGCTCATCATGTTGCTGGCTGCCTGCGCGCCTGCAACGCCCGCCCCGGCCCCTTTGCCGCCCCCGGCAACTGCGCCGGTCGAAAGCCCCGAACCGCTCCAGGAAGATACGGCTGCCATCCTGGAACGGCTGGGCGGTTATCCCTGCCCGGACAGCGATTTCACCTGCCTGGATGTGACCGTCCCGCTCGATCACTTCGCTGCGCAGGATGGCCGCACCACGACGGTGGTGTTCGGCGTCCTGCCGGCTACGGGTGAGCGCAAAGGCATGTTCGTGACGGCCATCGGCGGGCCGGGAGGTTCGGGATTGTTGAGCGCCGATGGGTACACATCCTATTTCGACCCCGCCATCCCCGAACACTTCGACGTGGTCTTCTTCGACCAGCGCGGCGTCAACCTTTCCGGCGGGCTGCAATGCGCCGGGGCGGCGGCTGCGTTCTACCGCGCCGACTGGGACGCCAGCACGCCGGCCAGCGAGGAGAACCTGCTGGATGCCGCCCAAACCTTTGCTGAAGACTGCGTGGCCGAGATGGGCGATCCTGACATCCTGCCTTTCATGGACACCACCCAGGCGGTCGAAGACCTGGAGGTTTTCCGCCAGTTGATGGGCGACGAGCAGTTTTGGCTGTACGGTGAGAGTTACGGCACGCAGTTTGCCCAGACCTACGCTGCCGCCCATCCTGACCGGCTGGCTGGCCTGATCCTGGACGGCACGGTAGACCTGACCCTGACGGACACCGAGTTCCTTGCGGGGCAGGCGCAGGCTTTCAACGACGTGCTGGTGGCGACCCTGGAAGCCTGTAATACAGACGAACTATGCGCCGCCGATATGGGCAGCGACGCCGTGACGGTCTATGACGCCCTGGCTGCCCGCCTGAAAGAGTCACCCTTGCCGTTCGACTTCCCGCTGGCGGCGGGAGGCGTCTCGCAGCGCGAATTCACGTTTGCCGACCTGGAGGCCACCACCGGCTTCCTGTATTCCGAGACCGCGCGCATGATCTTCTTGCGGGCGTTGGCGGCCTACGCGAGGGATGGGGACCTGGCGCCGCTGGCGCGTGTGCTATACAACTCGCTCTACCTGGACCCGGACACGCTGGAGGCCATCCCGGACCCCTCCTACTCTGACGCGGTCTACTACGCCGTCACCTGCCGCGATTACGCCCACCCCGGCGAGACGGCGGAAGAGCGCGCCCTGGGCTTCATCGAAGCCGGGAACGAAGTGGACGCCAGCCTGCCGCGCATGGCCTCGGTCTTCTACGGCGACCTGCCGTGCGTCTTCTGGCCGTATCCCCAAACCGACCAGTCCCGCCCGGCGGCCCTGCAGGCCGAGGGCATTCCCACCCTGGTGCTCAACGCCACCACCGACCCGGCCACGCCGTATTCCAACGCGCTGTCTGTCTATTCCCACCTGGCGGACGGCTACCTGGTCACCGAGACCGGCGGGCCGCACGTCATCTTCGGTTGGGGCAACACCTGTGTAGATGACCTGGTGGCAGACTTCCTGGTAGAGGATCAACTCCCGGCTGGGCGCGAGACGGTCTGTGAAGGGGTGGTGGCCAGCGAATACGAATCGCTTGCGCCGGTGGATGCGGCTGATTTCGAGACTCCCCTCCAGGCGCTGGCGGCTTTGGACGACGAACTCTATTACCTGCCGGAATATTACTATTGGGATTACGAGACCCCGACAACGATCGGCTGTCCCTTCGGCGGGACGCTGGCCTTCGAGTCCGTGGAAGAGGGCGAGGCCTTTGACCTGGCGGACTGCGCCTTTTCAGAGGGCTTCGTCATGACCGGCGCAGGCGCTTACAACTACGAGGAAGACCTGTTCACGCTGGATGTCAGCGTCAGCGGGTTGGCCGACGGCGCGCTGGTCTATACGCGGGATACCGATTGGCAATTGCACGTCACCGGCGAGTACGGCGGCCAGGCGGTTGACCTTTCGGAGTAAAAATGAGCAAAGATTAAGCGATTGCGTCTTTCAACGCGCGCACCTCGCGTTCGCAGGCAACAGGTTATCCCAGAGTTTTCACTACCAATGAAAACTATTTGGCGCGTATGCCTTCCAGCGATTGATCTTTCGCAAAGAGGAACGGCTATCCTACTGATGCTGTCTCCCTGATCGCATGGCAGCGTTCGCATTCCTCCCGCTGGCACAGCAAGGCCAGCGGGTCTTTTTGGATGCGCGCTTCCACAGCCTGGAACAGGCGTTTGAGCGGCACGGCGTCGATGGAAGATTCCCCCACTTCGACCGTGCGTGTGTCTTCCCGGATGTCGGGCGTGATGTCGTAGAAGCCCTCCGAGCAGCCGGGGAAGCCGTAGCATTCGACGACGCGGTTCTTCGAGAGCGCCCAGCGTACGAACTGCCGCCGCCCGATCAGTTTTTCGGCGTAGTGGATGCTGGTATCGACGGTGTGGTCCACGCCCAGCAGCAGCACCCAGCCGTCCTGGTCGGCCAGCACGCCGATGGGCGCAAAGGGATTGTAGATGGTTTGGGTGTGCAGCGCGGCGCTGGCGTTCACGCCGGTAAACGAGAGGATGGGATGCGCAGTGCGGTGCGCGCCGGGGTAATGGCGCAGCGTCTCTGGCAGCACGCCCATCAGGGGATCGACCGGCATGTCGGCGTAGAACGGTTCGGCCATGCGGTTCAGGTCTTTGTAACTGCCGTAGGTCAGGCCGTTGTTGGGCGGGCCGACTTCCGGGATGATCATGGTCTTGTAGGTGAAGGCCGGCATGACCAGTTCGCCGACCGAGTTCAGGAGCGCCTGGAGGGCCGTCTCGGCGCCGCCCTGGATGGCGCCGAACGCTTTAAGGGAGGCGTGGACGATGGCCGGTTTGCCTCCCAGCCCCAAACTGGCGAACGCGGATTTGAAATCTGCGAAGGTGAGCATTTCCCAGTCCTCGGTTATTTGCCTTGCCAGTTCGGTTTACGTTTTTCGATGAAGGCCTGCATGCCCTCTTTCTGGTCGGCGGTGGCGAAGAGATCGTAAAAGGCCTGGCGCTCCTCTTGGAGCGCCTCGCCCAGCGGGCTTTCGAAGGCCTGGTCGACCATTTTCTTGCCGGCCTGGACTGCCAGCGGAGCCTGCGCCGCAATGGACTGCGCCAATTCCAGCGCCTCGTCCAGGAAGCGTTCAGGCGGGACGACGCGGTTGACGAGGCCGTAGTGCAGCGCTTCCTGCGCGGACAGGCTGCGGTTGCCCAGCACCATTTCCATGGCGATGGCCTTGCCGACCGCGCGGGTCAGGCGCTGGGTGCCGCCCGCGCCGGGGATGACGCCGATGGTGATCTCCGGCTGGCCGAAGCGGGCGCTTTCGGAGGCGACGATCATGTCGCAAGACATAGCCAACTCGCAGCCGCCTCCCAGGGCCCAACCGGAAACGGCGGCAATGACCGGCTTGCGGATGGCGCGGATGCGTCCGAACACGCCCACCAGGTCGCTGTCCTTCATTTCCACCGCGCTCTTGTCGGCCATCTCCTTGATGTCGGCCCCGGCGGCAAAGGCTTTTTGGCTGCCCGCCACCACCATCACGCGCACCGACTCGTCCCGGTCGAAGGCCGCCAGCGCGTCCATCAGTTCGGTCACCAGCGCGTTGTTGAGGGCGTTCATGGCCTGCGGGCGGTCGAGCGTGACCAGGCCAACCTTTCCGCGCGTTTCTGTGAGGATGTAGGTGTAGGGCATCGCAGCCTCCTGTTGTATGCAGCGCAAGAGTTTTGTAAAAATGATACCCTATCATTTTACACGAGAAAAGGATTTGTGCTACCATTGGCGCACTGTTTTATCCTGCCTTTCCCATTTTCTTGCTTTTAGGAGTAACGATGCAAATCCTGCTTACTGTTCATTCCCTCTTGCGTTGGGTCATCGTGGTCGTGGGGGCTATCGCTTTGGTCAAGTTCCTGCTCGGTTGGCTGGGACGGAAGCGTTTCGGCAAAACGGACCGCGGCCTGTTGGCCGGCTTCAGCGGCCTGATGGACGCGCAGGCGCTGTTGGGCTTCCTCTACTTCCTGTGGATCGGGCTGGCCGGCGGAGGTTTCCCGATGTTCCGCATCGAGCATTTGGCCACCATGCTGCTGGCGGCCATTGCGGCGCACGCGCCCTCCATGTTCAAGCGCAGGGGCGACAGGCATTTCGTTGCGCTGGCGGCGCTGGTTGTTTCATTGTTCCTGGTCTACATCGGGGTGGCGCGCCTGCCGGGCGGTTGGAGCCGCTAACGCAGGGCGCCGGAAAAGCCAAAGGCCTGGTACGCGAACTACCAGGCCTTGTATGGTGACCCCGAGGCGGATCGAACGCCTAACCAGACGATTAAGAGTCGCCTGCTCTGCCAATTGAGCTACGGGGCCGTTAAAAAAAGTGCCCCCACGGGGACTCGAACCCCGGTTTGAGCCTTGAGAGGGCTCCGTCCTGGGCCGCTAGACGATGGGGGCGTCTGGGCGGGCGATATTGTATCACAGCGTCCCGGTCACGTCAATTTTGGCGGCGGGGTTGTGTGCACTCAAAAGTTGTCAGCGATGACAAGGAAAATCCGCAGATTTCGCAGATTGCGCAGAAAAGTCTGAAAAAATCCGCAGATTTTGCAGATTACGCAGAAAAGTCTGAAAAAATCCGCGAGAATCTGCGTCACAGCGTCCCCTTTGGGGATCTGCGGATGGTTTGACAACCTTTGCGTGCACACGGCGGGGTTTTTGTGCGGCTTCGAGGTGGATGCGATCAGGACAGAATGCCAAGTGGTTGACACTCTGTCAGCCAGCCTGTCCTGCCTGCGCCGCGCCGCCCTGGCCTGACCGCCAGCCTGTCCTGGAGACAGTCCAGGGGACAGGAAGGCACAAGTGGACGGACAGTCCAGGGGACAGGCTGTGTCTCAGTAGAACTGAATTCCAAAACACTTTCTTACACAACTCTAACGGGGGACATCTTGACGAAACCCCAGATTTACATATAGTTAAGCCTGCTTAACTAAAAAGCAGGCTTAACTATGACCGAATCCCTTCAATTCTCGCACACCGTCCGCCAGTGGATGGACGCCTTCATGCACCGCTCGATGGGCAGTTGGGCGCGCTTCGTCAGGGCCAGCGGGTTCTCCATGCCGCAGTTCATGATCCTGATGCACGCGCATTACAAGGAATCGTGCGGCATCACGGACCTGTCCGAAAAGATGGACATCTCGACCGCCGCCGCCAGCCAACTGGTGGATAAACTCGTCCAGGCCGGGCTGCTCGTACGCGCGGAAGACCCGCACGACCGGCGCGCCAGGCAGGTGGCGTTGACGCCCAAAGGCCGGCAGTTGATCGAGCAGGGCATCCAGGAGCGTTACCGCTGGGTGGAGCAATTGGAGGCCAACCTGACCACAGCCGAAAAGGACAAAGTCAACGAAGCGCTGGCATCGATGCTGCGCGCTATGGAGGATGAAAAATGAAACCGTTCCATCGCAGGATGTATCGTAACCTCGGGGATTTCCTGGCCGACATGCGCGTGGTCATGTCGCAGCGGGAGAACATTCGCGCCATGATGCGCGGCCTCGACCCGGCCTTCCGCGAGCGCCTGTTCCTGGCGGTCACGCAGGTCAACGGCTGCCGCTACTGTTCCTACTTCCACGCCCGGCAGGCGCTGTTGCACGGCGTCACGGACGAGGAGATCCGCGGGTTGGGCGACGGCCTGCTGGACTGCTGCCCGCCGCAGGAGTTGACGGCGTTATGCTATGCGCAGCACTGGGCGGAGATGGACGCCCATCCCGACCCGGAAGCGCGCGCCCGCCTGCTGGAAGCCTACGGCGCGGAAACGACCGCCTCTATTGAACTGGCGCTGCGCATGATCCGCATCGGCAACCTGACCGGCAACCTGTTCGATTTCATCGTCTTTCGCCTGTCGTTTGGGCTGCTGGATGTGGACAGGCCTTTGAGGACGCGCAGGGCAAATACGTAATGCGTAGCGCGGAATTCATCCCCATACTGGGGACTTTCCCCATACTGGGGACTTTCCCGCCTGTCTGCCGACAGGCAGGCAACCAAAAGCGAAATAAATTTCGCGCTACAAATCTTCGCGGTTGTTATAGATTCTCAAGAGCAATACTTTAATATAAGGAGAGTTCCTTGCAAGCAAGCATGTCTCGACCCATGTCCCGCAGGCGCGGGGAAGGCCGCAAATCCAGCGGCGGGATGAAGCGCGCCGTCCAGTACCTGACGCGCTACGGGCGCGAAGCGGCGCTGCCCTATCTGTTCCTGGTCATCGCCACGCTCTCGCAACTGGCCGTGCCGCGCATGATCCGCAACGTCATCGACGCAGTCACCAGCGGATTCGTATCCGATCAGGTCCTGGGCGCGCTCGATCAAATCCCCGAATCGGTTGTGAGCGCCGCCTTGCCGAAGATTCTGGAAGCCTCAGGCAAGAATCCGTCCCTGACGCTGGAGCAACTCGAAGTCCAGTTGGAAGCGGACGTGTCCAACGCCCCAAAGTTGCTGGTCGCGGCGCTGACCGCCATCGTCCTCTTTGCCGTCCTGCGCGGCGTCTTTGCCTTCCTGCAGGCCTACTGGGCGGAGAAAAACTCGCAGGCGGTGGCCTACGACCTGCGCAACGACCTGTACGCCAAGATCCAGAACCTGTCGTTTTCGTACCACGACAAGAACCAGACCGGCCAGTTGATGATCCGCGCCACCGATGACGTGGAGAAGGTGCGCCTGTTCATCGGCCAGGGACTGCTGCAACTGGTAGGCGCGGCGATCCTGCTGGCAGGCACGGTTATCATCCTGTTCACGACCAACGCCCCGCTGGCCTGGACGGCCATGCCCATCCTGCCGCTGGCGGTGGTGATGTTCGGTTTCTTTGCGGGCGCGGCCAGGCCGATGTTCACCAAAGTGCAGCAGAAGATTTCGACCCTGAACACGGTCTTGCAGGAGAACCTGGCGGGCGTCAAGGTCATCAAGGCCTTTACGCGCGAGAAGGAACAGCAGGCCAAATTCGACGCCGCCGCCAGCGACACGATGAACCAGCAGATCCAACTGGCGCGCCTGTTCACTTTCATGTTCCCGGTGGTCTTCATGATCGCCAACCTGGGGCAGGCCGCCATCCTGTACGTGGGCGGCAAACAGATCATCGCGGGCGCGCTTACGCTTGGCGCCTGGCAGGAATTCTCGCTCTACCTGATGTACCTGTTCTTCCCGATCATGATGATGGGTATGATCATCACCCAGTTCAGCCAGGCGGCCGCCTCCGCGGACCGCATCTTCGAAATCCTGGATGCGCGCAACGAGATCACCGACAAGCCGGACGCCCTCGTCCTGCCGGGCGTGAACGGCGCGATCAAATTCGAGGACGTGACCTTCCGCTACTTTGGCGGCGGCGACCCAGTGCTTCGCAACGTGACCTTCGAGGCCGCTCCCGGCGAGCGCATCGCCCTGCTGGGCGCGACCGGCTCCGGTAAGAGCACCATCATCAACCTTCTTCCGCGCTTCTACGACCCCAGCCAGGGACGCATCACCATCGACGGCTACGACCTGCGCGAGGTCACGCTCGACTCGCTCCGGTCGCAGATCGGCATCGTGCTGCAAGAGACCACCCTGTTCAGCGGCAGCATCCGCGAGAACATCGCCTTCGGCAAGCCGGAAGCCGCGCAGGAGGAGATCGAAGCGGCCGCCAGGGCCGCCCAGGCGCACGACTTCATCCTGTCCTTCCCGGAGGGATATGACACGCATGTCGGCGAGCGCGGCCAGACCCTGAGCGGCGGGCAGAAACAGCGCATCGCCATTGCCCGCGCCCTGCTGCTCGACCCGCGCATTCTCATCCTGGACGATTCCACCTCCAGCGTTGACCTGGCCACCGAAGCCGAAATCCAGAAGGCGCTCGACCAACTGATGGAAGGCCGCACATCTTTCGTCATTGCCCAGCGCATCAGCACCGTGATGAACGCCGACCAGATCATCGTCCTCGACAAGGGCGAAGTGGCCGCCATCGGGAAGCACAAAGACTTAATGGAAAACGAACCGATCTACGCAGAAATCTACAACTCGCAAATATTGACCTACGAAGCGGAGCATCAGACTTCCGAAGTCTTAAAGACTTCGGAAGTCTCCCCCGCAGGAGGCGCCCTATGATGCACGGCGGACGTTTCGGCGACGCGCTCAACCGCGAAACCCTCAAGCCGCGCAACCTGGGCGAGACCCTCGCGCGCCTGGGCGGGTATTTCGGGCGCTTCTGGTACATGCTGGTCATGGCGGTCGTCTTCGTGGTCATCGCCACCTGGACGCAAGTGACCACCCCCGACCTGACCGGGCAGGCGGCCGACTGCTTCCTGGCGCCGCTGGGCGCGGGCAGCAACTTCGCTTCGCTCTCCGGGATGGCTGCCAGCCAGACCGAACAGGCGGCCTCCAACTGTTGGCTGGCGACCGACGACCCGTCGGCGCTCTCGCTCACCCGCAGGCTGGTCTACGCCGCCTTCACCGCCGGCGGCTTCCCTGCGCCCGACCCGGCTGCGTCCACACCGGAACAACGCACGGCCGGCCTGGTGCGACTGATCGTCATCACGATCGTGTTGTACGTCAGCAGCGCCCTGCTCAACGGCCTGACCTTCTTCGCCATGTCGTGGAGCGGGCAACACGTGCTGCGCGAACTGCGCGTGGAAGTCTTCCGTCACCTGCACAGACTGTCGCTCGGTTTCTACAGCGAGAACGAGGCCGGCGACCTGATGAGCCGCATCACCAACGACACCAGCGCCATCGAACAGGCGGTCTCGTTTGCGCTGGTGCAGGTCTTCAGCGGCGTCCTGCTGCTGGTCTGGATCGCCTACAACATGCTGACCACCAGCCTGCCCTTCGCGCTGCTTTCCCTGGCGATTGCCCCGTTGATGTTCGCGGCAACGCTCCACTTTTCCACCCAGGCGCGCAAGGCCTTCCGCAAGGCGCGCAAGGAGATCGGCTCGGTCAACGCCGAATTGCAGGAAAGCATCTCCGCCGTGCGCGAGGTGCAGGCCTTCAACCGCGCAGACGAGAACATCGAGCAGTTCAAACTGGTCAACGCCGCCAACCGCGACGCCAACGTGCGCGCTGTGGCCTTCACCTCCGCGCTGGCGCCCACGCTGGAAGCCCTGTCGTACCTGGCGCTGGCCATTGTGGTCGGCGTGGGCGGCTGGTACCTGCTCAAGGGACAGACCATGATGGGCACGGTCGTTTCGCTTGGCCTGGTAGTTACCTTCCTGGCTTACGTGCAGCGTTTCAACCAGCCCATCCAGCAGATCTCGGTGCTGTGGGCCAACATCCAGAACGCCATCGCGGGCGCGGAACGCATCTTCAACATCCTGGACGAAGTGCCCGGCGTGCAAAACAAGCCGGATGCAAAACCGATGCCTGACATCCTCGGTAAAGTGGAATTCGAGCGCGTCTCCTCGGCCTACAAGGAAGGCGAGCCGGTCTTGCAGGCTGTGACCTTCACCGCCGAACCCGGGCAGACGGTCGCCATCGTCGGTCCCACCGGCGCGGGCAAGACCACCATCATCAACCTGATCCCACGCTTCTGGGACCCGACCGAGGGGGCTGTCAAAATCGACGGCATCGACGTACGCGACGTGACGCTCGACTCCCTGCGCGCGCAGGTCGGCGTCGTGCTGCAAGACACCTTCCTGTTCAGCGACACGGTCATGAACAACGTCCGTTTTGGCCGCCCGGGCGCAACCGACCAGGAAGTGCTGGCTGCCATCCGGTCAGCCAACGCCGATGCGTTCATCGAGCGCCTGCCGGAAAAGTATGAGACCGTGCTGGGCGAGCGCGGTTCCGGCCTCTCGCAGGGACAGCGGCAACTGCTGTCCATTGCGCGGGCAGCCCTGTCAGACCCGAAAATTCTCATTTTGGACGAAGCAACCTCCTCGGTCGATACCCGAACCGAGCGTCTGATCCAAAAAGCGTTCGATAAAATGCTGGAGGGGCGCACAGCCTTCGTCATCGCCCACCGCCTGTCCACCATCGTCAACGCCGACATGATCCTGGTGCTGGACAAGGGCCAGATCGTGGAGCGCGGGCAGCACGATGACCTGATGAAAAAGCGCGGTTTCTACTACGGCCTGTATATGAGCCAGTTCAAGAAGCAGGAGGAGGCGGGGGCAGGTGCGTGAAAGAATAATCGGCTTTTAGCAAGTCCTTCCTTGTCAGAAGGAAAGAATGTGGCACAAGTTTCCTTTTGTCAAGGAAATTCTATTGCCTGGTCTTTGGCTTATAGTATTGCTCTTGAGAATCTATCCTGGACATTCGCCAGGACATTCACAACCGCGAAGATTTGTAGCGCGAAATTTATTTCGCTTTTGGTTGCCTGCCTGTCGGCAGACAGGCGGAATGAATTCCGCGCTACGTTTCTTCGAATATCCATTGCGCCCAGTTCAGCAAAAAGACCTTTGTGGCGTTGATTTCCCTGTGCAAGGTATCCCCCAGGTGGATGACGTATCCTTTAGGTGGGTGATAGGCCGAGATGAAATTCTGGTATGAGCGGGGGATTTGGGGCGCATCCATTTTACGGTATTTGACTTCCACCGGGACGACTTCGGTGTTCTTGTCCAGGACAAAATCCACTTCGGCTTTGCTGGAAGTACGCCAGTGATGGATTCGATGTGACGTATCGGCCACCTTGTCCCTTAGAAGCAGATAGACAAAATTCTGGAACAGGAATCCGCTTTCGGAGGGGGAAACAGGCATCTCCCCAAAGGAGCCAAGCGCGTAGTTTCTCATCCCCAAATCGTAAAAGTAGAATACGGGCGTCTTGGTCAATTCCTTCCGCACATTCCTGAAATAAGGCGTAACCCTGTGGAGCACGAAGGTCTTTTCCATGTACCAGAGATAATGGTTCAGTGTGGCAACGTTGAGATTCAACGTATTTGCAATTTCCGAGAAGTTGGTTAGTTGGCCGATCTGCGAAGCCATGAGGCGCGTCAAGGCGGTGAAGCGATCTGTTTTTTGTATGCCCAAAAGGTAGACAATATCCCGTTCCAGGTAACTCTGGTAGAGCTCTGCCATCAGGCGTCTCTTTTCTTGGACCGTTTCTGCCAGCACAATACGTGGATAGCCGCCAAAACTCATATATTCTTCGAGCAGGCTGCGCGTCCTTGTCCCCTCGAGCGCAAAAAACGCAGGCAGGTCTTGCTCATATTTGTAGTTCGTTCTGTAATTGACAAATTCGATAAAATCGAGCGTGCCAAGTTCGAACACCCTCTTTCGCCCCGTCAACGATTCGTGGATCTTCTCCTTGAGTTCCAGCGAACCGGAACCGGATACAATGAACTTATATGGCAAGTTCATATCGTAAAGCCCCTTGAGGAAAAGACCGGCATTCTCTTTCCTCTGGATTTCATCGATGAAGACATAGCCGCCGTTGTGGCCCAATTCCAACGAAATTTTTCCCAACAGGCGCTCTTGGGATTCGAAATACTGCCGATCCGTTTCGATATCCAAATTGAACATGACCGTCCCAACGCCCAAAGACTGAACGTGGTCCCTGAGCAGAATCATCAAGGTGGTTTTCCCTGCCTGGCGCGGCCCTACGATCAGGCTGATTTCCTTTTTATCCAAGTGTTCTTTCAGGTTGTAGAAAAGATGTCTTTTTATCATCATATTAGCATTATAACCTAAGAATTCTGTTAGTATACTATTAAAATTATCTCCTTACAAAGAAAGATGAAAGAGGCGCTCGACACAGGTGAGCGCCTCTTTGTTGTTGCCACAAAGACAAAATTCATATATAGTTGGAAGTCTCATGCCTCTCCTCACCACCCTCCACCGCACGGATGGAGTGGACATCCACGGCAAGATCGTCCACCGCACCGCCGTGCGCGCGGTCATCCAACGCGGGCGCGACCTGTTGATGATTCTCTCCGCCAACGTCGGCGATTACAAATTCCCTGGCGGCGGCGTCCAAGCGGGTGAGACTCACGCCCAGGCGCTGGCGCGCGAAGTGGCCGAAGAATGCGGCGCAACATTGACGCGCGTCGGGGAGGAGATTGGCGCGGTTATCGAATATGACCTTGCCAAAGAGCCGGAATTCGACGCCTTCAAGATGACCTCCCACTACTATCGCTGCGAGGCGGCCGATGGCTTCGGCGCGCAAAGCCTGGATGCCTATGAACGCGACCTGGGCTTCACGCCCATCTGGATCGAAATCGAACAGGCCATTCAAAGCAACAAAAGATTGCTGTCGTCTGTCCATGTTCCCGAATGGCTGCGGCGGGAAATTTTCATGCTCGAATATTTGCGGGAAAATTTCAACTAGAATGATTACCACGGAGACACTGAGTCACGAAGTCTTTTTGATTTCCCTGTGTCTCCGTGACTCCGTGGTTTGCTTCCCCCCAAAACCTTTGCCCAATCCGCGCTACATTGTACCCGCAGGGTATTCGCGTTAGAATCGACCACGAGGAAAAACCCCATGCCCAAAGACCCCGAATTTGTTGCCTTCCTGAAATCTTACCCCACCTACCCCTCCACCGCAGCCCTCGACCGCCTGCGCGCCAGCGACTACGCCCGCCTCGACCAGGCCGAACACGTCTACCTTGACTACACCGGCGGCGGGCTGTACGCCGAGTCGCAGATCCGCGCGCACCAGAAACTGCTCAACGAGAACGTCTTTGGCAACCCGCATTCGACCAATCCCACTTCGCTGGCCGCCACTGAACTGGTGGAAGGCGCGCGCGCATACGTGCTCCAATTCTTCCACGCCGATCCCGCAGAATACCTGTGCATCTTCACGCCCAACGCCAGCGGCGCGCTCAAACTGGTAGGCGAGTCGTATCCCTTCCCTGGCGGCCACTACCTGCTGACCTTCGACAACCATAACTCGGTCAATGGGATTCGGGAATTTGCCCACGCGCGCGGCGCGGAAGTGACCTACATCCCGGTGGAACTGCCCGACCTGCGCGTCGACGCTTCCACCCTGGGCGAGTACCTGTCGTTGGCCCGACCGGGGAATCGCAACCTGTTCGCCTATCCCGCCCAATCCAACTTCTCCAGCGTCCAGCACCCGTTGGAGTGGATCGAACGGGCGCACGCCGCCGGCTGGGACGTGCTGCTCGACGC
Source organism: Chloroflexota bacterium (assembly GCA_049324135.1). GTDB lineage: Bacteria > Chloroflexota > Anaerolineae > Anaerolineales > Villigracilaceae > JAABUE01. The sequence goes on from JBMOMO010000328.1 coordinate 17,788, forward strand.
CGCCGCCTACGTCCCCACCAACCGGCTCGACCTGTCCCGCTTCAAGCCAGACTTCGTGCCGGTCTCGTTCTACAAGATGTTCGGCTACCCTACCGGCTTGGGCGCGCTGATCGCCCGCAAGGAAACGCTGGGCAAACTCCACCGGCCCTGGTTCGCTGGCGGGACGATTACAGTCGCCTCCGTGCAGGGAGACAAATACTACCTGGCCGACGGCGCAGCCGCCTTCGAGGACGGCACGCTCGACTACCTCGACATCCCCGCTATCGAGATTGGCCTGAAACATATCGAATCCATCGGCTACGAGGCTATCCACGAGCGCGTGCGCTGCCTGACCGGCTGGCTGCTGGACAACCTGACGCAGATGAAACACAGCACCGGCGAACCGCTGGCGCGCGTCTACGGGCCAACGACCACCGAGGGGCGCGGCGGCGCGATCACGGTCAATTTTTTCAACCGGGATGGCTTCCCCATCGACCACCGCGACATCGAAAAAGCCGCCAACCAAGTCAACATCTCGTTGCGGACGGGCTGCTTCTGCAACCCTGGCGCGGGCGAGATCGCGCTTGGCATCTCCAGCATGGAACTGGCGGCCTGCTTCACCATGCCCGGCAAAGGACAGCGCCTGTCGCTGGACGATTTCCGCCTGTGCATCGACGGCAAAGCCAGCGGCGCGGTGCGTATTTCGGTTGGCATGGTTACGAATTTCGATGACGCGCAGGCCTTTTTGTCGTTTGGGAGAGGGTTGTTGGAATAGAAAGGAGATAGTATTGCCTTGCTGCGCTGTCTCCAAAGCCAAGCGCTCACTTCCCCAACCGCTCCAGCGCCTTTCCCAACCTCCTGATTCCCTCATCAATCTCCTCCGGCGCATGGACCACGAAATTCAGGCGCATCCATTCCCTGCCCTGTCTGCCATCCGGGAAGAAGCGGCTACCGGGGACAAAGTTGACGCCTTCCTTGCAGGCAACCGGCAACAGGTCATCCGCCGATACCCCGCCGGGCAGTTTCATCCACAAGAACAACCCGCCCTGGGGCGGATCGAACTGCACGTCCGCTGGCAGGTAGCGTTTGATGGCTGCCAGCATCGCATCCCGCCGTTTGCGGAAGACCTGGCAGGAGCGCCGCAGGTGCGCCTGGTAACGTCCCACCGTCACGTACGCCTCCAGCGCCCGCTGGATCAGGGTGGAAGTCGCCAGGTCGTTGACGCGCTTGAACTGCACCAAACTGTCATAGATCGGGCCCTCGATGAACAGGTAACCCACCCGCAGGCCGGGCATCAGCATCTTTGAAAACGTATTGGTATAGATGACGCGCCCGCCCGGGTCCAGCGCCTTGAGCGAAGGTTGCGCGCGCCCGTCGTAGCGCAGGTCGCCCACGAAATCGTCCTCCAGGATGGGGACATTGTAACGGTCGGCCAGCAAGAGCAGGTCGCGGCGGCGCGATCCGCCCAGGCAGGTGCCGGTCGGGTTGTGGAAGTTGGGAATGGTGTAAATGAGTTTCGGGTGGTGTTGCTGGAGCAGCCGTTCCAGGTGCTCGACCTGCATGCCCTGTTTATCTACCGGCGCGCCCACGGCAGAAAAATGCAGCGCCCGGAACAACTCCAGCGCCCCGCCGTAGGTGGGACTTTCCACCAGGATCGTATCGCCCGGTTTGAGCAGCAGTTGCAACGCCAGGGAGAGCGCCTGCTGCGAACCAGCGGTGATCAGGATGTTTTCGGGGCGCGCCTGCAAACCCTGGCTGGCCAGCACATGGGCGATGGTGGCGCGCAGTGGCGCATAGCCGTTGCTCTCGCCATACTCCAACGCGGCCATCCCGTCCCGGCGCATGACGGCCTGGATCACCTTGCGGAATTCGTCCGCCGGGAACAGGTGCGGCGCGCTGGAGCCGCTGGCAAACCCGATCAGGCGCGGACGCGGGCCTGCTCCAGGCCATGCGGCATTTTCCGCCTCCCTGGGAATCGCGTCCCCGGCCTGTACATTCTGCTGCCAGAGCGGCCAGGCGGCCTCCAGCGCCTCCAGCGGATGAGCCGGGAGCGGCGGCGACGGGGAGACGTACGTGCCGCTTCCCACCCGCGAAAAGACCAATCCCTCCGCTTCCAGGTCCGAGTAGGCCGTTTCCACCGTGATGCGGTTCACGCCCAGGTCGCGCGCCAACGTCCGGCTGGCGGGCAGGCGCGCGCCGGGCGGCAGGCTGCCCGCCAGGATCCCCTGCCGCAGGTGGGCCCTGATCTGTTGGTATAACGGCGTCTGGCTGTGACGGTCGAGCGGAATGCGCATGATCTTTCTCCTGGATATTGGTACTATGAATATATCATCTATTCTGTCGAGCTGATAGAGCCAATTTTGCCTGTTTTTGCCCACTCCACCGAATTGGCTGTATTTACATTTTGCAAAATTGGCTCTTAACATTACGCCAATTTTCCCTACAATTGGAATGTGCCAACGCCCAATTCCACCCCATCCAACCTCACACGCGGTTATGTCATTGCCATCTTCAGCGCAGTCATCCTGGCGACGACCGCCATTTTCATCCGCTACCTGACGCAGACCTACCAGATGCCGGCCCTGGTGCTGGCCTTCTGGCGCGACCTGTTCGTCACGCTCTCCCTGCTGCTCGCGCTGGCGAAGATCCGCCCGGCCTTGTTGAAAGTTGACCGCGCCAGGCTGCGCTACTTGCTATACTATGGCCTGGTGCTGGCGGTGTTCAACGCCTTGTGGACGCTATCCGTGGCGCTCAACGGCGCCGCCGTCTCGACCGTCCTGGCGTACAGTTCGACCGGCTTCACGGCCTTGCTCGGCTGGTGGTTCCTCCAGGAGCGGCTGGATTGGGGCAAGCTCGTTGCCGTGACGCTCAGTTTGGGAGGCTGCATCCTGGTCTCCGGCGCATTGGACCCGGCTGCCTGGAGCGCCAATTTCGTCGGCATCCTGGTCGGGATCCTGTCCGGCTTGCTGTATGCGGTCTACAGCCTGATGGGACGTTCGGCCTCGCAGCGCAACCTGAATCCCTGGACGACCCTGCTGTACACGTTCGGTTTTGCGGCCGCCTTCCTGCTGGCCTTCAACCTGATCCCGGGCGGCTTCGTTCCCGGCAAGGCGGTCCACGTCCCTGACCTGCTCTGGCTGGGAGATTCCCTGGCTGGCTGGGGCATCCTGCTCTTGCTGGCCGCCGGGCCAACGCTGGCCGGGTTTGGCCTGTACAACGTCAGCCTGGGATACCTGCCTTCCAGCGTGGCCAATTTGATCGTCTCGCTCGAACCGGCCATCACGGCCGCGATGGCGTATGTCCTGTTCGGTGAACTGTTGAACGGCGTACAGATACTGGGCAGCCTGATGATCCTGGCTGCGGTCGTCTTTTTGAGGCTTTACGAAGGAAAAATGTTACGTCTGTCAGGCAGCGAGGAAGGATTGGCGCTCCTGCAATAGCAGGCTATCGAAACATGGTGTTTGGCTGGGAGTAGGACAAATTGTCAACCTGTGCCACGAAGTGGTATTTGTCCTACCCAGAAAAACCGGCATGATACAATCCGGCCGTAAGTTTTACCTATAAGGAGATCGAAAGATGGAACAACAGACTGGTACCTTTGCCGTCAAAAAAGGACTGGCGCAAATGCTCAAAGGCGGCGTCATCATGGACGTGGTGACCGCCGAGCACGCCAAGATCGCGGAAGAGGCGGGCGCCTGCGCCGTGATGGCGCTGGAGCGCGTCCCGGCCGACATCCGCGCGCAGGGCGGGGTGGCGCGCATGTCCGATCCTGACCTGATCGAGGGCATCATGGCGGCGGTCAGCATCCCGGTCATGGCGAAATGCCGCATCGGGCATTTCGTCGAGGCGCAGATCCTGGAAGCCATTGGCGTGGACTACATCGACGAATCCGAGGTGTTGACCCCCGCCGACGAGGCGCATCACATCGACAAGCACCAATTCAAGGTGCCGTTCGTATGCGGCTGCCGCAACCTGGGCGAGGCCCTGCGGCGCGTGGGCGAAGGCGCGGCCATGATCCGCACCAAGGGCGAGGCCGGCACCGGCGACGTGGTGGAAGCCGTCCGTCACGCGCGCGCCGTGATGGGCGAAATCCGCCGCCTGACCACCATGGCGGACGAGGAACTGATGGCCTACGCCAAGGAGATCGGCGCGCCCTACGAACTCGTCAGGGAGACCAAGAAACTGGGGCGCATGCCGGTGGTCAATTTTGCGGCCGGCGGCGTCGCCACCCCCGCCGACGCTGCGCTGATGATGCAACTCGGCGTGGACGGCGTATTCGTCGGATCGGGCATCTTCAAGTCCGGCGACCCGGCCAAACGTGCCAACGCCATCGTCAAAGCAGTCACGCACTACCAGGACGCCAGCATCCTGGCCGAAGTCAGCCGCAACCTGGGCGAAGCCATGGTCGGCCTCAACGTGTCTGCCATGCCTGAGGTCGAGAAGATCGCCGGGCGCGGTTGGTAAGGTGAAGATCCTTGCGCGGTAGATGGAAAATACGTTACTATATTGATCCACTGACAGATTCTCCCCACATTTCCAATCACCACGTCTCGGAACGAGAAGTGCAGGAAACCCTGGCAAGACCGGGCGAGGATCGTCAAGGCTATGAAGGCGCGCGAATAGCAATTGGTCAAACAAACGCTGGCCGGTATCTCCGGGTTGTTTACGTACCTGAACCAGAGGCTGGTAGTATCTTTGTGATTACTGCGTATGAGTTACAAGGAAAGGCTCTTGCCGCTTACCGACGGCGCAGGCACAGGAGACAAAAATGAAAAACAAGAATTTTCCAATGGGATGGGACGAGGCGCGGGTGAAACAAATCCTGGCGCATTACGAAGCTCAATCGGAGGATGAGGCTGTTGCTGAGGATGAAAAAGCATTCGAAAGCAAAGCGCATACGACCATTGAAGTTCCAATCGAACTGATGCCGGTTATCCGCGAAATCATCGCGCAATATGAGGCTGTTGGACACGCCTGATGTCCAAACCATGCTTATGAACATTGGCGTTCTCGCCCTGCAGGGCGACTTTTCTGAACACATTGCCATGCTCAAGGGCTTGGGCGTCGAAACCGCCGAAGTGCGCCTGCCTGAGCATCTTAACCGCCTGGATGGCCTCATCATCCCCGGCGGCGAGTCCACGACAATTGGTAAACTGGCTGTGGCCTATCATTTGATGGGGCCGTTGCGCCGGTTTGGGGAAGAGCGCGCTATCTGGGGCACGTGCGCAGGCGCGATCTTCCTCTCGAAGGACGTCAGCCGCGACCAACCCCTGCTCGGCCTGATGGACATCAAGGTGGAGCGCAACGCCTTTGGCCGCCAGGTGGATTCCTTCGAGGCCGCGTTGGACGTCCCGGAACTGAAGCAGGCCACAGGGTCGGATGAGGCGTTCCACGCGATCTTCATCCGCGCGCCCATCATCGAGTCCGTTTTTGGGGACGCCAAACCCCTCGCTTCGCTCCTCGACGGGAGGATTGTCGCCGCGCAACAGGGACGCCTGCTGGCGACATCTTTCCACCCCGAACTGACCGGCGACGCGCGTTTCCACCAATATTTCCTGTCCCTGATCGGGTAAACTTGTATCTATGACCATCCGCCCGCTCGACCTGCTCGACCTGCCCACGCTTTACCGCTATCGCGGCGAAGTCGTCAGCCTGGATACCGCCCGGCTGTTGACGCGCGGCAACCCGCTGGGCGCGATGGGGTTCATGGCGTACTTCAACCCGGCGCGCTACGTTTACTCGGCGGTATCCAGCGAGAATGGCGCTTCGCTGCTGGGGGGGATTACGCACACGCACGGCGACAGTTTTGCCAAGTTGCTGTACCTGGCCCCGGCTTCCCGGCTCGGCCAACCCGACCTGCCAACGCTGATCGAGTCCCTGGCCGCCGAAGCCGGGAACTGGGGCGTGTTCCACGTCATCGCAGAGGCGGACGAGACCAGCGAAGCCTTTACGGCCTTGCGCAAATCGGGTTTTTCGGTCTACGCCTGGCAGCGCATGTGGGACGTGTCCAACCTGGCTGCGCGCGGCCCGTCCCAGCGCTGGCTGCGGATGCGCTCCGTGGACCTGCCAGTGGTGCAGAACCTGCATTACCAGATCGTCCCGCCCTTGTTGCAGCCGGTCGAACCGGCGCCCAAACATGCGCAGGGCATGATCTGTGCAGACGGGATGAAGTGTTATGTGAATGTGATGTCGGGCGTCAACGGCATTGTGCTGACGCCGTTCATCCACCCCGAAGCGGTGGATGTAGGCGCAAAACTGGCGGAGGTCGTAACCGGAATGCCAGCGCGCCGCAGCCGCCCCGTGTACCTGTGCGTGCGTTCTTACCAGGCCTGGCTGGAGCCGGTGCTGGAAGACCTGGGCGCGACCGCCTCCGAGCGGCAGGCCGTGATGGTCAAGCACCTGGCGCGCCTGGTTAAAGGGGAACAGACCGTCCCGGCGGTGCCGGCCGGCGCCAGCGTGCAGCCGTCGCGCGTCAGCAGGATCGAAGGGAAGAAGTAGCGTGAAGTAGGGCAAGTCTTAGACTTGCCCTACAGTTGGCAGCGAGGGTTATGGGGATATGTTCTGCATTCCATGAAATGTCCATTCCTGGTATGATTCCTGGAACCTTCGTTCCAGGAGCAATTGACCATGTCAGGTAAATCTACTCAAAGGAATTTCTTCCCGTTGCTCATTGCCTTGAGCCTTGTCTTTTCCGCGCTATCAGGCTGCGCGCCGCAGGCTAACACGGCTTACGCAGGCCCAACCGACGAGTGCGGGCCAATCGAGCCAGCCGAGGAGGACGTTCGCTTTGTGCTGGCAATCGGGGAGGATTTGTTCGACCAACCGGAATGGGTCAGAAGTTACACGGTCGAGCCGTATAAGGTCAGCCTGACGCGCCGGAATGACACCCAATCGGCCATCGCTTACGCCGAATACCTGATGTACAACTGTGGATATGGACAGGCAGAACTGGATGAATATTTCAGCGAAGCAAGTTTTGCGATTGTCTTTGGGAACTATGAAAGCCATGTGCGGACGAACTTCTGCGAAGAGGGCAGCCTGGCGTTATACCAGTACGACCTGGTGGATGAGGGGACGCCGTACGCTGCCCGCTACTGGGCCAAACAACAATCGGATACCCGCCTCCTGGTGGTGATGCTGGTCTTCCCGCGCGAGAATCCCTCCTTAATGGATACCTACGCCACCCGCCTCTTCCCGGACCTGGCTGCTTGCGGGGTGCCATGATGGGACGCAAACTCCCCAGCCTCTTTGCCGGCCTGGCGACGCTCCTGGCCGCTGCGCTGGCCTGCCGCCCGATCCTGGCGATTGGGACGGGGGAACTCATTGTTTTGATCCTGCTGATCGCCCTCCTGCTTGGGCCGTTGCTATTCCGGCTCTATCGCTTCCTGGCGCGCTTGCAGGACCTCAAAGATGCAGACAGGAAGGGAAAATGACGATGGCGGGCTTCCTCCCCTGGCTGGGCTTCCTCTTGCTCGGCTACCTGGGCGGCTCGTTGGCGCCCTCGATCTGGGTCACGCGCCTGGTCAAGGGCGTGGACGTGCGCGACTCTGGATCCGGTCATGCCACCACGACCAACACCATCCGCCAGGCCGGGTTTGGTTGGGGCGCATTGGTGCTGGCAGTGGATATTGCCAAAGGGTTCCTTCCCACCTGGCTGGCGTACCGGTATACGGACAACCTGTGGATCGTGACCTTGACCGCCATGGCGGCCGTGATCGGTCACTGCTGGCCGGTCTTTGCGCAGTTCCGCGGCGGGATGGGGCTGGCTTGCGCGGGCGGCTGCCTGCTGGCGGTGGAGCCGATGGCTTTCCTGGCAGGGCTGGGTATCCTGGTGGCGCTGGTCTTGCTGATCCGCCACAGCGCCCGCGCCAGTGTGTTCACGGGCATCGTCATGGCCCCGGCTTTCTGGGTGATCGGCTTGCGCGGCCTTGAGTTTTGGGTGGCGATTGCGGTCGGCGCGGTGATCGCCTGGCGTTTCTTGATCGACTGGAACCGTCGCTACCGAGAACTGTGGCTGGACAGGGAGAGACCGGGTAATGGTTGAGTAAAATGAACCCCCTCTTATGGAGAGGGGGTTCCGCTTTCGGTGGGCAGGGGCAGGGTATTCGTCGGCCAGGGAGTATAGGTGGGGGAGAGGGTTGGCGGCGGCGTCTCGGTGTCCGTCGGGATGGGGGAGGCCGTCATGGTGTGAGTCGTGGTGGGGGTGGAGGTGGCGGTGGACGTTGGGGTGGGGGTGGCAAAGAGCGTGGCGCGCAGCAGGTTGACGGTCAGGACGGACGCGAAGGCCGCCATGAACAGGAAGACCAGCGCCCCGCCGATGATCCAGGGCAGCCAGTTCGTCTTTTTCGGAACGTTCAGTCTCAGGTTGTGTGGCGCAGAGATCAGGATGACGGTGGAGTTGTCGTGGCCGCCGCGCTGGTTGGCCAGGTCCACCAACGCCTGCACAGCCAGTTTTGGGCTGCCCTTCGAGCGAATGATCTCGGCGATCTCGTCGTTCCAGACTAGGTCGGTCAGCCCGTCGGTGCACAGCAGCAGCATATCGCCCGGCTGGATGCGCGTCCCCTGGTTGGCCTCTGCCAGGGCGTCTCCCTCGCTGTCGTACAGGCGCAGGCGGAAATCCACCTCGGGCGGTTCGGGCGAACCGAGGTAACGGCGGATGACATGCACGTTGGGATGGTCGCGCGCCAGGTCGGGCGTCAGGATGCCGCGTTCGATAGCCTCCTGGATCCAGGTGTGGTCGGTGGTCAGTTGCTGGATGCGCCCTTCACGCAGCAGGTAGATGCGCGAATCGCCGATCGAGGCGGTATACAACTTATCGCCGATCACCCAGGCGCAGGCGCAGGTGGCGCCCATGCCGTGTTGTTCGACCGCAGCCGCGGCGTGGTCCGCGATGGACTGGCTGGCCTCGTGAACAGCCCTTTCGAGGATCTTGCGCGGGTGGCGCCCGTCGCTTTCGGCCACCACCTGGCTGATGTGATTCACCGCCAGTTCGGCGGCCACTTCCCCGGCGCGGTGCCCGCCGATCCCATCGGCCACCACTGCAAACAACGCCGGTAGCGCCTGCTCCTGGCTCAATTGGTACGAAGAGACGGCGTAACGGTCTTCGTTATTCTTCCCAGTCATACCCGCATGGGTGTGGACCGCAACGTTCAAGTGAGCGCGTTCAGTGCGGATCATTCGGCAGGCGCCTCGGGGAGGATATTCGGCTCGGGTTCGGCCGGCGGGTTTTGCAAAACAAAACGGTACATCAATTGGCCGAAGTGTACCACGTCCCCGTGTTTCAGGACACACCCCTCTTGGGTCACCGGCTCGTAGTTGATCCACGTCCCGGCAACCGCGCCCTGGTCGACGAGCAGGTATTCGCCGCTGTCCGCCTGCCTCAGGCGGGCGTGCAGGGGAGCAACGGATGGGTGGTCCAGCACGTGTGCCGATTGCACCGGGTCGGTCCCGAAGGTGATCTCTTTGTCGAGGATGAGGATGGGAGCGCCGTTGGCAGGCTCGCCGTCGGAGCGGAGGCGGACGAGAGAGGCCGGCGCTTCCGGCGCGACCTCCGGGCGCGTCCAGGGCAGGCGTTTGGCCTGTATCATCCCCGCAGGGGGCTTTCCTTTCGACGGTGTTTCCGTCGCCTGGATGACGACCGGCTGGGTCACCGGGTCAGTGTAACGTTGGCGTGCTTCCCGTCGTTCTTTCCGGGACCTGATCCGCAAGCGGCCGGAGAGCAACACAGCCAGCAGCAAGACGCCCGCCAGTCCCACCGAACCGATTGCGATCCAGGTGCGGTATTTTGCCAGGAAAGCGCGGATGCCGGTCGGCGCGCGGATGACCGTGATGGAGACCGGCGCAGCCATGCTGGTTTTGTTCAATCCCAGCGAATCGACCGCTTCCACCTTCAATTCGTGCTGGCCGCTCTGCGTGTAAGCGGACAGGTCCCAGGTGAAGCGGTTGAACGGCTCGCCCTCGTTCTGGGCTACGGGCTGCCCGTCCACATAGAAGGTGGTGCGCGCCAACGGGCGGGGATGCCCGTCAGGGAATTCGATGATGATCTCTATGTGTTGTTGGTCGGGCAGCAACACCTCGGTGTTGAACGGATCCTCCGGCGGCGCCTGGCGGGTGATCTGCGCCGGCGGCATGACCAGGATGGGATTGGGCGGCTGGATGTCCACGCTGAAGGCCGCGCTTTCCGATGTGATCTGCCCGGCCGGCGTGTCCACCTGGACTGCCAGGGTATGCTCGCCTCCCGTCGATAGGGCAGAGGCGTAACTCAACGAATATAGATGCCGCAAGGGAGAAAAATAGGTTTCCGGGTCTGGCAGCGTTTCCAGCCCTGAGAAGGCAAAGTAACTGCCGCCGGTCTGCAAGGCCAATGACTTGAAGGCCGTGGCGCTGGGCGTGTCGAAATACAGGTCGGTATCCACCAACCAGACGAAAACCCGCACCCTGGCCGCGAGCGCCTGCTGCGCAAAAGCGTTCACCGCCTGGTCGATGTTCGGGTCGTCCATGTGAGGGGTAACGAGCAGGATGGCGCGTTTCATGCCCGGCAAAGGCGTCTGCTCGGCCACGGTGTTGAACGCGATGACCAGGGATTGCAAGTTGGGCGTGGTGGTGCGGAAATCGGGCTGGAAGGATGTGAAAGAGACCGCCCACTCGGCTGGCCTGGCGTGGGTGATGATCGGCCCGGCGATGGTCACCAGGCTCAGGTCGTCGAAGGGATCCAGCACGCGCGCGGCTGCCCAGTTGTTCAGCGCATCGGTGATGCGCTTGTAGCGTTCGATCCCGTCCCCGCCGCGCACGGCAAGCGCGGGTCCGGGGTTGATCGCCACCACGATCTGCGCCGGGGGCGTGGATTCGCTCAATCCGGTGACCGGGAGCGGGTTGCCGTCCTCCAGCGCGGTGATGTTCGAGGGCTGCAGTCCCGCGACGAATTGTCCCTGCGCGTCGAACACATCCAGCAGGGCCGCCACAGAAGGGAAGCCCTGCGCGTCTACCAGGTGCAGGTGGGCGACAGCCGCGCCCTGCGCACGGACAGCGCCGCCCTGCCCAAAGGGGATGCCCCGCCCGGCCAACAGGGACAGGCCGAGCAGGGCCAGGAAGAATTTACGAATTGGGTTCCGCAAAAACGGGCGCCTCCAGCGGTTCAGGGTTGCGCGTCAGGCGCAACCAGGTCAACGTCCAGGCCGACTGGGTGAAGGTGTTGAGGATGCCGTTCAACAGCCAGGAGATGGGCGCATACAGGCAGATGACGCCGATAGCAATGTATAAAGGCGTGAACGACCGTCCCTCGTTCATCGCAAAGGCAATGATAGCCGGGAAGACCGCGATCAAAATGGGCAGGGCAATGACAATGCCCAGGACGAACGAAATTCCGAACAGGATCAGCGACATCACGACCAGGGTTCCCACGTTGCCTTTGACGATCTCCCAGCCGCGCTTGAAGCCGTCCAGCATAGAACGATCTTCCAGGACGATGGCGCGGTTGGCCTGCTCTAGGATGAGGCTCACCGCCCAGCCGACCGGGATGAGCAGACAGATCAGCGGCAAAAGGCACAAGAAGCCCACCCCGGCGGTCAAGACCCCTAACAAAACGAGGGGCAGCAGGATCACCAGGAACGCCAGCCCGACCAGGAACGACAGCCCAAATACGCGCCAGAAATACGGCATACTGCCGCTGAACAACGCGCCGAAAGCCAGTTTCTCAGCGCCCTGCTCGGCCTCGTACGAACCTTTGATCAGGCCAATACGCCCGATCGTGCCGAGGAAGATGCTCAAGATAACCAGCACCAAGACGGCCAGGCCGATGACGATGAAGATCCACCAGTTTTCGGTCACCCAGTCGGCAAAATTTTCCAGCATGGGAATAAATCGCCGCAATTCGGGCGGCAGGTCGAAATCGGACGGCCCGTTCGAATAGTCTGTTGGGCCGCTGCTGCTCCCGCCTCCGCCGCCATTGCCGCCGCCCTGCGAACAACCCGCCAGGATGCCGAAAATCCACAGCACCTTGTACTTCCAGGTGATCTGCCAGGCGCGGGTGAGAATCTCGCCAAAGTTGAAGTTCATGGTATGCCTCCAGGATAAGAATTACGAACCACTAACTAATACGTAATTCGCACTGAATAGGTTCGTCATTCCCATTCAATGGTCGCGGGCGGCTTACTGGTAATATCATACACGACCCGGTTGATTCCGTCCACTTCGTTAACAATGCGGTTGGACGCGCGCGCCAGCAGGTCATGCGGCAGGCGCGTCCAGTCGGCGGTCATGAAATCCTCGGTCGAGACGGCGCGGATGGCGACCGCCTCCTGGTAGGTGCGCTGGTCGCCCATCACGCCCACCGAGCGGACGGGCAGCAACACCGCAAAGGCCTGCGCCGCGCCTGCGCCTTTTCCTAAAAAGCCCGCGTCGGACAATTCCTCTTGCAGGATGGCGTCCGCCGCCCGCAGGCGGGAGACGCGCGCGCGCGTCACCTCGCCGAGACAGCGCACGGTCAGGCCCGGACCCGGGAACGGCTGCCGCCAAACCATCCCTTCCGGCAGCCCCAGCGCCTCGCCCACAGCCCGTACCTCGTCCTTGAACAGGTAGCGCAGCGGCTCGACCAGTTCGAACGGCATGTCCTCTGGCAAGCCGCCCACGTTGTGATGAGACTTGATCTTTTCGGCCTTCTTCCGGTCGGGCGCGGACGATTCCACCACGTCCGGGTAGATGGTGCCTTGCACCAGGAACTTCGGCTGGCCCAATTGCCTGGCCTGCGCCTCGAAGATGCGGATGAACTTCTCCCCCACGATCCTGCGCTTTTGCTCCGGCTCGGTCACGCCCTCCAGCGCGGAGAAGAACTCATCCGCCGCCTGCACTGCTACCAGTTCCGCGCCCATCTGCTCGCGGAAAGCGGCCGTCACCTGCTCGCCTTCGCCTTTCCGCAGCAGGCCGGTGTCCACGAACACGGCCGCCAACTGGTCGCCGACCGCCTTGTGCGCCAGCGCCGCCGCCACGGACGAGTCCACGCCGCCGCTGACGGCTGCCAGCACGCGCGCGTTTCCCACCTGGGCGCGGATGCGCGTCACGCTCTCCTCGATGATCGAGGCTGGAGTCCAGTCCGCTTTTGCGCCGCAAATCTCGACCGCAAAATGGCGCAGCAGTTCGATGCCGTTGGGCGTATGATGCACTTCAGGATGGAACTGCACGCCGAAATACTTGCGCTCGAAATCCCCCATCGCCGCGCAGGGACTGTTGCCCGATCTTGCCAGCGCCGCGAAGCCTTCCGGCATCCTGGCGACGCGGTCGCCGTGTGACATCCAAACCGTTGAGAGACTGGAGAGCAGAGGATTAGGGAATAGTGGCTCCAGGGTAGCGGGGCCATATTCGCGTTCGGTTGACGGGTCAACCTGTCCGCCCAGGGCGACGGTGAGCGCCTGCATCCCGTAGCAGATGCCCAAAACCGGTTTGCCGGAAGCAAGCACAAAGTCCGGGATGAACGGCGCGCCCGTCTCGTACGCGGATTTGGGTCCACCGGAGAGGATGAATCCTTTGGGGTTGAGCGCCATGACCTGCGCGGCGGGCGCGTCCCAGGGGAACAACTCGCAATATACCTGCGCCTCGCGCACGCGGCGGGCGATCAGTTGGGCGTATTGCGAGCCGAAGTCGAGGATGGCAAGCGTATCAGGCATAGCGGAAATTATAGCCGCACTTGCCCACTTTATGCGGTATTACGCGATATACAAAACCTGATCTTGACACGTTCCTTTATAATCTATAAAATATAGAGTATATGAAAACGTTAAGTCCTGCCGCTTTTACCCAAAGGCTCTACCAATCCTCCCTGGCCTTGTTTACAACCAAAGCGTTGCGGGATCTGTCTGGCGCAGCAATGCCGCCGGCGACCTTCTTTTCCCTGCTTTCCCGTCTTGTGAAACAGAGCATTTTGCAAAGAATCGAACGGGACAAATACCTTCTGGTGGGGGCGACTGTCCACGATTTCAGGATTGCCAATTTCCTCTACGAACCCTCTTATGTGTCCCTGGAAGCGGCGCTCAACTTTCACGGCCTCCTGCCCCAATTCCCCTACGAGATCGCCAGCGTCACGCCAAAAAAACCGGTTGCTAAAACATGGGACGGCAAGACGTACCGCTATGCGCGCATCAAGCAATCCCTTTTTTGGGGGTACGACCTGGCGCACGGATTCCTGATCGCCCAGCCGGAGAAAGCCCTGCTAGACCTGTTGTATTTGCAGTCCAAAGGACTGGCCGTTGTGCATTTGGACGAATTTGACCTCTCCAAACTGGATCGGCGGCGCCTGGCTGCCTATGCGAGCCGCTTTCCTCCCATGAAAGGAGTGGATTTCTTATGATTACCCATGAGCAGGTTCGAACGTTGGGCGCTCACTATCACATCAACGAAACCATCATTTTCCGCGAATATATCCAACTCGTCTTCCTGCAAAAACTCTACCAGAAGTCGCCCAGCCGGCAGATCCATTTCAAAGGCGGGACAGCCATTCACCTGGTCTTTGGCGCGCCGCGCTTTTCGGAGGACCTGGATTTTACCGTTTCGGCGACCGAAAAGATCTTCGACGGCTATATTGCATCCGTGTTGGAGCGCATGGAGAACGAGGAAGGGATTGTGTGGAAAGCAAAAAAAAGCCTGGCAGGCAGGCAATTCCTGTTGACCGCGCCTGCTGGACTCCTGCCTTACGAAACCCATATCAGCCTCGATTTTTCATTCCGGGAACCGGTCTATTCGCAGGAACAGTCCATCATCCGAACGACCTACCCGGTGCTGTTCACATCCTTTGTGCATCATCTCTCGGCAGGCGAAATCCTTGCGGAAAAGATCCGCGCAGTTATGACGCGCCGCAAAGGACGCGACCTGTACGACCTGTGGTTCTTGCTTTCGAAAGGGACAGCAGTGCAGTATGACCTGGTTCGCAAAAAACTGGCCTATTATGACCTGGCGGACATTTCGGACACAGACATCCTGGAAAGGATCACATCATTTCCCCAGAAGGAGTTCGTGCTGGACCTGCGGTCGTTCCTCCCGCAAAATGAACGCCAACGCCTGCCTGAATTTTTCGAGTTTTTGCAAACCCAGGTCAGGCAGGCGTTTACGGCCTCGTGACGATCTGCCCTAATCTGTGAAGGTGATGACGCCGTCATCCAGAGAAGTAATCCGCGCCAGCGCCTCCACCGGGACGCGCAGCGGCTCGAGCGCCTCGCGCCCGCCCTCGAAGGTCTTCTCGATCAACGCGCCGATGCCTACCACCTTGGCCCCGGCCGCCTCTGCCAGGCGCACCAGCCCCAGGATGGTCTGCCCGCTGGCCAGGAAATCGTCGATGATGAGCACTTTTTCGCCGCCCGCCAGGAATTCCGGCGAGACGATCAGTTCCACCGTACGGCCTTTGGTGTGCGAAGGCGCCAGCGTGAGCAGCACCTGGTCGGGCATGGTGATCGGCTTGTGCTTGCGGGCGTACACCACCGGCAAGCCCAGGTGCAGGGCAGTTGCAACCGCCGGGGCAATGCCGGAGATTTCCGCCGTCAGCACTTTGGTCGCGCCAAGCGACCGGAACAGGCGCGCAAACTCGCGCCCGCAGGCGTCCATCAGCGCCGGGTCTACCTGGTGGTTGACAAATCCATCTACTTTTAAGATACCGTTCCCCAGGTTCTTCCCCTCTTTTCGAATGCGTTCTTTCAATTCATCCACAACCGCCTCCTCGAAGATGACCAGACATTTCCACGCATTTTACAACGGCCTGCCGGAACATGCCAGGGGACAAATATCCTGCGCTTAAGGTTGGGCTAGGAGAGTGTGTTAGAATTCCCTCCCATGAGCGTTCCCTTCAAACTGGCGCTGGCCTCCAACTCCCCGCGCAGGAGGCAACTCCTGGCCCTGGCCGGCTGGGAGTTCAGCGTGGCGGTCGCGGATGCAGATGAAAGCCAGCATCCCGGCGAAGCGCCCGGAGACTACGTCCTCAGGTTGGCAGAAACCAAAGCCCGCGTTTCAGCCTCCAAAGCGCCAGGCGCAGCCATCCTCATCGCCGCCGATACTACCGTCGTGGATGGGGACGAGATCATGGGCAAACCGGCGGATGCGCGTGACGCCGCGCGCATGCTGGAACAGTTGCGCGGGCACACGCATCAGGTCTACACCGGGCTTGCCCTGCTCCGCCCAAGCGACGGCTACGCCCTGACCGACCTCAGCGTTACCGATGTGCCCATGCGCGATTACAGCGATGCGGAGATCGCGGCTTACGTCCAGACCGGCGACCCGCTCGACAAGGCCGGCGCGTACGCCATCCAGCATCCCGGCTTCCAGCCGGTGCAGGGCATGGCCGGCTGCTTTGCCAGCGTGATGGGACTGCCGCTCTGCCGCCTGACGGTCCTGTTGCGGCAGTTTGGCGTCTTTCCCATGACGGATGTCGCCCGCCTGTGCCAGGCCGAAATCAAGTATGATTGTCCCATCTCGCGCGCGGTCCTGCGCGGAGAACCGCTCCGTTAGACAAAGGTAAAGAATGAAGATACTTCGCTGGTTGAACCTGTTGGCAGTTCTCACCCTGCTGGCTGCTTGCAGCACGAATGGAGGCAGCGGGGGGTTGTCGTCCCTGTTCACCACCCCAACGCCTCTCCCGACGCCTCCTGTAGAAATCACCCATGCGCCAGATGCGCAAGCTCCCATGCAGGCGTACCTGGAAGCGTTCAAAACCGAAGATTACGAATCCATGTATGCCCTGCTGACCCAGGCCAGCCGCGACGCCACCAGCGCCGAGGACTTCTCCAAACGGCATATCGAAGCCCTCAACACTATGAGCGCCGGGAGTTTCGATTATGAGGTGCTCTCCACGTTGGTGGGCAGTCCCTATATCGCGCAGGTCTCTTTCCGCATTGTGTACCATACTGCGCTGGTGGGCGACATCTCGCGCGACATGGTGGCGCGCCTGAGCCTGGAGAACGGCGCCTGGAAACTGGATTGGAACGACGGCCTGATCCTGCCTGAACTGGCGGGCGGCAACAAACTGGCCATGGAATACCAGACGCCCGCGCGCGGCGACATTTACGACAGGGATGGGCAAGCCATCGTCAACCAGACCAAGGCGGTGGCGCTTGGCATCGACACCGGCTCGGTTACCCCGAATTCGCAAGGTACACTGACCCGTGAACTGGCTGCCCTGTGCGGCTTACAGCAAGAGACGCTCGATGATAAGATCGAAATTTCCGGCCCCGGCTGGTACATCCCGGTTTGCGAGGCCTCGGTGGAGGAAGCCGAACGCATCTTGGCGCTCAATCCTGGCGGCTTACAGGTTACGGCGTATGAATCCCGCTTCTATCACCAGAAGATCGCCTCGCAGTTGATCGGGTATACCCAATTCATCTCGCCTGAAGAACTGGATACCTACCGGCGCCTGGGCTACGCGGGCAATGAGCGCGTAGGCAAGGCCGGCGTCGAAAAATGGGCCGAGGATTACCTGGCGGGCCAACACGGCGGCTCCCTGTACGTGGTCGACCCGGCCACCGGCCAGGTGGTGACCAATATCGCTTCCAACGCCCCGCAGCCGGCCGCCTCCATCTACCTGACCATCGACAGCAACATGCAATATTACGCCCAGCAGGCGCTGACCGGTTTCCGCGGCGCGGTGGTGGTGCTGGAGCGCGACACCGGGCGCGTTCTGGCCATGGCCTCCTCGCCGGGCTTCGACGCCAACCTGTTCGACCCGGCCAACGCCAACACCGACCTGCTGACCGAACTGCTCAACGACGCTACCCAACCGCTGGTCAACCGCGCCGCGCAGGGACAGTACCCGCTCGGCTCGGCCTTCAAGATCGTGACCTTTTCCGCCGCGCTGGAAAGCGGCCTGTTCGAACCGGCCACTACGCTAGATTGCCAGTATGACTGGGCGGTGCTGACCGACCAGGTGCGCCACGACTGGACCTGGGAAAAATGCCAGGAGGCTGTCCAGGCGGGCGAATTTTGCAACACCCGCTCCACCCAACCCTCCGGCCTGCTGACCCTGCCGGAGGGCCTGATGCGCTCCTGCAACCCCTGGTTCTGGCAGATCGGCTACGACCTGTTCAGTTATGACCGTCCCAACGACATCGCCAACATGGCGCGCGCCTTTGGGTTTGGACAACCGACCGGCCTGGAGCAGGTTGCGGAAGCCGCCGGGCAGGTCAATGACCCGCCCACCGTGATCGACGTGGTCAACCAGGCCATCGGCCAGGGTGATTTGCTGGTCACCCCGCTGCAAGCGGCAGTAATGATCGCGGCGGTCGGCAACGGCGGCACGCTCTACCGCCCGCAGTTGATCGAGCGCATCCAGCCGGTGGATGGCGAGCCGACGGTGGTCTTCAAGCCCGAAGCGCGCGGCACCCTGCCCCTGCGCGCCGAGAACCTGAAAGTGCTGCAAGAGGCGTTGATCAGCGTGGTGCAGGACCCGCGCGGCACGGCCAACTTCCGCCTGCGCGGTATGGAGATTCCCGCCGCCGGCAAGACCGGCACGGCCGAGTCCGGTTCGGGCAGGCCGCACGCCTGGTTCACCGGCTATACCTACGCCAGCGAAAGCACCGGCATCCCGGATATTGCGGTGGCGGTCATCGTCGAGAACGCCGGCGACGGCTCGGAGTACGCCGGCCCGATCTTCCGGCGCATGATCCAGGTGCATTACTTCGGCACGCCGCAGAGCCTGTTCTGGTGGGAAAAGAACTTTGGCGTGCCAAAGACGCCCACCCCGGTCGGCGGCATCCCCACCAAAACGCCGAAGCCATAGTATTACGTTTTACGTCCCTCCCTCCATGCCCACCTCCCTGACCGGCCTGATCGTCCGCACCCAATCCGGTTTCTTCACGGTGATGACCGAGGCCGGGCCGGTCGTGTGCCAGTTGCGCGGGCGGCTCAAGCAGGGACGGCGCATGGGCGACCTGGCGGCCCTCGGCGACCGCGCGCGGGTGACGGTCTTGGCGGATGGCGCCGGGGTGATCGAAGAAGTCGAGGAGCGGAAGCAGGCCATCGTCCGGCTCGACCCGCGCCCGCAGGGCGTCTACCAGCAGGTGCTGCTCGCCAACGCCGACCAGGCGGTCTTTGTCTTTGCGTGCGCCAACCCCCGTCCCAAGTTGAGGATGCTGGACCGCTTCCTGGTGGTGGCCGAGAAACAGGGCATCCCGGCTTTGATCGTCGCCAACAAGATCGACCTGGTGGAACGGGAGCAGGCGCAGGAAACCTTCGGGCTGTATCCGCCGCTGGGCTATCCCGTCCTGTACGTTTCGGCGAAGACCGGCCAGGGCGTGGAGGCGTTGCGCGCGGCGCTGGAAGGCAAGGTGAATGCGCTGGTCGGGCCGAGCGGCGCGGGCAAGTCGAGCCTGCTGAACGCCCTGCAGCCAGGGCTGGGGCTGGAAGTGACCGAGGTCAGTACGGCGATGAAGAAGGGCAAGCACACCACGGTCGTGCGGCAGTTGTTCCCGTTGGCGGGCGGCGGCTACGTGGCCGATACGCCAGGCTGGAAGTCGCTGGCCTTGTGGGACACCGAGCCGGAGGAACTGGACGGGTATTTCCCCGAGTTGCGCTCTCTGGTGGCCGGTTGCCAGTTCAGCGATTGCACGCACATCCACGAGCCGGGCTGCGCGGTGCTGGCGGCGCTGGAGCGCGGCGAGGTGCATCCGCACAGGTATGATTCGTATTTGCGGCTGCGCGCTGGAGAGGAGTGATAGAGTATGCAACTCAATTTTCCAGAATATGAATTGGTTCCATTCCCTATTGAGAACAAATTTGTTGATGTAATCCGACAAGCTCATGAGACGCTCTTAATCTGTTCCCCCTATATCAAGAACTATGGAGTAAATGTGGTACTTGAGAATGTTCATGCGCGAGAAATAAGGGTACTAACAAACCTTGATTTACCAAATATTACAAGTGATAGTTTTGACCTGACTGCACTGTTGAAATTGTGGGACAAGTTTAAACTGACAGTTTCGTCTTTAGGAAAGCTTCATGCTAAAATCTACATTGCCGACAGTGAACATGCTTTGATTACATCAGCCAACTTAACTCATAGCGGATTAAGGGAGAACTACGAGTATGGAATTGCGTTGCATGAGAGGAATCTGGTTGGGAACCTGGCTATAGACATACAAAGGTATTTTGACCTTGGGAACATCTTTGAAAGAGAAAGAATTGCAGAGATCAAGGAGGGTGTAGATGAAATCAAAGCACTGCGAAAAGAGGTGGAGAACACGCCACAAGCAAGAGAGACAAGGAAAATATTAGAGCAAAAGACTGAAGTCCTCCAAACGGTGATTCTACAAAACCGCATTACGGCAGGGAGAACAGTAAATGCAATCTTCTCTGACACCATCAGGTTTCTACTCAGTACAAAAGGCCCCCTTTCGACCGTAGAATTACATCCGCTCATCCAAAATATCCACCCCGATATTTGTGATGACACAATTGATAGGGTCATAAACGGGGAGCATTTTGGCAAGAAGTGGAAACATCTCGTGAGAAATGCTCAACAGAGTCTAAAAGGGCAAGGAGTGATTACTCTATCAAATGGAAAATGGGTTTTGGTAGAAGGATAGTACATCGTGGTTCAAATCCAGCAACTCATCAGCAAGATTGCTATTATTGGCAAGCAATATCCTTCAATTCCTCCTTTGAAAAAGTTGTGCGCCGGCTACTTGTCCTCTCCTGAATTGATCCGGGACTTCCGAACATGAACAACTGGAATCTCCTCGGCCACGAATGGGCAGTGGACATGCTGAAGCAACACCTCTTGCGAGGGACTGCCCGCCATGCGTATCTTTTTGCCGGCCCTCCCGGCCTGGGGAGGCGCACCCTGGCGCTGCGTTTTGTCCAGGCCTTGAACTGTCCCCAGCCGGTTACGCCGGGCGAGCCGTGTGGGACGTGCCGCGATTGCCGGCAGATCGAGGCCGGCCAGCACCCGGACCTGTCCATTGTGCAGGCCGAGAGCGAGGGTGGGACGTTGAAAGTGGAGTGGGTGCGCGAGGTGCGCCGGACGCTGGCGCTCAAGCCGTACCAGGCAAAATACCGCGCGGCGCTCTTCCTGCGCTTCCAGGAGGCCAACGATTCGGCCGCCAATGCCCTGCTCAAGACGCTGGAGGAAGCGCCTGCCCATGCCATCCTGATCCTGACCGCCGACGCGCCGGAACAGTTGCTGCCCACGATTGTCTCACGCTGCGAGGTGCTGCGCTTGCGGCCATTGAGGATCGAGGATGTGCAAAGAGAATTAGGGAGCAGGGGAGTAGAGAGCAATGAAGCGCGCCTGATTGCGCATATTTCCAGCGGGCGACCGGGTTACGCGCTGCGACTGATGGAAGACAAGGCCATGTTGGAGTCCCGCCGGGCGCGGCTGGACGACCTGCACAGACTCCTGTCCGCCTCGCGGGTGGAGAAATTCGACTATGCCGAAAAACTCGCCAGGGACAAAGAATCGATGCGCCAGGCGCTGCTGGTCTGGCTGTCTTACTGGCGGGATGTGTTGCTGCGCGCCAGCGGGGCGGCTGCGCCGATCACCAACATAGACCGCGAGCAGGAGATCGCCGCCCTGACCGGCCAACTCCAGTTGCCTGGGGCGCGCAGGTTGGTGCAGGGAATGGAACGCTCCCTCGAGCGCCTGGAGCGCAACGTCAACCCGCGCCTGCTGGCCGAAGTCGCGCTGCTGGACCTGCCGCATGTATGAGCGCCTGCGTCCCCTGCTGTTCTGGCTGGATCCAGAAGACGCGCACAGCCTCACGCTGACCGCCCTGCGGCTGGCGCAGGCTTTCCCGCCCGCGCTCTGGCTGCTGCAAAGGGCGTTTTCCGCGCCGGAAAAACCGGTGGAAGCCTTTGGTTTGCGCTTCAAGAACCCGGTCGGGCTGGCGGCGGGTTACGACAAGGACGGCCTCGCCGTGCGCGGACTGGCGGCGCTGGGATTTGGTCACATCGAGATCGGCACGGTCACGCCGCGCCCGCAGCCGGGCAACCCCAGGCCGCGCGTGTTCCGGCTGGTGGAAGACGAGGCGGTCGTCAACCGCATGGGCTTTCCGGGGAGAGGGATGGAGTTTGTCAGTCGTCAGTTTTCAGTTGCCAGTGATCCCCCTTCGGGGACTTCGCAGTTGCCGGTGGTGGTGGGGGTGAACCTGGGCAAGAACAAGGACACCCCGCTCGGAGAGGCCGCCAGCGATTACATCGAATTGATGAAAACGTTTGCGCCGCTGGCCGATTACCTGGCCGTCAACGTCTCGTCGCCCAACACGGTCGGCTTGCGCAGGTTGCAGGGACGGGAAATGCTCGAAGCCTTGTTGAAAAGCATCGACGTCGAGCGTGCAATGTCGAAAGTTACGAAGCCCATCCTGGTCAAACTGGCCCCCGACCTGGGCGACGAGGAACTCGAAGACGCGCTCGGCGTCATCCTCGATTCTGGCATGGACGGCGTCATTGCCGTCAACACCACCCTGGCGCGCGCGGGGCTGCGGTCACAGTACCGGGAGGAAAGCGGCGGCTTAAGCGGCAGCCCGCTCAGGGTCCAGAGCGAGGCGCTGTTGGCGAAAATCGTCCGGAAAGTGGACGGGCGAGTCCCGGTCGTCAGCGTGGGCGGGATCATGAGTCCCGAAGATGCAAAACGCCGCCTCGACATGGGGGCGGCGCTGGTGCAGGTCTACACCGGGCTAGTGTACCGCGGGCCGGGATTGGTCAAGGCGATCCTGGAGGGCCTGGCTTCGGCTTCTTGAATTCGTCCGGCGTGGCCTCCATGTGCCGGGCGATCGCCAGCAGGAAACGCCCCTGGGTGAACGAGTGCAGCCACTGGCCGGCCTTTTGCCCCTCTTCGGAATGGAGCGCGGCCATCAACGCCTCGCGCGAGTCGAAATACAACTCATGCACCTTCTTGCAGTTCAGGTCCGGCGGCCCGAACACCAGTTCTTCGATGTCTCCCACCACTTCCTTGCGCAAGCCCGGCATCTGCTCGGCCATCCCCAGGAATTTTTGCCAGCCCTGCTCGAAGCCGGCCCAGGAAAAGGGCGGCAGGAAAAAGATTACAAGTTTGTGCATATTCAACTCCTGGGGTGATTATACAGGCCTTTTATGGTATCATACCGCCGCATACAGGTAAATTCATGGAAGATAAAATCACCATCATCGAAGGCCCGCCGCCCATTTTCGAACATGTGCAGGATGGCTGGGCCAT
>JBMOMO010000329.1:0-40860 GCA_049324135.1 Chloroflexota bacterium
GCGCTTCATCCATGTAATCAAGAGCGGGATATCGTCCACTCGTTCAGTCGTTACGGTAAGTTCTTCGGCCATGCCGATAGGTTACCGCATTTTTCAAATCCAGTCAAAATATGAGCGAACCGAGAGTCATAGTTGCAAATCCTACTTTCTTGGTTCTGAGTGATTCTCACGACAGTGGTATAGTATTGCTCTTGAGAATCTATCCTGGACATTCGCCAGGACATTCACAACCGCGAAGATTTGTAGCGCGAAATTTATTTCGCTTTTGGTTGCCTGCCTGTCGGCAGACAGGCGGAAAAGTCCCCAGTATGGGGAAAGTCCCCAGTATGGGGATGAATTCCGCGCTACGCTATTACCCCAATTGTACAGGAAATATTTGGCTCAAGGAAGAAAACGCCCTGCGGGGTTCAGTCCGCGGGGCGGTTCGGGGTTTCAGCCTATATCCTCAATGCTTCTTCCCAATTTGGCAAGGCGTCATCAAGGGATTGGCAATCCGCTTCGCTCCCCTAGACCATCCGACTCCTTGACCAACGAGACCTGCCATCCCGGCAGATTCACCATGCTCTTTTTGGTAAAACAGCATGGTAAATTAATCAAAACAGCATGGTGAATTGAGTAAAACAGCATGGTGATTTTATTGATTCACCATGCTGTTTTGCTCAACCGAATATGTCTGGTGGGACAACAAATACCGATTGATATGTCAGCGGGTATGGATCAATCTTTCTAAGGGGCGCTAGAATTCGTAGCCCATATTCACCCAGTAATGCCAATCTTCAACAGCCTCCTGGGTTTGCGGGTCAACTCCGATTGGCTTCAACTGCGCCAGGGGCACACCCATTTCGCGTCCCTGCCACTCGATTTGGACGAACATCTCTTTCATGCAATCATCCATAGGCGACTGTTCGATCACTGTGACTTTTTCGCCTTTACGAAGCGGGGATGTTTTTCGTTCAACGATGCACTCTGCGTCGAATGGGAAAGTCACAACATCCTCCAGGTAGTAATACCAACCCATGACGCGTTCTTCTTCGCCATAGGCGTCGACAATGATCTCCATATAAATTCGTTCTTCACGGGTTTCATCTTTTCCAGGTCGGGACATTTCAGCCTCCACTGTCATCAATACAGAGTGAAAGATATTTACAAATCCATTACTTCAAAGTCGTTGCCAGTTGTATCTACCACCATTGAGTTTAACTCAACATCAAACCATTCATCGAACATTTCGTAAGTCATGTTTTCTGGATAATCGTCTGGGTTTCGCCACCATTCCTCGAGTTCTGCTTCAAAAAGGGGCTTGAATATCTTTTTCAGGTGAGCACGGGTATCATCAAAATAATCGTAATCTGGCAACAAAAATACCGTTTGATCGTCTGAGCGCAGCTCGTCGAGGGTCATATCACCCATTTGCAAGTCGGGTATGGACTTTAACCAGGCTAAAAGCGGGGCTTTTGGCCTGAGAATAACCGCCACTCGGTTGAGCATTTGCAAACGAACAACCATTGTTTTCTTATGATGGTGTTGGCGCATTTCGATTTTCCAATCTCTTTGACAAATTTTTCCAATGATGTTTTCGAAGGAAGGAAGCAAACGGCGACATCCTTAATGATGCTGACAAGAAAACGCCCTGCGGGTCGCAAGTCCGCGGGGCTTTTTGGGTTATTTTTCGTAAGGCTGGAGAGTTTTCAGTTCTTTGAGCACGCTGTAATGCTTGATGTTGAAGGTTGCCAGTTCCGCGTCCAGGCTGACGGCGGTCTCGGCAATCAGCGCGTCCAGCAATCCGAGGTTGTGGCTCAAATGCTGGGCGGCAAAGTTCTTGAGCGCCTGGTCACAGTCTAAGGCTTTTTCGATGCGCTTTTGCTCACGCGCATTCTGGCAGCCTTGGATGAGTTCCATTGCAACCAGTCCCGGTATGCCAATTTCCGAGTCAGATGCGGCGGTCAGCCAGGCGATGGCAGGCGCATAGCCCCGTAACACATCTACCATCACATCGGTATCGAGCAAAATCATGCCTACTCGCTCCGTTTTTCGGCTTTTTGGCGTAACTGGCGCGCAAATTCGAGGCTGTCGCCGATATCTTTGCGCTCAGCCCATATCCCAACCAGGCCAGATTTGAGTAAATCAGCGCCGGTCATGGATTTTTCAGCGGGATTTTCGGTAGGTTCCACCAATACAATTACTTCTGCCCTGGTTCCCGCTTTCAATTTGCGAGAGCGTAGGCTGACCAGTCCGCCGCTTTTGATGGTGATTTTTTGCTTGAACGCAGTAATCATCGTGAACTCCTGCAAAGATTATACATCAAACGCAGGGCAAGAAAACGCCCTGCGAGTCACAAGTCCGCGGGGCGGTTCGGGGTTTCAGCCTATATCCTCAATGCTTCTTCCCAATTTGGCAAGGCGTCATCAAGGGATTGGCAATCCGGTTTGCTCCCCTAGCAGCCTGTCGGAGAATAATCGAAAACTGCCCTATTGCTCCGTTGGATTGCCAAATCCAACGGTTTGCAACGTCATTTTGCCTGGTTTTGGCCTGGATTTGGCAATACCCATTCTGGGTACTTTTCAGGCCAGCAGTGGAAAAAGCCCCTCGTGAAGGATAAGGGGCTTCGGACATATCAGGCGATGCGCTATATCAACTGGTGGGAGCGTAAAATCCCTGCGAAAGCCTGCCGGCCGTCTTGCAGGGCTTTTTGCCGCCAGCGAGGTTCAGCCGGGAAGTACAGTTCCTCGAATTCGCGCCGGACGGCCTGTTCAGCGGCTTTGCTGACCGCGCCATGCCAGTGCAATTGGTTTTCCAACACCATAGCGCGCAGGCTGCGGATGCGCGCCAGCAGGGACTCGCCGAAGGTGCCGAACTCGAAGCCGCAAGCAAACAACCGTTTGCCGGGGAATTGCGCCTCGCGCAGGCGATAGATGTATTCGCCCATGTCGCCGCTGATGGCGTAGAACTCGCTGGCGTCTATTTTCTGCACGAGCGGATAGTCGAATCTACGGCTGAATTCCGCCGACGAAATCGTCTCCACCGGCGGGACGATGACGCTCATCTGGTAGCGCGGACCGTAGCCGGTGTGCATGTCCATCTGGATGACCTGCTCGTAGTCCGCCAGGGCGCGGCGGTACAAATCCATCAGGACGGTGGCGCTTTCTTCATGTTTCGTCCCGCCGTAGAAAAAGCCGTCCGGCGTGTGGTATTGTCCCAGCAGGGTGGCCGTAGAGACCCGCCCAATGCCCAGCGTGAGCAGGGCGCGCAGCACGCGCCCCCAAAAGGACAGGTTTTCCAGGGCGAATGAACGCACTGGCCGGCGCGGGGTGAGCAGGAAGTCGAGCGCCTTGTAATCGGGATTGATGGCCGGGTCGAAGTTCCCGTCGAAGATGAAGTTGCGGTTGGGGTCTACGCTATTTTCATTCACCTTGCGGCGGTGTTCCATGCCCCACGGGTTGATGGCGTGGACGAGCAGCAGGCCGGTGGCTTCCGGGTCCAGGCGCGGGGCAAATTCTTCGATGAAGATCTTCAGCATGGCCGCGCCGACGTAGCCCTCGATGCCATGCTCGCCGGTGGAGAGGATGACCAGGGTCTCTTTGCGCGGCGGCTCGGCCCACATCCAGTCGATGGACAGGTTGGGGTCGGCGCTTAACGGGTGACTTTCCAGGCGGGCAGACGGCCAGTTTGACGAGAGCAGGCCCAGGCTGGGCCGGAAGCGGTCGCGCGAGTCGGCGTAGGAGGAGGGATAATAATCGTCCATCTTAGAACGGTCCGTAGTCCACCGCCACGGCAATCCCCAGGAAGGCCACCGTGACCAGGATGACCCACAGCCAGAGTTTGGCCGTCCAGCGGATCCACTTGGGGTAACTGACGACCGTCAGGCCGAGGCTGATGAGCAGGACGGGGTTGGTGGGGTAGGCCAGGTTGGAAAAGCCGTCGCCGAAGACGTAGGCCAGGACGGCGGTCTGGCGCGTGACGCCGACCAGTTCGGCCAGCGGCAGCAGGATGGGCATCATCAGGAAGGCTTTGGCCGAGCCGGAGGCGATGAAGAATTCGATGCCGAGCGCCAGGAAATAGACGACCAGCGCGGCCGGGAAGCCGCCCAGTTGTTGGAACGGTTCGGCGGCGGCGTGCAGGATGGTGTCGGTGACGCCGCCGCTGTCGATGATGTAGCGGATGCTGGCCGCCATGAGGATGAGCGGGACGGAGGGCGCCAACCCGCCCCAGCCCTCGATCAGTCCCTGCCAGACCTTCCTGCCGCCCGCGCCGGACAGGAACCCCGCGCCCAGCCCGCCGACCAGGAAGAGGATGCCGACCAGGGGCAGGGCATAATCGGAAATGGCCGGGACGAACGGCCCCATGAGCATGACCGCAAAGACGAAGAGCAGGAACAGCCCGAAGAAGTTCATGGCGCGGTTTTGTTTCGGGTCTTCCTGGGTGAAGGAGGCGTCTGCGTTCTTGTATTTTTCGCGCTCGGCCTGGTCTTCGCCGTGGACGAGGGAGGCGGCGGGATCGCGGTCTATGCGGCGCGCGTAGGCGGAAATGAACCAGCCGAAGAGGAGGTAGATGACGATGAAGACCAGGATGCGCAGCCACGCGCCGGAAAAGAGCGGCAACTCGGCCAGTCCCTGCGCCACGCCAAGCGTGTACGGGTTGGAGATGGCGGCCGAAAAGCCCAGGTTGGTGGCCAGGATGGACATGCCCAATCCCACCAGCGCGTCCCAGCCGAGCGAGTAGGACAGCGCGATCATCACCGGCACCAGCAGGACGACTTCCTCGAAGGTGCCGAGCGTGGCGCCCAGGAACATGAAGGCCAGCGAGACCATCCACAGCAGCAGGTACTTGCGCTCGCGGAAGCGCCGCACGATGCGCCCGATGAAGGCCTTTAGCGTGCCGGTCTTGTCCAACACGGCGAAGGCGCCGCCGGCAAAGAACAGGACAACGATGATGACGATGACCGTCAGCCCGCTTTCGCTGCCCAACACCTCGAACGGCGCAACGAACCAACGCCAGATGGGATAGTCGGGTCGCGCGATGAACTGGAAGGAGTTGGGATCGATGGTCTCGCGTCCGTCCACTTCGAGACGGGTGTACTGTCCCGCCGGGACAACGAGGGTAAGGATGCCCGCGATCATCATCAGGACAAACAGGATGACCAGCGATTGGATGAAGGCTCGCTGGCTGATCTGGGCGCCGGCTTTTTGGTTCATGGGAGTCTCCTAAAAGTGATTTACCCTTATTATGGCACAGATCCCCAAAGGGGATGCTGTTGAGTCGAGATTTTTCTCAAATCTGCGTCATCTGCCAAATCTGCGGATGATTTACTCGAACCATTTTCCGTCCAGCGCCGGCCATTCGTCCGACTGGTCGGCGCGCTCTTTCCAGTTTTCCTTGCCGCTCCACGATTCGATCTGGATGGCATAAACCGATGTGGCGCGCAGTTCCTTGTCCGTGATCTCGCGGTATTCCTTCCCGGCGGTCATGGCCGGGAAGTATTTCTGGAGCAGGCCATACAGCGCAGCGCGTTTTTCGGCGGCATCCTCGAGGAGGCGCGCCGTTCCAAACACCATGACGCTGCGATACTGCAACGAAAATTCCAGCGCGACGTTGGACGGCAGCAACTTCCCCAACTCGCTCGCTTCCAGGCAGACCTTGGGGTTGCGCTCGATATTCGAGCGGATCCTGCCCGCGAGGTTGGAGTGGAAGATGATGCGATGCCCCGCTTCATCGAACCAGAAGGTGGTAGACGTGACGAAGGGCTGGTCGTCCCAGGTGGTGGCAATATGCCCGATTTTGGCTACGCGCAAATAGGCGCGCATCCAGTCATCGTCGCGGGTAAATTCGGGCAGGCGCTGGAAAGCGGTGGGGGGTTGATGGGCGTAGTTGCGGGGCATGGGCACTCCAACCGGTCACTGCGTATCGACCAGCAAATGCTTGTACCAGACCCAATGACCGAGATAGCCGACCGCGCAAAAAACAGCCGTCAGCAGCCAGCCCCACCAAGCCACCCCGCCCCAACTGTTGAGCAGGAAGTAGACCGCAGCGGCGGAAGTCAACGCGCCCAGCAGGCTGACTTCCACAGCCATCAGGTTGGCGATGCTATAGGCTTTGTCGGTCGGTGGGACGGACCCCAACCGCCACTTGAAGGCCGGTTCGATCTCCGGGCGCTGCTGGATGTAGAAATCCTTGAGTTTGTTCATCGCCTCGGCCGACTCGTGCCAGGCGGCGCGCAGGCGCGCCAGTTGCGCAATCGTCAACCCGCCCAAGGCGGTCAGGACAACGAACAGCAGGCTGAACGCCAGCGAAACGCCCCGCAGGTCATCCTCCGCGAACTGCGCGCCCAGGATAGCCGCCACCAGCGACCCGACCGAGACGAAGTAGAACGAGGTCACACGGGCGCGGTCTTCGTTGGCCTGGAAGGCCGTATGGGCGATGTAATCGAACTCCGCCCGCAGGATTTCATCGGAATCAAGTTTTACTTTTGGAGCCATGTTTTTACTCCTGTCAAACGTCGAAGGCCCACTCGCCGGCGCGCATGACCGGCTCGGTTTTGCCGTCGGCGGTCAGGCCATCGATGTCCATGCTGCCGGAGCCGACCATGAAGTCCACATGCACGATGCTGGAATTACCGCCGCGCGCCGCAAACTCTTCATCGGGCAAGGTTTCCCCGCCCTGGAGGGTGAACTTGTAGGCGCGCCCCAGCGCCAGGTGGCAGGAGGCGTTCTCGTCGATCAGCGGATCGTAGAAGAGATGCCCGCGCTGCGAGATGGGGGAACTGTGCGGCACGAGCGCCACTTCGCCCAGGCTGGAGGCGCCCGCGTCGCTCTCGATCAATTTCTGGAGGGTAGCCTCCCCTTTTTTTGCGCTCGCCTTGACCACATGGCCGTTCTCGAAGGTCAGGGAGAAACCTTCCATCAGCGCGCCGCCGTAGGACAGCGGCAGGGAAGCGCTGACGTGGCCGTTAATCTGCTCCTTGTGCGGCAGGGTGAAGACTTCCTCGGTGGGCAGGTTGGCGATGTATTCGATGCCGTTCTGCGCCTTGCTGCCCGCGCTGTTCCAGAAATGACCGGTCGGCAGGCCGACGGTCAGGTCGGTGCCGGGGGCTTTGTAGTGCAAGGCAGCGTACTGCCTGGCGTTCAGGTAGTCGCTGCGGGCGCGCAGTCCGCGGACGTGCTGCTCCCAGGCGGCTACGGGATCGGGCTGGTCGGCGCGGGTGATGGCAAAAATGGCCTCCCAGAGTTTTTCTTCCGCCTCAGCCGGCCCGAGGTCCGGGAAGACGCGAGCGGCCCAATCCGGCCCGGAGGCAGTAATGACCAGCCAGTTGATGCGGTTCTCGCCAATCGCCTTGAGGAAACCCGCATAGTGCTCGAGGTAGGTCTTTTGTAACTGTCCCACGATTTCGGGATCTTCGTCGCTCATCAGGTCGGGGTTGTTGGAGCGGATGGTCAGGTGCGCGCCGTCGTTTTCGAGCAGTTCTTCCAACGCCCTGACCTGCCATTTGGAAAATTCGTCAAAGGAGTCGCGCGGCGCCTGCTGGACGCGGCCTTTGAGCAGGGCTTCGTCGCCCCAGATGACGTCCACGTAGCGCGCGCCGGCCTGGTAGGCGGCTTTTGCGATCTCGCGCACCAACGGGGCGGTATGCGGCAATACACCGCGCGTGGAAGGATTATTGATGAGCAGCCGCTGACCGGCGCGCAGGTTCAGCCCGACGCGCACGGCCAGTTCGGCGTAGGTTTGCAGGGATTTTTGGGTTGGGAAGGGCATGGGGATTCCTTGTTGGGGAAGGTTTTATACAAGTATTGAAAGGATACAGGTTACATCGTCTTTTGTATCACACAACAACAGCATCCTTGGATATGTTTTGATATAACCCGGATTGGATGTCTGCCATATACTGCCAGTGTGAAGCGCCAATGACGCGGATATCCAGCAGCACATCGTATTGCAATGCAATGCCCGAGCTAATCTTGCTGATTTCTCTCCGAAATTCCCAATCATCTTCTGTGACAATCAACAGTATATCAATATCGGAATCTTCCTCCGCATCGCCGCGAACTTTCGAGCCAAACAAGGCGGCGCGCTGGATATTCCCGCCGTATGCCTGTTTGACTGCTGCAATGAATTCCCTGACAGCCTTCTTTTCTTTTGAAGTCAAGCCTACAGTAATTCGCGTTTGTGTAACCATTCTCCAACTTCCTCGACGAACGCCTCTGCTTTCGAGATCACATCAAGAGCCTGCTCTTTCTCCAGGCGATCTATTAACTCATAATCACCAGTATGCCTGCTCGACATAATAAACTCGTAATCATCACTCCGTTTTTTATGGAACTCGCCAGTCTTGACAAAATACTGGCGGAACGCTGCAATTACTGCACTATGTTTTCCATAAGACTTTCCCTTTGAATACAGAAGTGCGCTTGCTGCATAGAATATAGCATAATAGGCGCGGTTACATGCCGAACTGTAATGATCATTGTCAAGGTTCTCCCTGGCAACTTCTAGCATTTCACGGGCGTTTTCCATGTATAGACGATAATTATCCCTTGGATCTGGCATGGGGACAGTATAACCCAAAATACGTTATCCTCGATTTTTCTCATGCACCCGCAAGCAGATCGAGTTTTCACACTTGTTCAGCGGGCAGGGCGCGTAAGTATTCGTCGCGGTGAACCAGCACGGCCGCCCTGGAACAGGCAGCCGCAGCAATCAGCGCGTCCACCAACGGCAGGCGGCGCGGCGTCCAGCGGATGAGTTCGAGCGCCGTCTGCGCTGCATCGAAAAGGAAAACAAGACGCCCAGGTCTTTGAATCATTCCAAACACGACCCCAAACCTGTTCTGGTGTTGTATACTAATATCAGTACTCATTCCCTGCCCAGGAGTTATCCCATGCTTTCTATTGAAAAAGTTAACACGGACGACAAGTCCCAGGTCAAGCGCTTCGTCCAACTCCCCCACCGCCTGTACAAGGACTGCCCGCAGTGGGTGCCGCTGCTGGACATCGACGCCTACACCTATCTCAACCGCAAGAAACATCCCTTCCACGAGCATTCGGAGGTGGACTTCTTCCTGGCCGTGCGCGACGGGCGCGACGTGGGACGCATCGCCGTCATCCAGAACAAACCCTTCAACCAGTATCACGGCGCAAAGAAGGCCGATTTCTACTTCTTCGACTGCGAGGATGACCTGGAAGTTGCGACAGCGCTTTTCGACGCGGTTTTCGACTGGGCCAAAGCGCGCGGCCTGGACACCGTGATGGGGCCGAAGGGCATGGGGCCGCTGGACGGCTACGGCATCCTGGTCTTTGGGCACGAACACCGCAACACCATGACCATGCTCAACTACAATCACGCCTACTACCAGCAACTGGTCGAAGCGCAGGGCTTCGAGAAAGAAGTGGACTTCGTCTCCTGCTACCTGCCGGCCGACAACTTCAGGATCCCGGAGCGGGTCGAGCGCATCGCCGCCCGCGTCATGGAACGCGGCCACCTGGAAGTCAAACGCTTCAAAAACAAGAAAGAAATGCTCCAATGGGCCAACCGCATCGGCAAGGCCTACAACGGCGCATTCGTCAACAATTGGGAATATTATCCCCTCACCCAGCGCGAAATCGACTTCGTGGTCGAAAACATCATGATGATCGCCGACTACCGCCTGATCAAGGTCATCGTGCATGGGGAAGATGTGGTCGGCTTCCTGTTCGCCTTCCCGGATGTCTCGTCTGCGCTCCAACGCGCCCGGGGTCGCCTGCACCCCTTGTCCCTGGTAGACCTGCTGCTGGACATGAAACGCACCCGCTCGGTCGCGGTCAACGGCATGGGCATCCTGCCGGAATTCCAGGGGCACGGCGGCAACGCCATCCTGTACGTCGAAATGGGCCACACCCTGCTCGACTTCGGACAGTTCCAGTACGTCGAAATGACCCAGGTAGCCGAGACCACCGAGCAGATGCGCGCCGACCTGAAAAACCTGAACGGCGTGGAATACAAGAATCATCGCGTCTATCGCAAGAAGATCGCGTAATTCGCCATCCGGTTTCATAAAGGAGACGCCCATGTCCCACCCGCTGGACTTTATCCCCCACGACGCCCGCAAAAAGACGTTCTTCCCGCTTCTCGCCCTGACCCTGGGCCTGTTCGCCGTTTTCCGGGTCTTGAACGCGCCCCTGGTCACATCCGCTGCCCCCAGCGGGATCGTCGCCTTCGAACTGGCTGGGAACATCAAAAACACGATGGGGATCATTGCCTCGTGGGACCAGACCGCCCGCCTGTTCGCCGCCTTCGGCCTCGGCCTGGACTATCTCTT
Source organism: Chloroflexota bacterium (assembly GCA_049324135.1). Taxonomy (GTDB): domain Bacteria; phylum Chloroflexota; class Anaerolineae; order Anaerolineales; family Villigracilaceae; genus JAABUE01. Next base: position 10,286 of record JBMOMO010000329.1, read on the forward strand.
CATGCCCTGCTATGCGCTGGCCCTGTCGCTGGGAACGCTGCTGGCGGCCGGGCGGCACAGGGGGTGGTTCAAAACCCTGGGTGCGCTGGCAGGCTGGGGGGCGTTGGCTGCGGCGCTGTTCGACGCCGTAGAAAACTTCATCCTCTGGAAAATCCTGCTGGGCGCGTGGGTAAGTCCCTTGCCAGAATTGGCCGCCGCCTGCGCGCAGGTCAAATTCGGACTGCTGGCGCTGGGACTGCTTTACGCATTGGCCGGGGCAGTGTGGCCGAAGAGAAAACAACCTTAATGTTAAAGCAATGAAAAAAAGTCATCGATAGTAGTATACTGAGAAATAAATCCCCTTATCGGTATTGATGAAAATCCAATTCCTTTGGAAAGGCCTTTGTTGATCAACGGGTAACACAATATTAGAGTTATTCATCCGTCATCGCGCATAGAAAAAAACAATTGCCGGATGATATGATGACAAACAAGGTACCGGCAGCGGAAAAGCAAATTTTTCTGCTGTCTTTTTTTTATATTTGCTTTTCTTTGGAGAATACCGGAGAAGGAGGTGACCTGGCTCGATGTCCTGCATGATTTTTAACAAGTTCAGCGCAAAACCACTACCTTCTGAGGAGACCAACCATGAAACGACCATTCTTTTTTGTCCTGATGCTCGTCATCCTGATGATGGCGGGCTGCGGGCCGTCGGCAGAAGAAGCCGCCACCATGACCGCTGCAGCCTGGACCCCAACCCCGCCCCCGACCGCTACCCCCACATTTACCCCAACCCCTATTCCCTTCGACCTGCTGGTTAAGATCACGGATCCACAGGGCAACCCCATTCCGGGCGCTGCTGCGGTTTTGCCCGAGTCGGGGGGCGACAGCCCGATCAGCGCAGATGATGGAGGCCTGGTCGGTTGGAACGCCCTGCCTGGGGAAAGTGGCACTTTGAGCATCTCTGCCCAAGGATACCTGCCTGCCCAACAACCCCTCAGCCTGGCGCGCGGACCGAACGAAGTCACGGTCGTCCTGGAGCGCGACCCGTACGGCTTGCTGCCGGTTGAGGCTTGCGCGGCAGGAGAACAACCTGTATACGTGGAAGATTTTCAGGATGGGAAAGGCCAGGGCTGGCCGGAGATCGAGGTTGCCGCGCCCGGTTGGAAGATCCAGCCTGACCCCGAGATGCCTGGAAATACCATGTTGACCGCTTCCAAAGGCGTCCCATGGACATTCTATGACCGCGAAAATACCAACTATGGCAACGTGGCCTGGAGACTTCGCTATCGGTACACTGGGAAATCCACTTCACACCTGAACTTCCGTTTCGTAGAGACCGGGGACCTGAGCGCACGGTACATGTATGTCGCCGGGGTTTACTCTCATTTACAGCGGATGCAAAACAGCCCTGGCGTTGGATTGGGCAATTTCACACCTTTGAAAGCAGATGAATGGCATTTGATCGAATTAGGATACTATGATGGTGTTCTAAGTATCTGGCTGGATGGGAAAGAGGTAATTACTTACCAGGATCCCCAACCCTGGGAAGGCGGCTCGATCAACCTGGAGCCATATCCCGACCAGGAAACAGACCTCATCTACTTCGATAACCTCGCGGTGTGCGAATTGAGCGCGCCCTTTCAATCCATTGCGCCAGCGCCATAACGACCGATACAAGACAACCTGCCCATAGAGCCAGAGGGAACGGCCTCTGGCTCTATGATTATCTGTTGTGCAAAGTCGAGAGAACGCTTGCTGACTTGTTTGCATCTATAGCAATTCAGGTTGCTTCGGTATATAATCATCGCATGGAGAATTTATCCCGTCCCGTTACGCCACTCGAACTGCGCCACAACAACGGTGAACGCGGGACGCGCAAGTGGATCGCCTTGGATGGCATCGTCTATGATGTAACCGATTGCCCGAAATGGAAACAGGAACTACACGAAAGGCTGCACTTTGCAGGGCAAGACCTGACTTCGGAACTGCCAGATGCGCCGCACAAAGCGGATGTGTTTACCCGTCCTTACGTAATAAGGGTCGGACCGCTTACGAACTGACCGACCCGCCAGATTTCTTCTGTTTCGCCGGAGGAGTACATGGAGCCAAAACCAGAAAGGCCCGCCAAACCAACGCCCGCGCCAGCAAACAACCATACCGCAAAACCGGAACACAAAAAACTCGATAAGAAACTCTATGAACGGGAACTGCAAAAACTCCAGATCGAACTGGTCAAATTGCAGGAATGGGTCAAGTTCAAAGGCCTGAAAGTGGTCGTCCTGTTCGAAGGGCGGGACGCCGCCGGAAAAGGGGGCGTCATCAAGCGCATCACCGAATGCCTCAACCCGCGCATCTGCCGCGTGGCCGCCCTGCCCGCCCCCACCGACCGCGAAAAAACACAGTGGTATTTCCAACGCTACGTGGCGCACCTGCCCGCCGCCGGGGAGATCGTCCTGTTCGACCGCAGTTGGTACAACCGCGCCGGCGTGGAACGCGTAATGGAATTCTGCACCGACGACGAATACAACGAATTCCTGCGCTCCTGCCCGGACTTCGAGCGGATGCTGATCCGTTCGGGCGTCATCCTCATCAAGTACTGGTTTTCGGTCAGCGACGAGGAACAGGAACGCCGCTTCCAGGCGCGCATCAAAGACCCCACCAAACGCTGGAAACTCAGTCCGATGGATTTGCAATCGCGCACCCGCTGGGTGGAATATTCGATGGCCAAGGACGAGATGTTCAAGTACACCGACACCAAGCAAGCGCCCTGGTACGTAGTCAACTCGGACGACAAATGCCGCGCCCGCCTGAACTGCATCAGCCACCTGTTGTCGCTGATCCCCTACGCCGACCTGACCCCCGAAAAGGTCAAACTCCCGCCGCGCCAGAGGGATACCGGCTATGTCCGCCCGCCCCTCAGCGACCAGACCTTCATCCCTGAAAAATACTAGCCGCCAACCCTCTCGCCCCTTCATGGATGAACCACCCAGCCCGGAGGTCAATCCCCGGGAACCTATCACCCTGCTGTGTGGCCGGCGCATGACCGGCGACCCGGCTTACTATCCACAAGCCACACATCGGGGGCGCACGATCTATTTCTGCACCGAATCCTGCTTCAACGCCTTCCGCGCCGACCCAGACGCTTTCACCGCTGCCCACAGTCGCACGGCGCAACAAGAAACCGCCTGATTCCCTGCTACAATCAGGGACACTTTACAGGTACCGAGCAGATATGCTTGAGCCGCGAAAACCCACCCCGAACCAATTCGCACCCCCGAAAGCAGGATAAATATCCCTATCAAATAGAGATAAAAGCAACTGAATTAATTCGATAAGAAAAGGGATAATCAGACTGCAAACTTAGAGCACACACTTCCTTGAGGCAGCATGACCAACAAAAAAATTCGATTCAAACCGATTCCGGCTGACATTCTGGAACTTGCCGAACAGCACGGCAATTCACCCGAAGCCACCCTGGAGGTCCTGAAGGCCCTGCAGACGCATCCGGCTGGACTTTCGCCTGCCACCGTTACCGAGGCCGCTCGCGCCCTGGGCATCCCTGCCCACAAAGCCTACGGCATGGCAACCTTCTACTCGATGCTTGCCCTCGAAGAACGCAAGAAGGTCCTGCGCGTGTGCGACGGCCCGGTCTGCTTCCTCAAGCGCGCTTCCGTAGATGGTTGGGCAAAAATCATGCCCGCAGACGATTGGACAGTAGAACGGACATCCTGCCTCGGCCTGTGCGACCGCGCTCCCGCCATCCTGGTCGAGGACGAACAGGCTGGGCCGGCTACCGAAACGGATGCGCACAAGGTCTGCGAAGGTTGGCGCGGCGTCCCTACCGATTACAACCAGCCGCGCCCCGGCGAAATGCGCGTGATGACCGCCCTGCTCGGCAAGATCGACCCCGATTCGATCGACGACGCCCTTGCCAATGGCGTCTACGACGGCCTGAAGAAAGCGCTCCAATCCGAACCGGTAGCCGTCCTCTCGGAGATAGAGACCTCCGGCCTGCAAGGGCGCGGCGGCGCAGGCTTCCCGGTCGGGCGCAAATGGCGCTTCGTGGCCTCCGAAAAGCGGACGCCGCGCTACCTGGTTTGCAACGCGGACGAGTCCGAGCCGCTCATCTTCAAAGACCGCGTGCTGATCGATACCAACCCGCACCAGTTGCTGGAAGGTATGACCATCGGCGGCTACGCCTGCGGGGCCTCTGAAGCGTGGATCTACATCCGCGGCGAATACGAGTACCAGGCCCGGCGATTGGAAAGAGCCATTGCGCAAGCCCAAGGGAAGAACCTGCTGGGCGAGAATATCCTGGGCAGCGGCTTCTCGTTTCGCATCCACGTCCATCGCGGCGCAGGCGCTTACATCTGCGGCGAAGAGACCGCCTTGATCGAATCGCTCGAAGGCAAACGCGGCGAACCGCGCCTGCGCCCGCCCTACCCGCCGCAATCCGGTTTCCGCGGGCAACCGACCGCCGTCAACAATGTCGAATCTTTTTACGCCGTGCCGCATATCGTCAAACACGGCGCAGACTGGTGGCGGAACCTGAGCAACGATCCCACTCCCGGAACGAAGGTGTACATGGTGCTGGGTCACGTGCGCAAGCCGGGGCTATTCGAAGCGCCCTTTGGCCTGACCCTGCGCCAGATCATCGAAGATTTTGGCGGCGGGATGCTGCCCGACTCGCAATTCAATTTTGCCCTGTGCGGCGGCGCGGCCGGCACCATTGTCCCGCCAGCGCTCATGGATAGCCATATTGATTATAGTTCCGGGCCGCTCAAGGGCGTCCACCGCGACGTGCCGGCCGACGAGAAACGCTGGACGCAAGTCATTTCGATGGGCGCCGGTTCCTTCCTGATCTGCGACCAGACAGTCTCGCCGGTGGCCTTCCTGCGCGAGTTGCTGCACTTTTTCGCAGCGGAGTCTTGCGGCAAATGTACTCCCTGCCGCGTGGGAACCTGGCGCTCGTTGGAAATCCTGGAACGTATGGCCGCCGGGGAAGGCCAGCGCGGCGACATCGAAGAACTGCAAACCCTGGCGCAATTGATGCAGGATTCTTCCTTCTGCGGCCTGGGTCAATCTGTGGCTATCCCCATGAACTCGGCTCTCACCCACTTTGGCGCAGAATTCGCCAAGGCCGAAAAGTAAAAAAAGCCGGGAAGATTACGCTTCCCGGCCAGAACCTTGAAAAATGATCTAGGCTGCTAATGGCGAAGATACAATGGATGGCTTCCATTCGACTTGCTGAACCACCCGCACTTGTTTCGTCATGCGAACGTAAACGATCGGCGCATCCTGGGGTGGTTTCGGTGAGGATTTCACCATCTCGATATTGGCGCGGTTGAATTCCTCATCCTCTGGATCAAGCAAGACAAGAACCGCGCGTTCTGGCAACCCATCGAGAATATCGGGATGAGCGAAAACGTAGTGGTTGAATTGTTCCATGAGCTCGAACACTTTGTCGGCTACAACTTTAGGGTCTAACGCGTCCATTTTTTATACCTTTCTGGATAAAACTCATAATTCACACGAAAATCTCTAATGGCAAAGTTGAAAGCGTCCTCGTAGTTTGGAAACAACATCGGCACAGTTTTTATCTGTTCGCCATTTGGCTGAAGATCGTCGCGATGAACAAAGCCATGAGAAGTATCGTAGCGAGAGATTGGCGTCCAATCATCGTTCCAGTAGATTTCCAATTGAACCACGAACCACAGGAAATGTCCGCGATCTTTGATGTAACGAACCCGAATACGTACCAAGACGCCAGGATATTGAAAGTATTCTCGCTCGTCCATCGTGGTCAACATGCTATCACAACTTGGACAAACCTTCAAGCAAGGAGAAATCCTGAATGATCATAAACATTACGATAAACGGACACAAGATCGAAGCCCAAGCGGGCCAGACCATCCTGGATGTTGCCAGTCAACATGGCGTCAAGATTCCAACCCTGTGCTATCACAAGGACCTGTCGCCGACCGGCAACTGCCGCATGTGCGTGGTAGAAGTCAAGGGCGGGCGCTTCCTGCAAGCCGCCTGCGTCACACCGGTATGGGAAGGCATGGAAATCCAGACGCACAGCGAAAAGGTCATGCGCGACCGCAAATTGACGCTGGAACTGATGCTTGCCAACCACCCGCAAGACTGCATCACCTGTGACGTGAGCGGCGAGTGTGAACTGCAAGACCTGGCCTACGAATACAAAGCCGAAGCGCCTATGTGGGGGTCGAAGGGCAAGCGATATCCGGTAAACAGCGATCCCAATCCCTTCATCCGCGTGGACATGAACCGCTGTATCCTGTGCCGTCGCTGCGTGGGCGCCTGCGCCGAAATCCAGGCGCGCGACGTGTGGGGCGTGGCCAAACGCGGCTTCGAGGAGGTCATTGTCGCTGGGGCAGGTACGACCATGCTGGAAGCGCGCTGCGAATCCTGCGGCCAGTGCGTAGCCTATTGCCCGACGGGGGCGCTGTCCAGCAAGATGACCTACGGAAAGGGACGCAGGCACCAGGTCCAGAAAGTGACCACCACCTGCTCCTACTGCGGCGTTGGCTGCCAGTTCGACCTGAACGTGCGCGACGGCAAAGTGATCGGCGTCACATCCAACCCGGACGCGCCCGTGAACGGCATGGCGCTGTGCGTCAAAGGACGCTACGGCTGGGATTACGTCCACCATGCCGACCGGTTGACCAAACCGCGTGTGCGCCGCTACCTGCTCGAAAACAAACAAAAACGGCTCAAAGGCAACGCCTGGGATTGGGTCGAGACCGATTGGGATACCGCCCTGGACATCACCGCCCGCAAACTGCGCGAGACGCGCGACACCCACGGCCCGGATACGGTCGGTATTTTGACCTCGGCAAAATGCCTGAACGAAGAAAATTACCTGATGAACAAACTGGCGCGGCAGGTCATAGGCACGAACAACATCGACCACTGCGCCCGTCTCTGACACTCCAGCACGGTGGCCGGTCTGGCCGCTTCCTTCGGTTCGGGCGCCATGTCCAACAGCATGGACGACGTGGCCCAACAAGCGGAAACCTTCTTCGTGATCGGTTCCAACACGACCGAGCAGCATCCCATCTTCGGCACCATGCTGCGCCGGGCGGTGCGTTTCCGCGGCGCGAAATTGATCGTGGTCGACCCGCGCCGCATCGACCTGTGCGACTTCGCCACGCTGCACCTGCAACAAAAACCCGGCAGCGACATCGCCCTGCTGAACGGGTTGATGTACATCATCCTGGAAAAAGGCTGGGAAGCCAGGGAGTTCATCGCCGAACGCACCGAGTCGTTCGAAGAGTTCAAAGCAACCGTCATGCAATACCCGCCGGAAAAAGCCAGCCAGATCTCCGGCGTCCCGGTCGAAAAACTCTACCAGGCGGCCGAGATCATGGCCGCCAGCAAACCCATGGCCGTCATGTGGGCCATGGGCATCACCCAGCACATCACCGGCGTGCGCAACGTGATGACGCTCGCCAACCTGCAAATGCTGCTGGGCAACATGGGCGTCCCCGGCGGCGGCGTCAACCCGCTGCGGGGACAGAATAACGTCCAGGGCGCATGCGACATGGGCGGCCTGCCAAATGTGTTCCCCGCGTATCAGCCAGTCACTTCGCCTGAGGCGATTGAAAAGTTTGCTAAAGCATGGGGAACTTACGAAAGAGGAAAGAAAAAAGAAGATGGCGAGGAAGATTCTTTCGTCTTTCATCTTTCCTCAAAAGTCGGCCTGACCGTCACCGAGATGATGCCCGGTATCCTCGAGGGAAAAACCCACGCCCTGTACATCCTGGGCGAGGATCCGGTCATGTCCGACCCCGATACGCGCCATATCCGCGAATGTCTCGAAAACGTGGACTTCCTCATCTTGCAGGAAATTTTCCCATCCGAAACCGCTGCCTATGCGGACGTGCTGTTGCCCGGCGTTTCCTTTGCCGAAAAGACTGGCACCTTCACCAACACCGAGCGGCGCGTGCAGATGGTCCACAAGGCCATCGAACCGCCCGGCGACGCCAAACCCGACTGGTGGATCACAGCCGAAATCGCCAAGCGCATCATCTTTCTTCTTTCGTCTTTCAATGACGGCGAAAAGAAAGAGGAAAGAAGAAAGATTGATATGGAAGCCCCATGGGCGAAATGGGATTATGAAGACACTTCCGCCATCATGGACGAGATCAACGCCGTCACTCCCTCTTACGGCGGCATTACGTTTGCCCGCCTGGAAGCCGGGGAGCGCCTGCAATGGCCTTGTCCCACCAAAGAACACAAAGGCACGCCGGTCCTGCATATCGGCAAGTTTGCGCGCGGACTGGGAAAATTCATGCCCATCGATCACGTCCCGCCGGCCGAGGAACCCAGCGACGACTACCCGATGGTCATGTCTACCGGGCGGGTGCTGTATCACTGGCACGGCGGGCAGATGACGCGCCGCGCGCAGGGACTGATGGAAGTCTATGGCGAAGCGCTGATCGAAGTGAACCCCGACGACGCCGCTAAGATGGGTATCAACGGCAAGAACATTGTACGCGTCTCCTCCCGGCGAGGCAGCATCGAGGCCCAAGCCTGGGTCACAGACCGGGTCCCGCCCGGCATGGTCTATGCCAACTTCCACTTCCCCGAAGCCTCGGCCAACGAACTAACGCAGGCCGTACTAGACCCGGTGGCGAAGATCCCGGAATACAAGGTTACAGCAGTAAAAGTTGAATTGGTATAAAGCGTAGGGGCAGGTCTGCAGGGGCGAGGCTAAGACCTGCCCTCCTATTAGGAGAAAGATATGAACATCCGCAAAGTCTTGGAATACGCCTTGCAACGTGAGTACGAAGGCAAAGCCTTCTTCGAGAACAACGCCGAACGCCTGAGCAATGCTGCCGCAACAGGAGCCTTCAAAGCCATTGCAAAGGAAGAGCAACGCCACATTGAATTTATCCAGGCGCAACTCAACGCATTGGATGCAAAAGAAGCGGGCAAAGGGACCGCCCAAAAACCAGCCCCCGAGTTAGACGAGGCCGAATTCTTTGCCAACCGCGCCGACAAGGAAATGATCGCGCAGACCGTCAACGAATCCATGGTCGCAGACCTGCCGGTCTTGCGCATGGCCTACCTGATCGAACGCGACTTCTCCGAGTTCTATCGCCAGGCAGCATCCAGGGCCGAAGGCGAGGCCAGGATCGTCCTGGACATGCTGGCGCGCTGGGAAGCGGGCCACGAGCGCCTGTTCAAGAAACTGCACGATGAAGCCTTCGAAAGGTATGCAGAAATGCCCTGGGGCGGGTAAAATTTGCTATACTCAGGCATCAACAGGTCTTTACTCACAAAGGAGAATGGAAATGGCTACTGTCCGAACCTTAATGAACACCAAGAAGGACGAAACCAACTACACGGTTGACTGCAATGACAAAGTGTCGAAAGCCCTGGAAGTCATGGCTAACGCCAACATCGGCGCCGTGCTTGTGACCGAGGGCGGCAAGATCACCGGCATTTTCACCGAGCGCGACTACATCCGCAAAGGGGAATTGATGGAACGCTCGGCAAAGACAACCCTGGTGAGGGAACTGATGACCGAAAAGATGATCACGGTCACAACCGATACTTCCATGGATCAGTGCATGGCGTTGATGAAAGAATATAACATCCGCCACCTGCCGGTCGTGGAAAAGGATAAACTGATCGGACTGGTCTCGATGCGCGATGTGGTGGCAGTCATCATGGCTGACCGCGAAAGCACCATCAAGGGCCTGGAAAATTACATCCTGGGCAGCGGGTTTGCTACGTAAGTCTCCCAGGCCTTGCAAATCTCACAAATCTACCAGGTCTTACAGGTCATCGACTTGTAAGACCTTTTGACTATTGGACAGCCCAGGCGATATTGGTACAATCACCGCCATGCACCGAACAGCCGTATTTGTATTGATTTTCCTCTTGCTTCCCGCCTGCGCGCCTGGAACGGCTGGCGTGACGCCCACCGCCACAGTCGCATACGATCCCTTTGTGCCTCTGGATGGCGCATCCCCCGTTCCGGTTGCCCAGGGCGCCAGCGCCGAACCCAGCCCCATCCCACCCACGATCACGCCCACCAAGCGGGTTGGTCCAACGCCCACGTTGGCCGCGTTGAACGCGCTGTTGCCGCCCACCCGATTGCCAGGATCGCCGCTGGTATCCCCCACGCCAGACATGCCGCGCACGCTCCCCACACCGCGGTTGGCAGCCGACCAGTACGTGGTGCAGGCCGGGGACACGCTTGGCAGCATCGCCCAACGGTACGGGATCAGCCTGGAGGCGCTGATGCAGGCCAACGGGTTGTCCGAAGCGGACGTGCTGTCCGTGGACCAGGCGCTCAATATCCCGGCGCCTCAACCTGACGAGAAGGGTCCCGATTTCAAGGTCATCCCTGATTCGGAACTGGTCTACGGCCCCGCCAGCGTTTTCTTCGACGCCGAGGCGTTCATCGAAAAAGAGGGCGGCTACCTGGCCGCTTACAGCGAAGAACTGGACGGCGAAATCCTGAACGGCGCACAGATCGTCATGCGCGTGGCGCAGAACTACTCGGTCAACCCGCGCCTGCTGCTGGCGCTGCTCGAACACCAGAGCGGCTGGGTGAGCAACCCGGCGCCGTCCAACCTGGACTACCCGCTGGGTATACAAGACGCCTGGCACGACAGCCTGTACCTGCAACTGACCTGGAGCGCCGATACGCTCAACTGGGGCTACTACCTGTGGCGCGTCAACGCTATTTCGACCTGGGTGCTGGCTGACGGAAGCGTTCTACCTGCGGACCCGACCATCAACGCCGGGACGGCGGCGGTGCAATATTTCTTCTCTAAACTGGACGATATGTTCACCTGGCAGGGAGATGTCACTGCCTTCGGGTTGTTCCAAACGTATTTTTTCTTGTTCGGGAATCCCTTCGATTACGCCGTCGAACCGCTCATACCAGCAACATTACAACAACCCCGTATGCAATTGCCCTTCGAGCCGGGAATCACCTGGTCGTTTACCGGCGGCCCGCACGGCGGCTGGGACAGCGGCTCAGCCTGGGCGGCGCTCGATTTTGGCCCGCCTGGCGAGACAGCCGGTTGCTCGCCCAGCGACGAATGGGTGACGGCCGTGGCCGACGGCTGGGTCACACGCACCGGCGACGGCGTGGTGATGCAAGACCTGGACGGCGACGGGTACGAACAGACCGGCTGGGCGGTGTTCTACATGCACATCGAGAGCCGCGACCGCGTCCCGGAAAAGACATATCTCTACGCCGGGGAGCGCATCGGGCATGCTTCCTGCGAGGGCGGGTTTTCCAACGGGACGCACGTCCACATCGCCAGGAAATACAACGGCGAGTGGATCGCCGCGGACGGCAGCCTGCCCTTCGTCATGGACGGCTGGTCGTCCAGCGGGAACGGCGTCGAGTACGATGGCTTCCTGAGCAAAGGCGATCAGGTCGTAGAAGCCTGGGATGGGCGCAACGACCTGAACCAGATCGGGCGGTAAACCACTCACAAGGAATTAATCTCCGCAGGTATAATCTACCTGAAAGTATCCCCAAAGCGGATCGCCCGCCCAGGGGACGGAGAAACCCTTGAAACATCCTTTTCTCTTCCTGGCTACCCTCGCGCTGGTCGTAAGCGCATGCGGGAACAGGCCCGCCCTGTGGGGGACGCGCCCAACCCCTACCGTTGGGGCAGGTCTGGGACCGCTCCCGGCCGCGCCGCGCGTCGTCCCAACGCCTACAGGCGAAACGGTTTTCAATTTACAAATCATCCCATCCAAACCCACCAAGACGCCGGTGGCGGCCCAGGCAGGGACAGTTCCAACCGCTACGCCGACACTCCTGCCCACGCCGGACGCGCCTCCCATCCTTTACTACGCCCAGAGCGGCGACACCCTGCCGGCCGTCGCCGCCCACTTTGGGGTCAGAACGACCGAAATCACCTCCGCGCAAACCCTGCCCAAGACCGGCCTGATAGACCCGGGCCTCCTGCTGGTCATCCCTGACCGCCTCGACGAGTACGGCCCGAACGCCCAGGTGATACCCGACAGCGAGGTGGTTTTCTCCACCGCCGCGGCGGATTTCGATACCTTTGCGTATATTGCCGAGGCAGGCGGGGAACTCTCCCAATACCGCGAGTTCCTTAATTCCACCGGCTGGGAGACCGGCGCCCAGATCATCGACCGCCTGGCGCGGGAAAATGCCATCAACCCGCGCCTGCTGCTGGCCGTGCTCGACTACCAGGGCAACTGGGTCACCGGCGCGCCAAGCGATTTCCTGAAACGCACCTACCCGATGGGCTACGAGAAAGAATTCAAGGACGGCATCTTCAGCCAGATGGTGTGGGCTGTCAACCAACTATTTGCCGGTTATTACGGCTGGCGCAGCGGGACGCTGACCGAACTGACCTTCCGGGACAAATCGACCCTGCGCCTCGCCCCGGACCTGAACGCTGGCACCGTTGCCGTGCAATACCTGTTCGCCCAACTCTACAGCCAGGGCGATTGGCAGCGCGCCATGGACCCCAATACCGGCTTCCCAGCCCATTACACGGAACAGTTCGGCGACCCCTGGCTGCGGGCGCAGAACGTCGGCCCGATCTTCCCGCCCGGCCTGACAGCGCCGGACCTGGTCCTGCCCTTCGAACCCGACCGCGAATGGTCCTTCACCAGCGGGCCGCACGGCGCCTGGCTGGTGGGAGGCCCGCTGGCGGCGGTTGACTTCGCCCCTTCCACCGACCATCCCGGCTGCGCCGAATCCGAAAAATGGGTCGTTGCCGCCGCGCCCGGCCTGGTTGTCCGCTCCGGCAAAGGCGTGGTCATGCTGGACCTGGACGGCGACGGCCACGAAGAAACCGGCTGGAACCTGCTCTACCTGCACCTCGCCACAAAAGACCGCATCGAACTGGGCGCCTGGGTCGAGGCCGACCAACGCATCGGCCACGCCTCCTGCGAGGGCGGTTTCTCCACCGGCACGCACCTGCATTTCGCCCGCAAATACAACGGCGAATGGGTGCTGGTGGACGGCCCCATGCCCCTGGTTATGAGCGGCTACACCATCCACGAAGGCAAACTACCATACGAAGGCACGATGACCAAAGGCGATATCACCATCATCGCCAACCCGGCCGGGACGGCCAGTTCTGTCATTTTCCGCAAACCCAATGAATAAGCCCGTCATCCTTCCCATGCTCCTGGCTGCATCCCTTTTGCTGGCTGCTTGCGGGTCGGCCGCCTCCGCCAGCGGGCTGCCCCTGCCTTCTTCGGTCACGCAGTCCGCGCCTCGCCCCCCTACCTGGCAGGGACGCCCGGAATACGCCCCCGGCGAACTGGTGGACTACACCGCCCAGACCGGCGACACGCTCCCGGCCCTGGCAGGGCGCTTCAACACCAGCGTGGAAGAGATCTACGCCGCCAACCCGTTCATCCCGCAAAACGCCACCACCATGCCGCCCGGCATGCCGATGCGGATCCCCGTTTATTACTTGCCGTTGTGGGCCGACCCTTACCAGATCATCCCCGATCACGCCTACGTGTACGGCCCCACCCTGGTGGGTTTCAACGCCTCGGCCTTCATCGCCTCCCACCCCGGCTGGCTGAAGGACTATCGCGCCTGGGCCGGCTACGACTGGCGCAGCGGCGCTGAGATCGCCGACTTTGTAGGCTTGAACTACAGCATCAACCCGCGCCTGCTGCTGGCGCTGCTCGAATACCAGGCGGGCGCGCTTTCCCTGCCCGAAAAACCCAAGACGCGCTTCCTGCTCGGCTACCAGCGCACCTATTACGAAAGCGTCTACCTGCAACTGGTGGGCGCGGCCAATACCCTCAATAACGGTTACTATGGCTGGCGCAACGGCAGCCTGATCGAATTCGAACTCAAGGATGGAACCCTCATCCGCCCAGACCCCTGGCAAAACGCCGCCTCGGTGGCCTTGCAATACTACTTTGCAACGATGCTCCCTGCGGATGAATACCGCCTCGCGGTCTCACCCCAGGGCCTGTTTGCCCTATATGCGGGCTTGTTCGGCGACCCCTGGCAGGATTCCACCGAACTCATCCCCGGCAGCCTGGAACAACCCGACCTGCGCCTGCCCTTCCCGCCGGGCCGCGTGTGGACGCTCACCGGCGGCCCGCATACCGGCTTTGGGCATGGCGTTCCCTTTGCCGCGCTTGACTTTGCGCCTCCATCCGAATTTTCGGGCTGCTTCGCCGTAGATGAAAAGGACTATGCCATTGCCATGGCCGACGGCATCGTCGTCCGCTCCGAGACCGGCACAGTCGTGCTGGACCTGGACGGCGATGGGGATGAGCGCACCGGCTGGGTCATTGTCTACATCCACGTCGGCTCCGACGGACGCGCCCCGACCGGCCTTTCGCTCAAAGCCGGGGAATCGGTCGGCTATCCTTCGTGCGAGGGCGGGCGGACGACCGGCACGCACATCCACGTGGCGCGCAAATATAACGGGGAGTGGATCCCCGCCGACGGCCCGTTAGCCTTCAACCTGGAAGGCTGGGTGGCGCATAACGGCAGCGAGCCATACCTGGGCACGCTCACCAAAGGCAGCCTGACCGTCACTGCCAGCGCAGTGTCCGACCTGTACAGCCAGATCCAATCACAAGCAGCGCCCTGACCTGCGGCATGAACCTGTTACACAGCGACGACGCCCTGCTCGTGATTGAAAAGCCCGCCGGCCTGCCCGTCCTGCCGGATGGCTGGGCGCCGGATTCGCCCTATCTCGTCAAATTGCTGGAAGGGGAATATGGCAAAGTGTGGGTCGTCCACCGCTTGGACAAGATCACCAGCGGCGTGATGCTCCTTGCGCGGACGGCGGAAGCGCACCGGGAACTCAACCGCCAGTTCGACCAGCGGGAGGTGGAAAAGGTCTATCACGCCATCGTCGCCGGGACGCCCGCCTGGGACGAGCAGGTCTGCCAGGCGGCGTTACGCGCCAACGTCGGGCATAAGCACCGCACCGTCGTTGACGGGGAACGCGGCAAAGCCTCCGAGACCAGGTTCAAGGTCCTGGAGCGGGGGCAGGCCGGGGCGTTGGTCGAAGCGCGTCCCGTCACCGGCCGCACGCACCAGATCCGCGTCCACCTGTCGGCGTTGGGATTTCCCCTGTTGGGCGATGTCCTGTACGGCGCGGCGGGAGGCGGATTGCTTGACCATCCAGCCTTGCACGCCGTTTCGCTGGCATTCACCCACCCGCTCTCGAAACAAAGGCTGGCCTTCTCGGCGGCATATCCGCAGGATTTCGTCACTGCTTTGAAATGTTTGGGCTTTGAACGATGAAATGTTGTGTGGTATGCTAGCCGCCAGGTGAACAAAAATCATGATCCCGACCTTGCCCACCCTGCGCATCCTGCCGCTTGAAAAATTGATCCTGCACGAAGACCACGATATGCAGCGCACCCTGCCGCTGGTGGAAAAACTGCGCGCGCAGGGCATCTTGCGCAACCCGCCCATTGTAATGCCCTTGCTGGACGGTTCAGGCCGCTTCATGGTGCTGGACGGCGCCAACCGTTTCACTTCGCTGAAAGAAATGGAATTCCCCCACATCGTGGCGCAGGTGGTGGAGCCCAACGACCCGCACGTCACCCTGCAGACCTGGAACCACGTCGTTTGGGGGTTGCGCCCCAAGCGCCTGCTCGAAGACCTGCGCGCCGTGACCGAGATCGAACTCAAGAAGGTCAACATCCAAAAATCGTTCGACCCGCCCGATACAGCGCCAGCGCAGATCCGCCTGCCGGGCGGGAGCGTGTACGTGGCCTATACGCCCAGCGACCTGATCGGCAAAGTGAGCGCGCTGCATGGCGTGGTCAACTGTTATAAAGAACGCGCCTCGCTCGACCGCACCAGCCAGACCCTGGTGGAAGGTTTCAAAACCATCTACCCCGACCTGACGGCGCTGGTCATCTTCCCGCGCTTCGACATCCCAAACGTTCTCACGCTGGCCGGGCAAGGCTCGGTGCTGCCGGCCGGTATCACCCGCTTCACCGTCTCACCACGCGCGCTGCATCTCAACTATCCGCTGCACGAACTGTCGAGCGGCAAACCGCTCGAATACAAGGAAGCCTACCTGCAGCGCTGGATCGAAGAGCGCGTTAAGCGTAAAGGGGTGCGCCACTACGCCGAAGCCACCTTCCTGTTCGATGAGTAAAAGCATGGAATTCTTCTTACCCCAAGACAACCTGGGGCGCGTCCCGCCCGAGGAAACGAAGATACTCTCCCTGCGGGCCAAACCCTACGACGACGCCCGCCGCGTGCTGGTAAACATCGAGATGTCGCCCTTCGAAAAACGCCCGCACATCGAAGTCACCTTGCGAGACGCGCAGGGACAGGAGATCAGCGCAGCCAGTTTCATTGAACCGATGAACTGGAACCTGGAATTCACCCTGCACATCCGCACAGAACCGGCCCACGGCGAATTGACGCTGGAAGCGCGGCTGTTCTACCCGGACGGTCCCGCAGCCGAACCGGTAGTCACGCGCTTCGGACTCCCCCCCGCCTGATCCCGTCAAATGAGCGTATACCTCTCCCCCAACAAGGCGCCGTTTACGCATTACGCATTACGCATATCGGCCTTGACCCTGCTAGTGTTGACCGTGGCCGCCTGCTTGCAGCCAGGGAGCGCGTCCCTGGCCGCGCAGGCCAGCCCCACGCCGCCCCCGCCCAGCGAGACCGTCACACCGGTATCCATCCCCGGCGCGCAGGATGTGATCCTGCTGTCCATCGAAGAAAATGGCTACGCGCATCTTTTTATCTACCTCCCCCAACAACTCCCGCTCACCCGCCTGACCTACGGCGAATGGGACGACATCACCCCGGCCATCAGCCCGGACCGCACCCTGGTCGCATTTGCCTCCAATCGCGGCGGCCAATGGGACCTGTACCTGCTCGACCTGGGCAGCGGACAGGCGCGCCAGGTCACCGACACGCCGGAATACGAAGCCTCCCCCTCCTGGTCGCCGGACAGCCAATGGCTGGCCTGTGAACTGTATGGGAACGAAAACCTGGAAATCGCCGTCGTCTCCCTGGCAGGCGAGGAGCAGGAACCCATCAACCTGAGCAACAACCCGGCCTCCGACTATTCCCCGGCCTGGGCGCCTGACGGTCGGCGCGTGGCGTTCGCCTCCAACCGGGGCGGCGACAGCGACATCTGGCTGGCCGACCTGGACCAAACCGGCGAAGACCGTTACACCAACCTGAGCCGCACCCCCTTCGCCGCCGAAAACAACCCTGTCTGGACCCGCGACGGCAGCAAACTGGCCTGGGCGTCTTCATCCCAGTCCATTGGCATGGGCGGAATCTACACCTGGAGCGCGCTCCAACCGGAACGCCTGGCTACCTGGATCGGCGACGGCAACTGGCCCGCCTGGGACGCATCCGGCGACCGCCTGGCTGCGGTCATCCAGGCCCCCAACCAGGACTACCTGACCGCATACACCCTGGACGGCCGCCTGCTGCTCCAGCCCCAGGCCCTGCCCGGCCCCGTGCGCGGGCTGGACTGGGCCAACCTGTCCCTGCCCGATCCGCTGCCGGGCGCATACGAAGCGGCAGCAGCGCAGGTCCCGCCTGGCCTGTGGAGCGTGGAGGTGACGCCGCTGGCCGAAGGGCCGTCGCAGCGGTATACCATCAACACCCTGGCTGACGTGCAAGCCCCTTACCCACAGTTGCACGACCTGGTAGACGAATCCTTTATGGCCCTGCGCGAGCGCACCATCCAGGAGGCCGGCTGGGACGTTCTGGCCGGCCTGAGCAATGCTTTCGTCCCGCTGACCTCCTTCCTCGATCCCGGCCTGGGCGAGGATTGGCTGTACACCGGGCGCGCCTTTGCCCTCAACCCGCTGATGACCAACGCCGGTTGGATGGTGGCTGTCCGCCAGGACTATGGCGCGCAGACATATTGGAAACTGTACCTGCGGACGCAGTTGCAGGATGGCTCGCAGGGCGAGCCGTTGCACGAGCCGCCCTGGGACCTGGCCGCCCGCAACGAGTTGGATCCCAAATATTACGAACAAGGCGGCAAGTACGCCCCTGTACCGCCCGGCTACTGGATTGACTTCACCAGCCTGGCGCGGCAATACGGCTGGGAGCGCGTCCCGGCGCTGCCCAACTGGCGCACCTTTTACAGCGGCGCGCGCTTCACGGAATTTGCCATGACCGGTGGCCTGGACTGGTACAGCGCCATGCTGGAGATCTACCCCAAAGATGTGCTGGTCACACCGACGCATATCCTTCCGCCCAGCCCGACGCCTACCAAGACGCTCATCCCCACCCGGACGAAAGTCCCCACCCGCACCCCGCGCCCAACCGGCTCGCCGACGCTTTCGCCTACGCCAAAGCCCACGCGCACGAACACCGCCCCCCCACCGCCGCCTGCCACCGTGACTAACACCGTCCCGCCGCCGCCGACCGCAACGCATACCGCGCCGCCGCCCAGCGCCACCCCGACGCCGGGAATCCTGGTTCCGCTGACGCCATGAAAACTTGCGCATGTAGCGGCGGCTTCAGCCGCTTGTTCCTCGCCTTCGAGACAAAGACCAAAGTCATCACGACATTCTTAAAGTCTACGGCCATCCTATTGCTATTAATCCTCTCCGCCTGCGCTATGCTGGGGGGAAACAGCCCAACGCCAGTGGTCGCCCCGGGAAACAGCGAGCAGGTCGGGGGGTGGTCCGATGCGGCCACGTCCACGTCGCCGCCCCTGCGCTTCGACCTGCCCACTCCCCGCGCGGAGGCCGTCTCCGGCTGGCGTCCGCCCCTGTATCCCATCCCCTGGGCGGTTTCCCCCTATGACCATTTCTATTTTGCCAGGCCCGTTGGCGCGGACAACGTCAACTGGCCGCTGGCGGAATACCGCTACGGCGGCATCTTCTTTGCCAATGTGGTGCATACCGGCGTCGACATTCCCGACGAGACCGGGACGCCCATCCTGGCAGCCGGGCCAGGGACGGTGGTGTGGGCCGGCTGGGGGCTGTTCACCGAAGCGCCGCTCAACAAGGACGACCCGTACGGCCAGGCAGTCGCCATCCGCCATGATTTCGGCTACCGCGGGCAGGCGCTGTATACCGTGTACGCGCACCTGGAGGCGATCAACGCCAGCATCGGCCAGTGGGTGGATACGGGCGAGGTGATCGGCTTCATGGGCAGCACAGGCCAGACCACCGGGCCGCACCTGCACTTTGAGGTGCGCCTGGGCGAGAACTCCTTTCACAGTACCTATAATCCTGAGTTGTGGCTGTCCCCGCCGCAGGGCTGGGGCGTGTTGGTGGGACGGTTGACGGACGATAAAGACAAACCCCTGCATTGGTACAACGTGGAAGTGCGCCCGGAACCGGAAGGCAAACCGCTGCGCACGGTGCGCACCTATGGCGGCGGGGCGACCAATCCCGATCCTTATTACAGGGAGAACCTGGCCTTGAGCGACCTGCCGGCGGGAATCTACAAGGTTTCGTTGAAATACGAAAAGAAAGTACAACAGACCTGGGTGGAAATCTTCCCCGGCCAGGTCACGTATTTTACCTTCCACGGCGCGGATGGTTTTTCTGCCAGCCCGCCGCCCACGCCCAGGCTGGACTTTTTACCTCCCACGCCATCCCTCACGCCCCAACCGTGATGGGAAAACGGACAGGCAATGCATCTGCTCCAATTCGACAATTTGCACATTATAGCCTCTTCCCAGCAGGTCAATAGCATCCCTGGAGGATACATTTTACACGGATCAAGCGTGTCCCTGCAACTGCCAGCCCAGCCGCGCAAGTACTACCGTCACGGCTGGCAATCCTGGTCCCTGACAACCTGGCTCGACCCGGGCATCCCCCTGCCCGTCCAAAAGCCGGCCCTGTTACACCCTATGCAAATTGACCCGCTGTATGCGAACCACCCTGCCCCGAACGGCTCCTGGCTGGGGGCTGTAGAACTCGAAAGCGGAAAAATCCTGCTGCTAGGCGCGCTAGGGCTGGAAGCCCACGTCGCCTTACACGACCGGCAACTACACGGCTGGTACGAGGCCGGCGCGGGCGAATGGTTCGTCGCCTGCGGCCCGGAGAAGGAAGTCTTCGCCTCCTATGCGGGCTGCCTGGAAAAGCGATTCGGGGCCGCCAGCCTGCCTCCGCAGACAGGCAAACGCGCGTCCCCGCGCGTGTGGTGCTCCTGGTACAGCCTGTACACCGCCATCGAAGAGTCCCTTCTCCACCGCGCCTTCGACGGATTGGGCGACCTGCCCTTCGATGTCCTGCAAGTGGACGACGGCTGGCAGGTTGCCATCGGCGACTGGACGCCAAACGACAAGTTCCCCGCCGGGATGCAGGCGCTGGCCGCCAAAATCCGCGCTTCTGGCCGAACCCCGGGCCTGTGGCTGGCGCCCCTATTGGCGGTCCCCTCCTCGGCTTTGTTCCGCGAGCACCCCGACTGGTTGCTGCGGGACCACGAAGGCAAACTGGTCCCGGCCGGCTTCAATTGGGGCGAACCGCTCTACGCGCTGGACACCACCCACCCCGCCGCCCTGGATTTTCTGGCAGGCCTGATGAAACAAGTGCGCGCCTGGGGCTACGATTACCTGAAATTGGACTTTCTCTACGCGGGCGCCCTGCCCAGCGTGCGTCACGAAGACATGCCGCGCGAAGCCGCCCTCCGTCACGGACTGGAAACCATGCGCGAGGCCATGGGCAGCGACGCTTACTTCCTGGCCTGCGGCGTTCCCATCCTGCCCTGCCTCGGCTTGTGCGACGCCCTGCGCGTCGGCCCGGATGTGGCCGGGGAATGGGAAAACCGCCGCGACGCTGCGCTGCTCCACAACCCCACTACCCCCGGCGTGAAGAACGCCATCCGCGCCAGCATCCACCGCCTGTGGCTATCTCCTTTGGTCGCCGTTGACCCGGACGTCGCCTATTTCCGCGCGGCGCAGAACAGCCTCTCCCCGGAACAGAAAGGGTTACTGCAAGACCTGGCATTGGTCTACAACTTCAAAGCCACCTCCGACCTGCCTCAATGGCTGGAAGGAAGCGAGCGCGAGACCCTGCGCGCCTTCCTCGAGGCAAAACCAGCCATCGAACAAACCGGCCGCTACACCTTCCAAATCGGCGAGCGCCACGTGGACTTCGGTACGGCCATCTCGCTGCCCACTTCCCCGCGCGGACTGGCGGCCCTGGAAAGCGAATTCGTTGGCTGGTTGGCAAACCGACGCTGGGCCATGAGGCTCTTTTACAAACTGGGACAAAGCGATCTGAAAAAGAGGATCAGCCAGTTGCATTAATTCAAGAAAACTCAATCTTGACAAATAGATAAACATCTATATAATATCAAATAGAAATTGGTCGATATGATACACTCCAACCCCGTCCTGTTCGCCAAAGCCCTGGCCGATGGCACCCGCCAGCAGATCATGAACCTGGTCTGTTGCCGCTGGCTCTCAGTGGGCGAGATCGTCGAGCAATTGCACGTCACCCAGCCGACCGTCTCGCATCACCTCGCCATCCTGCGCGAGGCCAGCCTGGTCAACGTCCGCGAGGACGGCAAGCAGACCTTTTATTCGCTCAACCAGGCGCGCGTTGCGGTCTGTTGCGGACAGTTGATGATCAAGTTCGCCCCCGAAACCGAGGCCGCCGAAACCATCAAAAGCCTCGACGCTTGAGGAATGGCGTCTCTTTTTTTGGCAACTCATATAGATAACCTTCGATATATCAAGGAGAACCGAATGACCCAATCCCCCATCCCCATCCACGAAGCCGTGCGCGAACATTACGCGGAACGGATCAAGAACAACGCCTCGTGTTGCGGATCGCCCGATTGCTGCTCTCCCACCGACAGCGCCCTCTACCCTGCGGAATTGCTTGCCACCCTGCCCGAAGGCGAATCGGCCGTCAGTTACGGGTGCGGCGACCCGATCTCACTGGCCGCCCTGCAACCCGGCCAGGTCGTGCTGGATCTCGGTTCGGGCGCGGGCCTCGATTGTTTCTTCGCAGCCCGGAAGGTGGGGGAAACGGGACACGTCATCGGCGTGGACATGACTCCCGAAATGGTAGCCCGCGCCAGGTCCAGCGCGAAGCGGCTCAGCATCCAAAACGTGGAGTTCCGCCAGGGCTATCTCGAAGACCTGCCTGTCGAGGCGGGCAGCGTGGACGTGGTCATCTCGAACTGCGTCATCAACCTCGCGCCCGACAAGTCGAAGGTCTTCGCCGAGGCCTTCCGCGCGCTTAAGCCGGGCGGCAAGTTGGCCGTCTCGGACATCGTCACCGACGGGCCGCTGCCTGGGCAGGTCAAGCACAGCCTGAGCGCCTGGGCGGGATGCGTAGCAGGCGCGGTCGAAGCGGAGGAATACGTCGGCATGATGGAGGCGATCGGCTTCGCGGATATTGAGATCAAGCCTGTTTTCTTCGATAAGGAGACCGTGGACAGCGCGCTGGATGAGGCGGGGTTAAATGTAAATGCCTACCCACGCGAGGCAGTTTATAAGGCAGTGTACAGCGCCAAGATCACAGCCAGAAAACCCTGTTTTTAGCGCACTTGCGCTAGTGCAAGTGTCTAAGTCCAAAAAGGTTTTGTCCGGCGCGGGAAAATCGGGTAAAATCTATCCTGCCGGGGCGATGGCGGAATCGGCAGACGCAGCGGACTTTAACAATTTGAGCACCAGGGTTGGAAACTCCCTGGTGAATTCGGTCAAACTCGGGGAAGCCTTCGAAAAACGATGGTAATCCCGAGCCAAGCTTCTTGCTAATAGAAAGGAAACTTGCTATGCCAAAACAGCGAAAGTACACAGATGATCAACTTGAAAAAGCAGTAGCAACTTCCTACTCTATCCGAACAGTTCTCGAGAAGATTGGTCTGACCCCTGCCGGAGGGAATTACGAGATGGTGAAGAAACACATCCAAGAACTAAATTTGGTACGTCTCATTTCCTTGGGCAGGCTATTCTGCGGAATAGGACCCACAATTACAACACTCGTCCTTTGGATGCAATCTTAGTTCACGGTAAACTAGAAAACACGTGGAGATTGAAAAACAGACTCTTACGAGAAGGTCTAAAGGAAAACCGGTGTGAACATTGCGGCAAAACCAAATGGTTGGGGTTGCCAATTCCGCTTGAACTCCATCATAAAGATGGCGACAGAACCAACAATTCTTTGCAGAACATCGAACTCCTTTGTCCTAATTGTCATGCAATAACCGACAATTATCGGGGAAGCAAGAAGAAGGTGTAGAGACTTGACGGCCGAGACCTAAAGTGGACAACCATGGTCAAGAGAAAGTCCAGACTACAAACCTCCCAGGGAGGGTGGCGCAAGCCATAGTAGTAAGAAAATCCGCCGGTGGTGACACCGTGAGGGTTCGACCCCCTCTCGCCCCATCCATGTCATTGCGAAGCGAAGCAATCTCCCGATAGAGAGGAGACTGCTTCGCGCCCCGCAGTGACATCTTGTTCTGAAAGCGAGCCAGCATGTTCTTCACCCGCCAACAACTGGAAGAGATTGAGGACAAGAGCCTGGCGCCCTACGGGATGCGCAGCAAGGACACCAAGGGCCGCGCCTACCTCGATTCCGAGCCGGAATACCGCACCTCCTTCCAGCGCGACCGCGACCGCATCATCCACACCACCGCCTTCCGCCGCCTGGAATACAAAACCCAGGTCTTCATCAACTACGAAGGCGATTACTACCGCACGCGCCTGACGCACACACTCGAAGTGGCGCAGATCGGCCGCACCATTGCCCGCGCCCTGGGCGGCAACGAAGACCTGATCGAAGCCATCTGCCTGGCGCACGACCTGGGGCACTCGCCCTTCGGTCACGCCGGCGAAGCGGCCCTGGCGCGCCTGATGAAGGACTACGGCGGCTTCGACCACAACAAGCAGTCCCTGCGCATCGTCACCGAACTGGAGCAGCGCTACCCGGAATTCCCCGGCCTCAACCTGACCTGGGAAGTGCGCGAGGGGATGGTGAAGCACGAATCCGAATACGACATTTCGGACGCCTCGGCCTACAGCCCCGACCTGCGCGGCAACCTGGAAACGCAGATCGCCAACGTGGCCGACGAACTGGCCTACACCGCCCACGACCTGGACGACGGCCTGCGTTCCGGGATGCTCACGCCGCAAATGCTGGCCGGCATCTCGCTATGGGAGATCCTGCTGGACGACATCAAATGGCAGGCCCCGGCCCTGGAAGAGATGGCGCGCCACCGCCTGATCCGCCAGTTGATCGGCATGGAAGTCACCGACCTGGTCACTGCTACGGATACGCGCCTGAAGGAATGCGGCGCGCAGTCCCCGCTCGACCTCCAGAAACTATCCTACAACGTCATCGGCTTCAGCGAAGACATGCGCCGCCGCAACCGCGAGTTGAAGGACTTCCTGTACAACAAGATGTACCGCCATTACCGCGTGGTACGCATGCAGGTCAAGTCCGAGCGCATCATCGCCGACCTGTTCGAGGCCTATCACGCCGAACCGTCCACGCTCCCCAACCATGTCCAGGCCTTCATCGACAGACGCGGCCTGGAACGCACCATCTGCGACTACATTGCCGGTATGACCGACCGGTACGCCATCGAAGAGCACCAGAAACTCTTGAACCCCCTGGAGAAACCTTAACCATGGCCGAACAATTGCATTATCTCACCGCCGAAGGCGCCGCGCGCTTGAAAATCGAACTGGAGGAACTGAAAGGCCCCAAACGCGAAGAACTGGCCGCGCGCCTGCGCTCTGCCATCCAGATGGGCGACCTTTCGGAGAACGCCGACTACCACAAAGCAAAAGAAGACCAGGGCTTCCTGGAAGGCCGCATCCAGGAACTGGAATACCTGCTCAGCAAAGCCGTCATCATCGAAAAGAACGCCAACCAGGGCGTCGTCTCGATCGGCGACCACGTCACCATCCAGGAAGAAGATTACCCGCCGGAGACCTATCACCTGGTCGGCCCAACCGAGGCCGACCCATCCCAGGGCAAGATTTCGCACGAATCGCCCATCGGCAAGGCGCTGCTGGACCACAAGGTTGGGGAGACGGTCGAAGCGGAAACGCCGGGGGGCAGGATCAACTTCAAGATCTTGAAGATAGAATGAAGTCCGGGAAGATGCGCAAAGAAAAGGCTGGGTTCGGAGCCCAGCCTTTTTTGTCGTCTACTTTTCTTTCGGCCAGATAGCCATTTCTAGCGTCACCCGCTCGAAGTAACTCTCGGGCGGCAGGGCGCCGACGCCGTATTCCAGGTCTACCACCGTCACCAGCAGTTGGAGCGCGGCGGTTTCAAGGATGATCTCCTTCTGCGGTTCGAGTTGCACCAATTCGCCCTTCGCTTCCAGGCGGGCGCGCACGTTCATATCGCCAAAGGCGTATGGACTCATCAGGACTTTGGTGGCGGTCTTGATGTCGTTCTTGTCGAACAGCCAGACCTCCAACGCCGTGACCTTTTTGGGATCGCCAACACCGATGGTCTCGGATACGCCCACGCCATACTCGCCCAGGAAGTCGCCTCCCTGCGTGTCTATGCTGAAAGACTCGTCGTACAGGTCGTCGCCCAGGACGAAGGTGGTCATGGTCTGCGTGACGGGCGGCGCCAGCCCCATGGACTGGAAGTCGGTGCGCTCGGTCTGGCGGGTCAACTCGGCGGCCTGCATGGCGGCCGAGACAGCGCCGGAGCGCGGCCTGAACACTTTACGGATCAGGTAGAACGCGCCAAAGATGAACACCGCCAGAATGAAAATCCCTGCCACGCTGATCAGGATGGTGCTCAAAGAGGTGACCGGCTGATCTCCCTGCTGGGCAGGCGCGGGAGCGTCGATCGGGCCGCTCACAGCCTGGATGACCTGCCCGTAGGCGGTGATGGCTCCCACGTCCAGGCCAGCCGGATCTTGCTGGATATCCAGGTAGACGGCCTGGGCGCTGTCGCCCAGTTCGTTCCAACGCCGGACCGCCATGTTGGGATCGCCGGTCACGCGGAAGGAGTCGATCGCCATGCGCAGGTAGTCTTCCTGCAAATCGGCGCGCAGGACTTCGGGAGTGGCGTTCGTCCACTGCACCGGCCAAAGTCCCCACCCGACTGCCAGGCCAAGGAGCAATCCGCCAATCACGCCCAGGACAGCCGCTACCGCCGGGCGTTTGACCAAAACAGAGATTAACTGGAATATCGAGGCCATGCCACGTCCCTTCGACTAAAATGAGTTACTAGTGTAATTATATACTATCCAAGCAATAAAACCCAACCACCCGGTAGGGGTATTCCAGTCGGCTGCCCGCCCGCGCATCAGTCCGAGGCCGTTTCGGGGACGACCTCTTCCAACAGGAAGGTCTCCTCGCAAACGGTACATTGCGCCTCGCGCTTGTTGGCGATCACTAGCAAGCCGTTGCACTTGGGGCAGGGTTGGGCGAGCGGCTTCTTCCACGAGGTAAAGTCACAGGCGGGATAATTGTTGCAGCCGTAGAAAATGCGGTTCTTGCGCGTCTTGCGCTCCACGATGTCGCCGCCGTCCTTCGGGCAGGCGACGCCGATCTTCTCCAGCCAGGCTTCGGTATGGCGGCAATCGGGGAAACCGCTGCACGAGATGAATTTGCCGTAACGCCCATAACGGATGACCAGTTCCTTGCCGCAATCGGGACAGGCGCGCCCGATCGGTTCTGGCCCGGTCTTGGTAACCGGCATCTCGGCCTGCGCTTTCTGCACCTTGACCGAAAACGGCCCGTAGAACTCGCGCATCACCGGCACCCATTCGGCCTGGCCGGAAGCAATCTTGTCCAGGTCTTCTTCCATGTGAGCGGTGAAGTTCAGGTCCACGATCTCCGGGAAATACTGGAGCATCAGGTCGTTGACCAGCATGCCGGTCTCGGTCGGGATCAGGCGGCGGTCCACCCGCTCCACGTAACCGCGCTGCTGGATGGTGGAAATGGTGGGCGCGTAGGTAGATGGGCGGCCAATGCCGTATTCTTCCAACGCTTGCACTAGCGAGGCTTCCGAGTAGCGCGGCGGCGGCTGGGTAAAGTGCTGCTCCGGGATCAGGCGCACCAGTTCCTGCTTCTGTCCCTCCGCCACCCCGGCCGGGATGCGGACATTTTCCTCTTCTTCCGATTTGACATCTTCGTTCTTGGCTTCTTCGTACACCACCAGGAAACCGGGGAATTTGACCGCCGAGCCGGAAGCGCGGAACAAGTACTCATGGGCGCCGGTTTTGCCGGTCACTTCCACTTGCAGCGTGTCATACACCGCCGCTTCCATCTGCGAAGCGACGAAGCGCTGCCAGATAAGTTGGTACAGTTTGAACATGGCCGGTTCGAGATACGGCTTGACCTTTTCCGGGTCGCGCATGGCCGAGGTCGGGCGGATGGCTTCATGGGCCTCCTGTGCGCCCTTCGCTTTGGCCTTGTATTGGGGCGGCTCGGCGGGCAGGAAGTCCGCGCCGTACTTGCCCATCACGTATTCACGGGCCTCCTTCTGCGCGACCTCCGCAATGTTGGTCGAGTCGGTGCGCATGTAGGTGATCAGGCCGGTCGCGCCGCCTTCGCCCACATCCTGACCCTCGTACAGTCCCTGCGCCAGGCCCATGGTACGCTTGGCGGTAAAGCCCAATTTGCGCGAGGCCTCCTGCTGCAACGTGGAGGTGATGAAAGGCGGGGATGGCCGCCGCCGGCGCTCGCCGCGCTTGACCTTCGTGATCTCATAAGCCGCCGCCTCCATGTCCACCAGGAGCGGTTTGACGACCTCTTCGCTGGGCAGTTCGGGATCGCTGCCGTCGATCTTGGCCAGTTTGGTCAGGAAAGTGGATCGGACCTTCTCCGGCTTGAACTCGGCGCCGATGGACCAATATTCCACCGGGACGAAGGCGTCTATCTCGCGTTCCCTCTCGACAATCAGCCTGAGCGCCACCGACTGGACGCGCCCGGCCGAAAGGCGGCTGCGCACCTTCTCCCACAGGATCGGGCTGATGCTGTAACCCACCAGGCGGTCCAACACGCGGCGCGCCTGCTGGGCGTTGACCAGGTCCTCGTTGATGCCGCGCGGGTGGGAAAACGCCTCGTTGATGGCCGGCTCGGTGATCTCATGGAAGACCACGCGCCTGGTCAGTTTCGGCTCGATGTGGGCCGCTTCCATCAAGTGCCAGGCAATCGCCTCGCCCTCGCGGTCGGGGTCGGTCGCCAGGTAGATCTCCTGCGCCGTCTTTGCCAGTTGCTTGAGTTCCTTGACCACTTCTTTCTTCTCGTTGGGGACGCGGTATTTGGGCGCAAAGTCGTTCTCCACGTCCACCGACATCTGCGAGCGCAGCAGGTCGCGCACGTGTCCCACCGAAGCGCGGACGGTATAGCCCTTGCCCAGGAAGCGTCCCACCGTCTTGGCTTTGGCCGGCGATTCGACGATCACCAGTTTACCTTCGCGGGTGTTTTTCGGCTCCGGGGGCGTCAAGCCTTCGTGGGCAGGAGTCTTGCCCATGCGATATAGTTTCGTGCCGCACACCGCGCACGCGCCGACGGTCACAGGCGAACTCTTAGCGTTGAAGGTCGCTTCCGGGTTTTGGATCTCGCGTTTGGTCTTGCATTTCATACAATAGGCTTCCATGAAACCTCCAAGAAAGAGAATGGAGAGCAGAGATTAGAGAGTAGTGGCTAGAGAGCAGGTTATGTGTAATGCTCGCGGTTGGAAATTTTCAATTGTTCCACTACTTGGCGCACCTGGACAGCCTGCTCCTTGTGACAGACCAACAACGCATCGCCAGCATCGACAATGATCAGGTCATCCACGCCGATGGTGACGATCAAGCGGCCGTCGCGATTTCCATACACCAGGGAATTGGATGTATCCAGTGGAATATGATGACCGCTAAAAACGATGTTGCCATTTTCATCAGGCGGCAGGACATCGAACAGGGAGTTCCAATTGCCGATGTCGCTCCATTCCAATCCACCTGCTGGCAGCACAGCCACCCGTTCGGCGTGTTCCATGATGCCGTAATCGATCGTCTCATTGCGCAGGCCGGGCCACAGGGCCGTCAGGGTAGAGTCCTGCCGTTCGGTTCCCCACGCAGCCTCGGTCTGGGTCAAAACGGAATACAAGTCCGGCATCTGGCGCGCCATTTCCGCCAGGATATTTTCCACCTTCCAGAAGAACATCCCCGAATTCCAAGAGTAATTGCCCGTTTCGATCAACGATTGCGCTTGTTTCTCGTCCGGTTTTTCGATGAAGCGCAAGACGTTATGCACCGGGTAGTCGAAGGGCTCGGGCAGGCGCTCACCGCCCTGGATGTATCCGTAGATGGTCGCGGGGTAGGTAGGCGTGATCCCCAACGTGACCAGGTAATCTTTCCCGGCCACATCCGCCGCAGTGCGGATGAGCGACCGGAACAACTCCTCGTTGCCGATGTAATGGTCAGAGTGCAAGGAGGCCATCACCGCTTGCGGGTCGCGTTTGTGCAAAATGACGGCGGCCAGGCCAATGGCGGAGGCTGTGCCGCGCGGCGAGGGCTCGAGCAGGAAATTGTGAGCAGGAATGTCAGGGGCTTGCGCTTTGAGCGTTTCGGCCTGATCCCTGGCGGTTACCACCAGGATGCGCTCCGGCCGGAACAAGCCTTCCAGGCGTCCAACAGTGGTCTGGAACAGGGAGCGATCCTCCACCAGGGGGATCATCTGCTTGGGGCGGTCCCGACGCGAAACGGGCCAAAGGCGCGTCCCGCCGCCGCCCGCCATAATGACCGCGTAAGTATGCTCCAAGTTACTCATTGTTCACCAAGTATTCCGATTGTACCTCACGAACCGCCACATATTGCATCCCACCCACCTGGCGCACCATACCCTTAAGTTCCATCATAATCAGGGTAGCAGAGACCTTTTCCACAGGCAGGCCGGTCTGGTTGCGGATTTCGTCCACGTGCAGCGGCTCGTCTCCCAGGGCGCCCATCAATTTCGCTTCCACGGCATCGCTGGGGATGGCTTTGCGGGCCGCCTTATGCTGGCCGACGCGCGTCAGGTTGAGGGCTTGCATCACGTCGCTGGCGCTCAACAGGGGAAGCGCGCCCTGCTGGATGAGTTTATTGGCGCCCTTGCTCTGCGGGGCCAGGATGCTGCCCGGCACGGCGAAAATTTCGCGTCCCTGCTCAGCGGCGAATTCGGCCGTGATCAGCGCGCCGCTGGTCTCGCCGGCCTCGACCACCACCACCGCCATCGAAAGCCCGGAGATGATGCGGTTGCGGGGCGGGAAGTTGGCGCTCTCCGGGGCTGCGCCCGGCGCGTAATCGCTCAACAGCGCGCCATGCTCGCAAACCTGCTCGGCCAGCGCCCGGTTTTCGGGCGGGTAGATGCGGTCCACGCCCGAGCCCAACACCGCCAGGGTGCGCCCGCCAGCGCGCAAAGCCGCCTGGTGCGCAATCGCATCCACACCGCGCGCCAGCCCGCTGACGACCGTCACGCCGTTGCCCGCCAGGAAGGAGGCGATCTGCTCGGTCACCTGCCGTCCATAAGGCGTCACCCGGCGCGTGCCGACGATGGCAACCGCCCAGGTATCCTCCGGCAGCAGTTCGCCGCGCAGGTACAGCACCGGCGGCGGCTGGGAAATTTCGCGCAGGCGCTGGGGATAAGCCTCGTCCTGCCAGGTCAGGATCTGGATGTCCTTGGATTGGATTTGTTCGTACAAGCGGGGAA
>JBMOMO010000330.1:0-5416 GCA_049324135.1 Chloroflexota bacterium
AGAGGCGGGTGAAGCCGTGATAGTCCAGGTCGAGGCCGCCGTCTACCAGCGCGGTACGCGGCGCGGCGCGCAGGGCGATCTCCTGTTCGGCGCGCAGCAGGAGGTAGTCCACCTGGTTGGCGAGACCATAGCGGGCGTCCTGCCGGTAGAGCGCCTGGAAGGGACGCTGGCTGTGCTGCTCGAGGGCGACCTCGAAATCCCCGGCCCCTGCCAGCGCCTGGACGAGCGCCGTCTTGCCCACGCCGCTGGGCCCGACGATGGCGATGAGTGGGTTCATGCGCTTGCCTGGCTTCAGCCGGGCGCGGACTCGTAGAAGCGGATGCGGTTCTTGTTGACCAGCAGCAACGGCGCTTCGTGGAAGACCTGCGCCTGGATGGCGGTGAGCGGGAAGACCTGCGCGTTGTGCAGCGCCACCCAGGCGCCTTTCATGATTTCGAACATGTCTCCCAGGCGGGTGTCTTCCCCGTGCGTGAGCGTGCCCTGGACGACGAAGCGAGGGATGAAGAGGCGCACCCTTTCGCTTGCCCGCAGGGTGGGAACAGCGCCTTGCAGGTCGGCTTCGTCCACGCGGATGGCGGTCACTTCGTTCCTCATGATGAAAAGTTCCCGGAACTTGATCGCATGCACCGCGCTGTCTGCGCCCAGGCCGGTCAACGTGGCGTCCCGGATCTGGAAATTGGCGCGGTCGGGCGAATCCAGGTAGGTCATCAACAGACCGACCGGCTCTACGTGACACTGGATCAGGTAATGTTCGGTGAGCAGTTCCAGCGCATAGTTTTGGGGTTGCATGGCGGGTAGGGACATGTTCGTCTACCTTTCTTTTGCGCGTGTTGCCTTGCGCTCAAGTATGCCTTTCTGATGTTTTCTTTTTGTTCCTCACCCCAAATTCCGCCTTACCCATATCCCGGTCCAGGACGGGCCGCCGCAGGAATTGATGAATTCGTCGTAGGAGTATTCCTGGCGTTTGTTGGGGAAGGGGTTGTAGATCTCCACCCAGCCGCCGTTGACGCCGTTGGGGATGATCTTGTCCAGCACCACCCAATGCCCGATGCCCTGCCCGCGCAGTTTCCCGGTGACGCCGCTGATGTGGACTCCGGCGATCAGGTAATAGGTTTCGAGCATTTTCTGAACCCTGCCTGGGGAGATCTTGAAGCCGATGTACGGATCGGTCAGCCCGGCCTTGAAGGTCAGGTTCGGCGTCGGGTGACCATATACTTTCAACATACTGTCCAGCGCGTCTACGCCGGTCGGTTTGTCGCTGCTGCCGAACAGCGCCCATTTGTGGTAGTTGGGGGATACCGCTTTCCATTTCTCCACGAACGTTTCGATGTCGTCGCCTCCGATGAAAGCAACGCACAACTCGCCGCACATGTTGTACTTCACCCGCCCGTCCAGGATCATGTATTGGGCCGCGTCGGTGGGATCGGCGGTGGGGTTGGGGATATGGACTTCGAAATCGGGGTACTTCTCTACCAGGTCTTCCAGGTAGTTTTCGTAGATCCAGGCGGTCTTCCCTTTGTAGGTCACTTCGGACCATATCGTCTCTTTGCCGTTGATGACGGCCTGCTGCTGGTTGCCGGTCGGCTCGACCACCGCCCCGGTCGGGATGTCCGTGATCTTGTTGCCGGTGGGGCTTTCCCGGAAGGGGGCGTACCAGATGCACCATTTTTGAGGGGCCATGTTTCTTCTCCTTGAACCTTGCTGGCAAAATGATATTCCAATTATTGCACAAAATGGCGCAATCTGCACACCGATTTTTGCGTCTTGCATCCCTCCCTGGTAGGATACCCGTCGCGCCGATATGGGTTACAATCGGCGCATGTCCCAGTTTGCCGTTCTCATCACCGATGGCCTGGAAGAAACCGGCCAGGCCGTCTTGCGTTCCGCTGCCCGTGTGGACGACCGCGCCGGTCTCTCCACGGCGGACCTGCTGGCTGCCATCGGGGAGTATGACGCCCTGGTCGTGCGCGGGCGGACGAAGGTGACTTCCCCGGTCTTCGAGGCCGCCCGGCGGCTCAAGGTGGTCGGGCGCGCCGGGGTTGGGGTGGACAACATCGACCTGGAGGCGGCCAGGGCCCATGCCGTGACGGTGGTCAACGCCCCGCTCTCCACCACCCTGGCGGTCGCCGAACTGACCTTCGGCCTGCTCCTGTCCCTGTGCCGCGACCTGCCCCGCGCCGACGCCGCCATGAAGCGCGGCGAATGGCTCAAGAAGGAACTGGAAGGCGTGGAACTGTACGGCAAAACGCTGGGCGTGATCGGCATGGGGCGCATCGGCGCGGAGGTGGCCCGGCGCGCGCTCATCTTTGGGATGAGCGTGCTGGGATACGACCCGCTCGTCCCGCATGAAGACATCCGCCAGCGCGGCGCGAAGCCCGTTCCGCTCGAGGAACTGTACGCGCGCTCGGACTTCATCTCGCTGCACCTGCCGCTCACAGCCGCGACTCGCTCGATGGTGGATGCGCAGGCCTTCGGGCGGATGAAGCGCGGAGTCCGCCTGGTGTGCGCGGCGCGCGGCGGCATCATCGACGAGGCGGTCCTGCTGTCTGCGCTCGAATCCGGCCAGGCAGCGGGCGCGGCGCTGGACGTGTTCGCCGCCGAGCCTCCCGGCGCAACCGCCCTGGTGGGGCATCCGCGCGTGATCGCCAGCCCGCATATCGGCGCGCAGACGAGGGAGGCGCAGGCGCGGGCCGCGGAAGACATCGCCAACGAAGTATTGGCCGCTTTGCAGGGCGCTCCCTTGCGCTGGAAAGTGGCTTGAAACTATTCTTTTGGAACAAGGAAATTCCATGTCCGAAAAACTCTCTACACTCAAGACCCTGCTGGCCGAAGTGGCCGACTTGAACGCCGCCGCCGCCCTGTTGGGCTGGGACCAGCAAACCTATATGCCGCCCGGCGGGAACGAGTCGCGCGGCAACCAACTGGCTACGCTTGGCAAGATCTCGCACGAGAAATTCACATCGGATGAGGTCGGCGTCCTGCTGGCTGACCTGGAGGGGGAATTTTCCGGCGCCGACCCGGATTCGGACGAGGCGCGCCTGCTGAAAGTGACCCGGCATAAATACGACCAGGCCACGCGCGTGCCGGCCGAGTTCGTGGCCGAGTTCGCGCTGGTCACCAGCAAGGCCTTCGACGCCTGGGTCGAGGCCCGGGGAAAATCCGACTTTTCCATCTTCCGCCCGCACCTGGAAAAGGTCGTCGAACTGAACCAGCGTTTCGTCTCGTTCTTCCCGCCTTCGGATCATCCCTACGATATCCTGCTCGACCAGTTCGAGCGCGGCATGAAGACCGCCGAGGTGAAGGCCATTTTCGACGCCCTGCGCCCGCAGCAGGTGGAACTGTTGCGCGCCATTGCCGAAAAACCGCAGGTGGACGATTCGTTCCTGAAACAGCCCTTCGACGAACAGAAGCAATGGGACTTCGGCGTGCAGGTCATTACGGCCTTCGGTTACGATTGGCAGCGCGGCCGCCAGGATAAATCTGCGCATCCCTTTACCACCGAATTCGGCATGGACGATGTGCGCATCACCACCCGCTTCGAGCGGGATAACCCGACTTCCTCGTTGTTCAGCACCATGCACGAGTCCGGTCACGCCCTGTACGAACTGGGCGGCAACCCGGCCTATGCGCGTTCCCCGCTGGCGGGCGGCGCGTCGCTGGCGGTGCATGAGTCGCAGTCGCGCATGTGGGAAAACCTGGTAGGCCGCTCGCTGCCCTTCTGGGAACATTACTATCCCGAATACCAGAAACTCTTTCCCGAGACGCTTGGGGATGTAGATTTGAAAACGTTCTACAAAGCCATCAACAAGGTGGAACCGTCCCTGATCCGCGTCAATGCCGATGAGGCCACGTACAACATGCACATCATGCTGCGCCTGGAACTGGAGATCGCCATGATCGAAGGCGCGGTGCAGGTCAAGGACCTGCCCGAGGTCTGGAACAGCAAGATGAAAGAATACCTGGGCATCCTCCCGCCCAACGACGCCAAAGGCGTGTTGCAAGACATCCACTGGTCGGGCGGCGCGCTGGGCTATTTCTCGACCTATGCGCTCGGCAACCTGATCTCGGTCCAGTTATGGGAAAAGATCGTTGCCGATATTCCCGACCTGGCCGACCAGATCCGCCAGGGCAAATTCGAGGCCCTGCTCGGCTGGCTGCGCGGGAACATCCACGTGTATGGAAGCAAATTCGAGCCGCAGGAATTGGTGCAGCGCGCGACCGGTTCCAAGATAGACCCTGCGCCCTATGTCCGTTATCTCCAGCAGAAATACGGTGAGATTTACGGGTTGTGAAGGCATCCCTTTAGTGGGGTGGATTACATGACAAAAATCGAGACGCCCCGTTATAATGGGGCGTCTCTTACCTATGAACAAAACCAACTTTTCCCGTTTGCTCCTGCTCGCTTCCCTCCCTGGACTTCTGGTTGCTTGCGCTTTCCCGGGCGCGCAGTCTGTCCCGACGCCGTTCCCCGCGGACTACTTCCCGACGGTGGTGGTGATGACCGCCCAGGCGGCCATGGCGACCTCGCTGGCCGGCACTCCCAGCGCCACCCCAACCGATACGCCCGCGCCGACCGAGACGCCCATTCCCCCCACGCCGACCCCAACGGATACGCTTACGCCCTCGCCTGCCGCGCGCATGGCGCAGATCCAGATTCAATCTCCGGGGCCGATGTCGAAGATCGTCTCCCCCTTCCACTTGCGGATGCAGATGGTGGCCGGGGAAAGCCGGCTGGTGCAGTTCGACCTGCAGGGTGAGGATGGCCGGATGTTATACAGCAAACTCGAGCGCGTCCCAAATAACGGGGATGTGTATTTCTCGTTCAAAATCCCCTTCCAGATTCGCGCGGCAGCCGAAGTAGGGCGGCTTACGGTCAGCACCAAGGATGGGCAGGGACGTCTCCAGTCACTGGCTACGCAGCGCCTTTTGCTGCTGTCGGTTGGGCCGGACGAGATCACGCCTTCCGGCGACCTGTTGGAACGGGTTGTGTTGTACGAACCTAAGGCGAGCGCTGCCCCAACTGGCGGCGTCCTGGATGTGGAGGGGCGCTTCCTGCCGTTCAACGACCAGTTGGTGTACCTGGAATTGATCGACCCGCAAGGGAAGACCATCGGCTTGCGCGAACTGGATTTCATTGGCGTGGACGAGCAGATCTTCTCGACCACGGTCCCCTATAAAGTGAGCGAGCCAACCCAGGCGCGCCTGGTATTGCGCCAGGCCGACGACCGCATGGCAGGATTGGCCTATCTATATAGTATGGAGATTACCCTCAACCCATAGATCGAGAATCGCGAAAGGGTGTGCGTCAGTTTTTTGAAAAAGGGGGTAAGATGGGCGAAAAACGAGAGAGGAACGCGAAAATGGATGCAAACAAAGTGGTAGCACATTGGCAAGAGTTGAGTCGAGAGACAATGCA
>JBMOMO010000331.1:0-5389 GCA_049324135.1 Chloroflexota bacterium
CATTGTTTGCCATTTTCCCTGAGAGGCGTTACAATCGAGCCGCAAAATCATAGCGGAACTGATGGAACGCGAGTCTTCGCTCACCTTGTATGGTGAGGGGCTGGCGCTCCCTGAGTTCCGGGGAGGTCCCCGTGACGTTGAATCATGGCTCACTGGCAGGAGCCGAATCCGTCGCCGATCTGGCTAGGCGATTGGGGCTGCCTTTTTCAAACCTGGGACTGCTGGCGCGCGCGTTGACGCATCGTTCGTATTTGAACGAAAACCAGAACGCGCTGGAGGACAACGAACGCCTCGAATTCCTGGGTGACGCCGTGTTGGACTTTGTGGTCGGCGCCTGGGTCTATCACCATTGCCCGGAGATGCCCGAAGGCGACCTGACGCGCATCCGCTCCGCGCTCGTCCGCACCGATACACTGGCCGCCTTCGCGCGTCAACTCGACCTGGGGCCTGCCCTGCGGCTGGGACGAGGGGAACTGGCCTCCGGCGGGCGCGAACGCGACACCCTGCTGTGCGCCACCTTCGAAGCCGTGATCGGCGCGCTCTATCTGGATGCCGGCATTCCCGCCGTGCAGTGCTTCATCGAACCCTTGATCGACGGCGTGCGTGACCGGGTGCTCGACCGCACGGAAATATTCGATCCCAAAAGCACTTTGCAGGAATGGGCGCAGGCGCAAAAACTGGGTACGCCACTTTACCAGACTGTGGAAGCCAGCGGCCCCGACCATGCCAAGATCTTTGTGGTCGAAGTACAAATAGATAAAAAGCCGTATGGGCGCGGCAGCGGCCCCAGCAAACACCTGGCGGCGCAGAATGCCGCCCAGTCTGCGCTGGAGACCCTCGGCCTGGCCTGATCCCGCCGCTTCCAACTTCCGATCCACTATCCACTGCTCTCCACTCTCTACTTTTCCATGCCTCTCCGCCTGAAATCCCTCGAATTGCAAGGATACAAGACCTTCGCCTCGCGCACCGTGTTCGAATTTGCCGAGGGCATCACTGCTATCGTCGGGCCGAACGGTTCCGGC
The DNA here is from genome assembly GCA_049324135.1 of Chloroflexota bacterium. Taxonomy (GTDB): domain Bacteria; phylum Chloroflexota; class Anaerolineae; order Anaerolineales; family Villigracilaceae; genus JAABUE01. The sequence continues at coordinate 1,023 of JBMOMO010000331.1, forward strand.
AAGTCCAATATCGCCGACGCCCTGCGCTGGGTGCTGGGGGAACAGTCCTTTGGCCTGCTGCGCGCCAAGAAGACCGAAGACATGATCTTCGCCGGTTCCGAGCACCGCACCCGCGCGGGAATGGCCTCCGCCAGCATCCTGTTCGACAATGCGGACGGCTGGCTGCCGGTGGATTTCAGCGAAGTGTCCATGGGACGCCGCGCCTACCGCGACGGACGCAACGATTACCTGCTCAACGGGCAGCACGTCCGCTTGCGCGAGATCAACGAACTGCTGGCGCAGTCCGGCCTGAGCGAGCGCACCTATACCATCCTCGGCCAGGGACTGGTGGACGCCTCGCTGGCGCTCAAAGCCGACGAGCGCCGCCGCCTGTTCGAGGAAGCCGCCGGGGTGGGATTGTATCGCTCTCGCCGCGAAGAGACCCTGCGACGCCTCGAAACCACCCAGCGCAACCTGGAGCGCGTGCTCGACATCATGGCCGAACTCGAACCGCGCCTGCGCTCGCTCGAACGCCAGGCGCGCCGCACGCTGGAATATACCCGTATGCAGGCCGACTTGCGCGTACTCCTGCGCGAGTGGTACGGCTACCACTGGCACAAGACCTTGCGCGAAGTGACCGAGAGCCGCGAAGTGTTGCGCCAGCAGGAGTCCCGCCAGCGCGAGGCGCGTGAAGCCTTCCATTCCAGGCAGGCTGAATATGCCGCCTTTCGAGAACGTTTGCAGGAATTACGCGCCCGCTTGAACACCTGGCATCGCGAATTGTCCGAATTGCACACCCGCTGGGAAGCCGCCAGCCGCGAACTGGCTGTCTTGGAGGAACGCCAGCGCGCCCTGGTCGCCTCGCGCCAGTCCCTGGGCAGCGACCGTGACCGCGTTGCCCAGGAAAGCGCCCTGGCGCAGGAGCGACTGGCCGAAGCCGAAGCCGAATTCACCCAAGTGAAAGAAAACTTCGATGAGGCGCGTTCCCGCCTGTCCGCTGCCCAGGAAGCGCTGTCGGCGCGCCAGGCGGAACGTTCCAGCATCGAGACGAAACTGCGCGCCGCCCGGGAACAATCTGCCCGCCTGAACGCCCGCCGCGCCGAGACGCAGGCGCGCCTCGACGAACTGGCTGCCCGCCGCGTCGCTCTGGGAGAGCGTTTTGCCGCCGCCGAGCAGGCCGTCCGCGATGCAGATGATGATGTTGTTCTTGCGGACGGCGAACAGCGCGCCGCCGTCACCGCCCGCAAGAAAACCGAGGCGTCGCTGCACATCGCTGAGGAGTCCCTGTCCGCGCGCAAGCAGGCTGTGGCTGCCCTGGAAGACGAAAAACGAGCCAAAAGCGACGAACTGGCTGCGCTCAAGGCCGAGTGGTCGCGCCAGGCCGCGCAACTCGAGGTGCTGGAGCAGGCCGAACAGTCGCTAGCCGGTTACGCTGAGGGCGCGCGCTTCCTGCTGGATGCCGCGCGCGGTTCCCGGCTGAAGGGCGCGCGCGGCGCGTTGAGCGCGGCGCTGGACGTGCCGGCCGAACTGGAAACCGCCATCGCCGCCGCCCTGGGCGAGAGTTTGGACGCCGTGCTGCTCGAAAGCGGCGACCTCGAAGAAGCCCTGGCCCTGCTCGAAGCCGGGGAGGCCGGTCGCGCTGCCCTTCTTCCGCTCGAAGGCCTGGTCGCCTCCCAGCCGCTGCCAGCGCCCGCCGACCCCGATTGCCTGGGCCTGGCCGCCTCCCTGGTGGACGCGCCTGGCGATTTGCGCGTAGCCAAGAATTTGCTATTGGGGCATACTTTCATCGTCCGCGACCGCGCCGCCGCCCGCCGCCTGATCGCCGGGCAGCCCGCCCACGCCCGCGCCGTCACCCTGCGCGGCGAAGTCTTTCGCGCCGACGGCCTGGTGCTGGCTGGCAAACCCGCGCGCGGCTCGACCTTGGGCAGACCGCGCCAGCGTCGCGAATTGGGGGATTCATTGACCGCGCTGGGCGGACGGGTGGACTTGCTCCAGTCCGCGCTTCGGGACCTGACCTCGGACCTGCTGGCCGCGCAAGAAACATTCTCCGCCGCTGAAAGTGCCCAGCGCGAAGCGCGCAGGGGGCTCGAGGCGGCGGCGGCCGTCGAAAGGGAAACCGCCGGGGAGTTGGATTCGGCGCGGCGCGCGTTGGGGTGGCAGGAAAAGCAACTCGAAGCGTTGCAGGCCGAGGCGTCCAGGGCCGAAGCGGAGGGGATCGAACTGCTCGAAGCGAAAACGGAGATCGAGTCCGATTCCGTGCGGGCAGCGGAAGAGGTCCACGTCCTGGAGGCGCAACTGGGGGGCATGTCGTTGGACGAGGCGCAGGAGCAGGTCTCGTATTGGACGACGCGCGCGGCGGTGGCGGAACAGGCGTTGCGCGATGTGGAGGGGCGCGTCCAGGAGCGGCGCGTTGCGTCCGCGCGCCTGGTGGAACAGATGGATGGGTTCGACCGCCGCCTGGAAGAGACCGGGAGCAATCTGGCGCAATTGGAGGGCGAGCGCGCCGGGCTGCGCGAGCGCGAGGCGGCACTCAACGCGGAGATTGCCGCGCTGCAAACCAGGATCGAACCGGCCGAGAAGGACCTGGCGAGCGCCGAGGAGCAGGAGCGGGCGTTGCAGGAGCAGGAGGCCGAAGCTCAGCGCGTGATGACACTGGCTGAGCGTCAGTACAACCAGGTGCAGGTGGAGGTCATCCGCCGCCAGGAGGCGTTGGACACGCTGCGCGGGCGCATCCAGGATGATTTCGGGCTGGTCAACTTCGAGTACGCGCAGGATGTGTCTGGCCCGCTGCCGCTGCCGCTGGACGGCATGGTGGAGCAGTTGCCGGTGGTCAGGGAGTTGGGCGCCGGGCTGGAAGAGCAATTGACCCAGCAGCGCGCGCAGTTGCGGCGCATGGGGCCGGTCAACCCCGAAGCGCAGCAGGAGTTCGAGTCAGAAACCGAGCGTTACGCATTCATGAAGACGCAGGTGGAGGACTTGCGCCAGGCCGAAGCCGATCTGCGCCAGGTGATCGCCGAACTGGACGAATTGACCCGGCAGGAGTTCTCGAAGACCTTCGAGGCCGTGGACAAGGAGTTCCGCCAGATCTTCGTGCGGCTGTTCGGCGGCGGTTCAGCGCGCCTGGCGCTGACCGATCCCGAAAACCTGGTGGAGACCGGCATCGAGATCGAGGCGCGCCTGCCTGGCCGCCGCGAACAGGGACTGGCGTTGCTCTCCGGCGGTGAAAGGAGCCTGACGGCCATTGCGCTGGTCTTTGCGCTGCTGAAGGTCTCGCCCACGCCGGTGTGTGTGATGGACGAGGTGGACGCCATGCTGGACGAGGCCAACGTGGGGCGCTTCCGCGACCTGCTGCAGGAGTTGAGCCGCGATACGCAGTTCATCGTCATCACCCACAACCGCAACACCGTCCAGGCGGCGGATGTGATCTACGGCGTGACCATGGGGCGCGACTCGGCCAGCCAGATCATCAGCCTGAAACTGGACGAAGTGACGGATGAGTTTATTGGGAGAGGGTAAGAGATGTCGGGGATAGATAGGGGACTTCTATGCTACAATTTAGCGTTGGAGGTGCATTATGCAAAGCCTGACCTTCCGTACCCATGTTGGTAAAGATGGCATCTTGAAATTGGAAACGCCGATTGGCATTAAGAATACAGAGTTGGAAGTTGTTTTAGTGCTTCACCCTCTTGAACAAGCGCATTCGGATTTGGGGTGGCCTGACCTGTTCTTTACTGAAATTATTGGTGGATGGGAAGGTGTGCCACTTGTCCGCGAATCGCAGGGAAGTTATGAGACGCGGAGTAAGTTCGAATGACTTATCTGCTTGATACCAACGTTTGCATTGAATTGTTGAACAAACGTGATACCCTGCCGGCGCGCAAACTAGCCTCGGTCAGTCCGCGTGAAATCCGATTGTGTTCTGTGGTGAAAGCCGAACTGTATCATGGCGCTTATAAAAGTGGACGCGAGAAGAATGTTACCTTGGTCCAGGCTTTTTCGGCTGCATTCGAGTCACTGCCTTTCGATGACCTTGCCGCGGAGTTATATGGGCGATTACGCACCTTGCTTGAAAAACAAGGGCGACTTATTGGCCCTAATGACTTGCTGATTGCGTCCATTGCCCTGGCTCAGGGCGTAACGCTTATTACCCATAATGTCAAAGAATTTTCACGTATTCCCGACCTTACAATGGAAGATTGGCAAGTCTAGTAAGTTGTGCTCTCTTGTGTGATGATGAGCCGTGATCTGGCCAGCCAGATCGTCAGCCTGAAACTGGACGAAGTGACGGATGAGTTTATTGGGAGGTAGCAGGTCAGGCGCGCAGTAGCAACTTTGCATCCCTCAGCGGGTTTATTTTGAAGTAGAATCCGAGAAAAATTCGAGGAGGC
>JBMOMO010000332.1:0-5370 GCA_049324135.1 Chloroflexota bacterium
AGAAGCCTTTTTCCAATCCTACTGTCCTGGCTGCGATCATTGGCGTCATCGGCACTGTCATTGTTACCTTGATTACAACATCCCCACAAATCATTACCGCCCTGAAACCGCCCACCGAAACCGCGACCCCCACCTCAACTGTACTTATCCCAGCGACCAACACGCCAGTTCCTGCAACGATCGAGTCCCTCTCGATGGCTACCTCGACAGAAGTTCCTCCCAATCCAACGGAGACCATAGCGCCCTCCCCAACACCGGTTGATCCCGGCATCACCTGTCTCGACCGCTGGGAAATCATATCGAGCGAAGCCTCCTTGGTTGCGCCCGGCGCAAGCGGGGAGTGCAAAGTTGCAAACGTCCCCGGGCTGGGGATTACCACGTCGAATGCGGGATTGTTATTCGGGCAGAGCAGTTTCAGGGAACAAGGTTTGTTCGGCATTGCGACTTCCATCCCTGCAGACGCTACTATTCGCCTGAGGGTGGAGATGAGCACCCTCACCCAGGGAGAGTTCTGGGTCGCGCTTTCGAACACGCCGCAGCCGGACGCCAACGCGCTGATCTTTGCGCTCCAACCGCAATATGGGGAGGTGCGCTACTACCTGGACCAGACCGAAACCTACAACGGCAGGTATTACTGGGAGCAACTATCCAGCGAAGTCAATTTTGGGGAAACGCCTCCCTATATTTATGAATTCGAATTTACAACGAGCGGCAATGAAGTGAACAGTGAGATCAACCTGATCGATTTCTCGTCGCAAATTGTCAATTTGCCGAACTACCTGTTCCTGGGGTACAGGAACAAATCAACCATCGGTTCCTTGACAATGCGAGTCAAGGTCGCCAAACTGGAAATCGAGTTGAACAAGTAAACCAAACAGCAAAAAACAAGATGAGAAAACAAAAAAGTCGAGCAAGCAATTTGCCCGACTTTTTCATTCCCACAGATTTCCTACGTCTTGCTCAACGTCACGAAGACCATCGGGCGGCGCTTGGTTTCGTTGAACAGGAACGACTTGACGGCGCTGGCAATATCCTTTTCGGCGTCCAGCCCGCCGCCATTGACGATGTCCATGATGCGCTGGCGGACCCCGGGCATCAACGTCTCGGCGTCTTCCGGGGAAAGGAAACCGCGCGTGATGATCTCCGGCTCGTGCAGCAGGCGGCCGGAATACTTGTCCACATTCAAATCGATCAGGAAGATGCCGCTGCGCGCCAGTTTCTCGCGCTCGCGCATCACGTCGTTGTCGATATCGCCGATGGATTGGCCGTCCACGAAGACGTAGCCGCCGGGGATGCGCTCTGCCAGGCGCAATTTCCCATCGGACAGTTCCACCACATGGCCGTTCTCCACGACCACGATACTCTCTTCGGGGATACCCACCTGCCTCGCCAACACGGCATGGCGCTTCAATTGCCGCAATTCGCCATGAATAGGGATGAAGTTCTTCGGGCGCACCAGGTTCATGAGCAACTTCTGCTCCTCCTGGCTGGCGTGACCGGAAACGTGGATGGGCGCGAGGGCGTCGTAGATCACGTCTGCGCCGCGCCGCAACATGCGGTTGATGGCGCGGCTGACGTTCTCCTCGTTGCCGGGGATGGGGTGCGACGACAAGACCACCGTATCGCCGGGCTTCAGGTCGAACTGGCGGTTCGTCCCGGAAGACAGGCGGCCAATGATCGAAGACGGCTCCCCCTGCGACCCGGTGCACATCAGCGCAACCTGTTTGGCGTCCATGTTCAAGGCCTGCTCGAGCGGGACCAATGTCGCATCGGGGATTTCAAGGTAGCCCAGGTTGCGGGCGATCTTGGCGTTGTCTACCATGCTGACGCCGGCAAAAGCCAATTTGCGCTTGTGTTTCACGGCCGCGTCGGCCACCTGCTGCATCCGCGAGATCAGGGAAGCGAACGAGGCCACGATCACCCGCCCGGGCGCGCTGGCAAACACATTGTCCAGGGCCGGCCCGATGACCTTCTCCGAAGGAGTCCAACCCGGACGTTCGGCGTTGGTCGAATCCGACAGGAGCAAATCCACGCCGCGCTTCGACAGTTCGGCCAGTTTGGCGTAATCGGTCGGCCAGCCGTCTACGGGCGTGTGGTCGAACTTGTAATCGCTCATGTGGACGACCAGGCCGGCCGGCGTGGTAATGCCCAGCCCGACCGAATCCGGGATGGAATGGCAGACGTGGAACAATTCCACCTCGAACGCGCCCAAGCGGATCGTCTGGCCGGCTTCCACCGTATGCAGGGAGGCCCTGGCGAGGGCGTTGTTGCGCGCCAGTTTGGCCTCGATCAGGCCGCGCGTCAGGGGCGTGGCGTAGACCGGGGCCGGGATCTCAGCCAGGACGTGATGGATCGCGCCGATGTGGTCTTCGTGCCCGTGCGTGATGATGATGCCCACCACACGCTCCGCCTTGCCTCGCAAATACTCGAAGTCAGGGATGATGTAATCTATCCCCAGCATGTCATTTTCGGGAAACATAATGCCGGTGTCTACGACCAGGATGTCCCTGCCATACTCATAGGCGGTCATGTTCTTCCCCACTTCCCCTAAACCGCCCAGGGGAATGATTCTCAATTTTTGATTCTTACTCATTGTTTTCCTTTTCTTAAAAAGATAATTTCACCGCTTGAAGCGGATAAAGTCAGGACATAGAAAAACACCCCGTAAAACGTGCTGGCCGGGGAGTTTTTGTCATACTCGTACTGGCTTACTCAAAACTGCCATCAGGCAGGTAAAGTCATCAACCAACGGTTAGAGTATAGCAGGCGAGAGAGGATTTGTCAAAGCAAAATTCGCGGCGACCTGGGAACTTCCGCGCTGCGCCGCCGCGCCCGCAAAGGCGGGAAGCGTCATTTTTACTTGACTTTTCTTTACAAGTTTTGTATAACAGGTGTTGTCAGTCGTCCAATGGGTCGATTTTGTATTTTAAGGAAAACATTCATGGAAAATATCGCTGCTATGCAACAGGACGAAACCAGCCTGGCCGCGGATCACGGGCGCGTTAACTCGGCCCACCTCCCGGACCTGGAAAAACTGTCCGAACTGGTCACGCGCGCCGAAGGTCCGCGCGAAGCGATGGACATCCGAACCCCTTTCACCGGCCAGGTTTTGGGATCGGTCCCGCTCTGTACGGCGGAGGATGTCCGGCTGGCCCTCCAACGCGCCCGCCTGGCGCAGGCCAGTTGGTCGAAGACCAGCCTGGCGCAGCGGAAGCGCATCTTCCTGCGCTATCACGACCTGGTGATCGCGCATCGGGACGAGTTCCTGGACCTGATCCAGTTGGAGACCGGCAAGACGCGCCTGAATGCCCTGGACGAGGTGTTCGACGTTTCCATCAACTGCCGCCACTATGCGGCGCGGGCGGCGCGCTACCTTCGACCGAGGCGGCGGAAGGGCGCCATCCCCGTGTTCACCCAGGCGGTGGAGGCGCTGCACCCGAAAGGGGTGGTGGGATTCATTTCGCCCTGGAACTACCCGGTGGCGCTGGCGATTTCGGACCCCATCCCGGCCTTGATCGCCGGGAACAGCGCCGTACTCAAGCCGGCCGCGGAAACGCCCTTCACGGCGTTGTTCGCGGTCAGCCTGTTATTCGAGGCGGGCCTGCCGCGCGACGTTTTCCAGGTGGTGACCGGCAAGGGAAGCGTCATCGGCCCGGCCATGCTGGAGGGGATCGAGTTCCTGGCGTTCACCGGCGGCACGTCCACCGGGCGCAAACTCGCCAGCCAGGCAGGCGAGCGCCTGCTCAAGTGTTCCATGGAACTGGGCGGCAAGAACCCGGCCATCGTCCTGGACGACGCCGAACTGGACAAATCGGTGGAGGGCGTCATCCACGGCGCGTTTTCGAACGCCGGGCAGTTGCGCATCCACGCCGAGCGGCTGTACCTGCAAGACGGCATTTATGACCGCTTCGTGGAAGCCCTGGTTGCGCGGGTGAAGACCATGAAGATCTCAGCCGCGCTGGAATTCGACGTCGATATGGGGACGCTGATCTCCCAAGATCAATTCGACAAGGTCAGCCAGATGGTAGCAGACGCAACGGCGAAGGGCGCCACCGTCCTGGCGGGCGGGAAGCCGCGCCCGGACCTGGGGCCGTATTTCTACGAACCGACCCTGCTGACGGACGTTACGCCCGACATGGAGGTGTACGCCGAGGAGGTCTTCGGGCCGGTGTTGTGCATCTACCGATTCCACGACATCGCGCAGGCCATCCAGGCGGCGAACGACTCCACCTACGGGTTGAACGCCAGCGTCTGGACGCGGAATATCCGCCTGGGGCAACACATCGCCCGCCAGATCCAGACCGGGACGGTGAACATCAACGACGGCTTCTCGGCCTCCTGGGGGTCGGTGGACGCGCCTATGGGAGGCATGAAGGCTTCGGGCATCAGCCGGCGGCACGGGGCGGAGGGCATCCTGAAATACACCGAATCGCAAACGGTGGCCGTGCAGTCGGTCATCCCGTTCGGGCCGTTCGGCGTCCTGACCCCCGAGCGTTACGCGGCGCTGATGACCAACATCCTGGTATTAATGAAGAAGATTCCCTTTTTGCGCTAGGGTGCGCACAATCCCGCAGGGACTTCCCCGTCCACCCCCGCTCCCCAGGAACGGGGGTTTTTCTTGGGCCGCAGGGGCTCGATGTCAGGCTCAACCATCGCTTGACGCAATGCCCGCGCCGCCGCGCCCGCAGCCCGGTTAGTAGAGTTCAAAAAAATCATCTGTGCCAAGTTTTGGAATTAACTTTTTCGCCAGTTCGTCTATTTTCCCGGAATGGCCCGCGTAGATCCAGTCGTCAATGCTTCCGCTATAACACCAGCGTTCGGCATGATATTCCCGCGCTTCCTGGTTATCCAAGACGAAACGCATGACAGGGGTGAATTGGCCATACCGTTCTTTCTCTTCTTCAAGTTTTTCCCTTGCGTTCGATAATATGGGAAAACCCTTGAACAATTCCATCACCCCATCCACATCCCAACCCGTTGATTCGTAAATGACGATCATTTTATCCTTGACCGCGACGCGATAATTCCGCGCTTTGGGATGGCGCGCCAGCGCAGTTCTCACGCTGTCGACTTCTTCGGGATGAATCAACTTCGGGCGGACTTTGACCAACGAGACGACGCCATTCACACTCTCTTCTATCTCATAGCCCTGCGGAACTTCGTCAACGGGTTCGCCTTTTTGTTCTTTGGCGAAATAATAACGCGGCTTGCCCGTTTTGGTCACGCCTTTATTGAGAAAGTACTTAATTTGACAATGTCACATTAGCCCAAGTTGTGGTACAACCGAGCGAATGAGCATGGAGAAAAAAACCTTTTTGATCCCCGACGATGGGGAGTACCGCTTGAGAAGATCAAGGCACTTGGGCCGAA
>JBMOMO010000333.1:0-5337 GCA_049324135.1 Chloroflexota bacterium
CAGGAAACCCGCCCTTTGCCAGGTAGGAAAGGTAGTCCCATCTTCCGCTTTCATACTTGCTGTAATACACCCAGGAATTGCCTGTCTCGAATGCTAATGCAAATTCACCTGGCGCGCCGCCCATTACACGGTGAGAACCTGTCGAGCTGCCGACCATACGTGCGCAACCGGTCGGTTTCGATGGCGACGTCCCCGAGGCCAGCCAGCTGCTATACGGTTGAGTGATTTCACCGGGCTCGAAGGCGCGCCATACTACCATCAGTCTGTCGGCTTGATCAATACCGATGGTTGGCGTCTCGCTGTGCCAGTCCTGCAGATTGGGATAATAATAGCCGCAATCCCAGTTTGGCGGACCTGACAGGCTGACTGGTGAAGTACATGTACCGGCATTGCATTGGCTATACTGGATTTCTACATCGAAAGAATAGTCGTCGTCTTGTTCTTCCCAAACCACATGCGCCCGGCCGTTGCTGTCGACAGTCACCTGCGGGTTGAGCGATTCGTATGTGACGCTATTCGAGATATTAATATATGCCGACCAATTTACCCCATTCCAGTACTTATAGTAAATCTCTCCCGCTCCGCCGTTTTCCCTTTCAGACCAGACGATATGAATACCGCCATTCGAATCGACCACAATACCCGGTTGTGTGGAACTGAAATCTGTAACGGATATATTGAGCGGAGTTGACCAGTCTGTACTCGAAGGGGCAGATTCATCCATGCCTTGAACACGAAATGGGATGGGAGACGCCTCAGATTCTGGGATAGAAGTCGGCGTCAGTGTCGCAAGGGGAGTTTCATCCGGGGGTATTTCAGCAGGTGTTTCAGTCGAAGTGGGATGCGTCCCTTCCTGCGCTGAAGCCGAAGGTGAAACAAGCGCGAATCCCAAAAACACAACCAATAGGATAGCCAGTGTAAGCCACTTGAACATATTACGGTGTGATTTCATGGAATCTCCTCGTCGAGTTCACTCATCGCTAACTTTCAGAATCAGAGAACAGTTACTACTCTCTAATCCCTGGAATTCTCCATCTGCGGCACCGACCGTATGTACACACCCGGCTCCACCACCCGCGGCGTGGTCATCTCGGGCGAGGGCACCGCTTCCAGCAATCTGTCTTTGGTATAGATGGCGTCGTGGCGGTCGGTGAAGGACAGTTCGTAGTTGTCGCCCAGCACGATGGCCTCGGTCGGGCAGGCGTCTTCGCAGAAGCCGCAGTAGATACAGCGCAGCATATTGATCTCGTAAGTAGAAGCATACCGCTCTCCGGGTGAAAAGCGCGCCTCGTCCGTGTTCTCGGAGGCCTCCACGAAGATGGCGTCCGCCGGGCAGGCCGCCGCGCACAAAGAACAGCCGATGCACTTCTCCAGCCCGTTCTCATAGCGTTTCAACACGTGCCGCCCGCGGAAGCGCGGCCGCACCGGGCGCTTCTCCTCCGGGTACTGGACCGTGACCGGCCCCTCGATGAGCATCTTGAACGTGGTGAACAGGCCACGCCCGAGTTCTTTAAGCATAGTTCTTCCTCCGTATCGTGCGGTCCACCATTAAACTGGCAAAATATCCCGCCGCCAGCGAAAGGACGGGGGTCAGCCACATCAGCCAGGGATTGACCTCCTGCGCCAGCAGGATACCGACCGCCGTGATGAACACCACCGCCAGCGCCAGCGGCAGCAGGACCTTCCAGCCAAAGGCCATCAGGCGGTCGTAGCGGATGCGCGGCCACGAAGCGCGCACCCAGATCATGATACCGAGCAAAACGAAAATCTTGATGAACATGTACAGCGGGCCAAGCCACGGGAACTGGTCCACGCCCGGGCCGAGATACCCACCCAGGAACAGCGTTGCCAGGATGGCGCTGACCACGATCATCTTCTGGTACTCAGCCATGAAGAACAGCGCGAACTTCATGCCCGAATACTCGATGTGATAGCCCGCCACGATCTCCTGCTCGGCCTCGGGCATATCGAACGGGTGGCGGTTGACTTCCGCTACCGTCGCGATCCAGAAAATGATCGCGCCCATTGGCTGCACCAAGACAAACCAGCCGCCGCGTTGCGCTTCCACGATGTCCACCAGGCTCATCGAATTGCCCAGCAGGATGGCCGCTACCATCGAAAGGCCAAGCGTCAACTCATACGAGATCATCTGCGCCGAAGAGCGCAACCCACCCATCATGGCGTACTTGTTGTTCGACGACCAGCCCGCCAGCACGATGCCATACACCGCAATCGAAGCGATGGACATCAGGTACAACACACCCACATTAATATCCGCAACCTGCTGGGGCACCACGCGCCCAAACAGGTTCACCGGCGGCCCCCACGGGATGACAGCCGCAATGATAATCGAAGGCACCATCGTAATAACCGGCGACAGGAAGAACACCAGTTTATAAGCCTTGGCCGGGGTCAGTTCTTCCTTGAAGATCAACTTGACCGCATCCGCCATCCACTGCATCAGCCCCTGCGGTCCGGCGCGGTTCGGCCCCAGGCGCGATTGCAGGAGCGCCAGGAAACGGCGCTCGTAATACGTCAGGTAGCCGAAGCCGATCAACAGCGTGAATACCAGCACCAGCGACTTGATGATCCATTCCCAAAACAGTGACCAGTCCATATCATTTCACCTTTATCGCCGCCGGCTCGCGGATCGCCAGCCCCATACTGCGCGGGATCAGCGCCACGCCGGCCGAAATCGTCTCATCGAACTTCACCACCGCCTCCCCTTGCACGCCGTCGAAACTGACCTTCACCTTCGCGCCCGCTTCCACGCCCAGTTTCCTGGCCGCGTCGGGGTGCAAGGCAATCGTCGCTTCGCCAATACGCCCGCTCAACAACTCCGCCGGGGCGACGGTCAGGCCGCGGTCGAACAACTTCGTGACCGGGACAGCCAGCAGTTCATCCTCTTTGGGACGCAGCCCCGCCTCTTTCTCGACCCTGAGGATGCTGACCGTTTCCCCGCGCTCTGCCGCGCTGACGAGTTGGACTCCCAGCCCCTGCGTGTTCTCGTAGGTCGCGCCGCCGTAATACAGGTCGCCGCGTCCCACGATCGGCCATTGTTCGGCTACTTCGGCCAGTCTGGCGTACGACAATCCCTCGAAGTCCTTCACACCTGCCGCCAGTTTGTCGAAGACCAGCGCCGCAGAACGGCCTTCCAACGCGATGCCCAGTTTCGCGCCGATCTCAGCCGCAATGGCGTAATCAGCCTTCGTCCCAGCCAACGCAGGCACAGCCGGGAAGAAACGCTGCACACGCCGCTCACCAGATGTGAACGAACCGTCTCGTTCCGTGTAGGCCTGCGCGGGCAAAACCACATTTGCCAGTTCGACCGTCGCCGTGCGGAACAACTCCTGCGCGATGACGAACTCCGCGCCTTCGAGCGCCTTAGCCAACGCCGGGTCATCCCCGGCCGGGTCGGTGCCCGCCACGTAGACCGTCTTGCCTTTGAGCGCCCCAGCCAGATTCGCCTCCGGGCGGAATCCCATCTCCCAGGCGCCCTGGTCGTTGGCGCGCTGCCAGACGCCGATCAAACCGTTGTTGACCTTGCCAACATGACCAGTCTTCACCAACAGATCTGCACAGGCAGCCGCCAGGTTGCCGGAGCCTTCCAGTCCCAGCCCATCGCTGCCAAACAGCGCAACCGCATTTTCCGCGCTGGCAAAGGCTTCGGCGATCTTGCCCTTGCCGCCCAGATCCTGCACGGCTTTCACTTCGTCGCCGTTCGAGTAGCGGATCACGAACTTCGCAAACCTGTCCAGTTTGGTCGCGCGGGCATTGGCAACGATCAACGTCGCGCCGCGCTCGGCCGCCTGCTTGACGCGCAGCCACCAGATGGGCGCTTCTTCGTACAGGTCAGAGGCTGCCACCAGGATGGCATCGCCTTTGCCCATATCGGAGAAGTTCGTGCCCTGCCCTACGCCAACCTGCATCGCCAGGTCGCCGCCGCCCATGCCAGTGTACAGCACGGCCTTGCCCCCCAACCCATCCGCCAGGGATTTCAGGTTGAACAAGTCTTCGTTGGAGAGACGCCCAGAAGCCAGCACAACGGTGTTGCTCTTGGCTTCGGCCAGTTTGGCGGAAACAGCCTTGACCGCATCTTCCCAGGCGGCTTCCTTGTTGCTGACCAGCGGCTTCGCCAGGCGTTCCTTGCTCTCGGTGTAATGATAGGCAAAGCGGCCCTTGTCACAGATCCAGATCTCGTTGACCTGTTCGTTCTGGCGCGGCATCACGCGCTTGATGACCACCTTGCCATCCGCTTTGGCTTCGCGGCGGGTGTTGAAGGTGAGGTTGCATCCCACCGGGCATTGCGCGCAGACGGAAGCCGCCGCCTTCAACTCCCAAGGGCGCGCCCCGAAGCGGAAATCGGCGGTCGTCAACGCGCCTACCGGGCAGATGTCGGTGGCGTTGCCCGAAAAAACGGAATCGAAGCCCGGCTCCGAGACCGAGATGATCTCGCTGCCGCGTCCGCGCTCGTTGATGGCCAGCACCGCCTCGCCCGCCACCCGATCCTGGAAGCGCACGCAGCGTCCGCACAGGATACAGCGCTCGCGATCGAGAAAGATCAGGTCGCCCAGCGGGACGTGTTTGTCCATCTTCAGTTTATCGTCGTACAGGAAGCGGCTCATCCCCGGCCCGTGTTCCATGGTCAGGTTTTGGAGCGGGCATTCGCCGCCCTTATCGCAGATCGGGCAGTCCAGCGGGTGGGAGGTAAGCAGGAACTCGAGGATGCCCTTCTGCGCCTCCTTCGCCTTGTCGGACTGCGTCAGCACCACCATGCCCTCCGAGACCGGGGTGGTGCAGGCCGTTTCGGGCTTGGGCATGAACTGCATCTTGGGCTGGCCGTCCTCGTCCAGGAGGGGCTGGCCGGTGGCGCGATCCATCATCGGGCGGCCAATCTCCACCAGGCACATACGGCACATACCGGCCGGTTCCATCTTGGGGTGGTAGCAGAAGACCGGGATGTCTATGCCGATCTTCTTGGCCGCATCCACGATCAAGGTGCCGCCTGGAACTGCAACTTGCATACCGTCTATTGTTAGTGTTACTTGTTTGCTCATCAATGCTCCAATTTAATTCTGGAGTTCTTCCTTGCTAATTCCTGCCTGCCGCAGAATCTCGCGTAACGTACCTTGCGGCAAGTCTTTTTGTTTCAGGGTGGTACTAAACCCTATGGCTTCCTTTTGTCCTATCCAAAATAAAGCCTTTTCTCATCCAAGATTTGGATGACCTTTCGCGACGTGAGCGCAGGGAAATCAGGCATAAGCATTCAACGTCAGGGTATATTCCAAGACATCTTCCTCGGTTGGAACTTCTTCGCCGCGCTCTCGCAGGCTGTCA
>JBMOMO010000334.1:0-5301 GCA_049324135.1 Chloroflexota bacterium
CATGCGTGAACTTGTTCTGCTCAAACTTGGCGGGTCATTGATCACCGACAAGACTCGTCCCTACACCCCGCGACTGGACAAACTGGCAGACCTGGCAGCCGAGATCGCCCAATCGCTTCGGACTCACCCGGACCTGCTCCTGATCCTCGGGCATGGCTCCGGCTCCTTTGGGCATACGGCGGCGAAGGAGTATAAGACAAGAGATGGCGTCCCAGCCCCCCCCTATCCCCCCCCATTTTCCCCGAAAATGGGGGGGGGACAAGGGGGAGGCTATTTGGAGAAAATGGGGGGGGAACAAGGGGGGGGCAACTATTGGCAAGGCTTCGCCGAAGTCTGGTACCAGGCCTCCACCCTCAACCGCTACGTCGTCCAGGCGCTGCACGCCGCCGGGCTGCCGGCCGTCACCTTTTCGCCGCTGGCCAGCGTGTGGTCGGAGAACGGCCAGGTGGCGGGCTGGGACCTGTCCCAGATCAGGGCTGCGCTCGAAAACGGCATCCTGCCTGTGGTGCATGGCGACGTCATCTTCGACCGGGCCAAGGGCGGGACGATCCTGTCCACGGAAGATTTATTCGCCTACCTGGCGCGCGAGTTGCCGGCGCAGCGGGTCCTGCTGGCGGGACTCGAAGCGGCGGTATGGGCCGATTTCCCGGCGCGCAGGCATAGGGTCGAGAGGGTGACGCGCGAGTCGTTCAACGAGGTCAGCCGGGGCGTGGGGAAGGCCGCCGGGGCGGACGTCACCGGCGGGATGGAGTCCAAAGTCCGCCAGATGCTGGACCTGGCCGAGCAGGCGCCCGGCCTTTCGGCGCAGATCTTCTCCGGCGAGTCGGTCGGCAACCTGCAGCGCGCCCTGCAAGGCGAAAACCTGGGGACGCTGGTCGAGGCGGGCAAATCGTGACACAATGCACAATAAACGGGGAAGGATGTCTCTTGTAATATTTTCGAAAATCGTGAAAAATATTAGCATTGGAAATCCTCTGGGCAACTTTCTTTGCGCCAGTGAGGTATCAAAAACCACCCTATCTTTGTATGGAGAGACAGATGACAAGAAAATTTACACCGATCCCGCTCGAACTGCGCACTCCCGTGCCTTCGGATATTGACATTGCCCAGGAGCAAATGGAGCATGCAAAACCCATCACGCAGATCGCCGAAGAACTTGGCATTCTGCCCGAGGAACTGGAATTGTATGGCAGCCATAAAGCCAAGATCAAACTGGAGATCCTGGAGCGCCTGAAGGATCGCCCGGATGGCAAGTATATCGATGTAACTGCCATCACTCCCACCCCGCTGGGCGAAGGCAAGACCACGACCACCGTCGGCGTTTCGCAGGCGCTGGGGGCGCACCTCGGCAAGAACGTGATGACCGTCATCCGCCAGCCCTCGCAAGGCCCGACCTTCGGCATCAAGGGCGGCGCGGCCGGCGGCGGTTACTCGCAGATCATCCCGATGGAGGATTTCAACCTGCACCTGACCGGCGATATCCACGCCATCACTGCCGCGCACAACCTGTGCGCAGCCGCGCTGGATGTCCGCATCATGCACGAGGCCAAGACCCCCGACGACGAGAAACTGTTCAACGCCCTCTGCCCGCCCGACAAAAAGGGCAGTCGTTCCTTCTCGCCTGCCATGCTGCGGCGCCTGAAGAAACTTGGCATCAACAAGACCAACCCCGAAGACCTGACGCCCGAGGAAAAACGCCGCTTTGCCCGCCTGGACATCGACCCGAATAACATCCAGTGGCGCCGCGTCATTGATGTGAACGACCGCTTCCTGCGCGGCATCACGGTCGGCAAAGGTCCCGATGAGACCGGCTTCGAGCGCGAGACCGGGTACGACATCACCGTGGCGTCCGAGATCATGGCCATCCTGGCGCTGACCACCGGTCTCGAGGACATGCGCGAGCGGCTTGGCCGCATGGTCGTGGCTCTCAACAAGAACGGCGAAGCCGTCACCGCCGAAGACCTGGGTGTAGCGGGCGCGATGACCGTCCTGATGAAGGATGCCATCAAGCCGAACCTGATGCAGACCCTCGAAGGGACTCCCGCCATCGTCCACGCGGGACCGTTCGCCAATATCGCGCACGGGCAGTCCTCCATCATCGCCGACAAGATCGCCCTCAAGATGGCCGATTACGTCATCACTGAATCGGGCTTCGGCGCCGACATCGGTATGGAAAAATTCATGGACATCAAGTGCCGCTACTCCGGGCTGGTCCCGAACGTGGTGGTTTTGGTTGCCACCGTCCGCGCGCTCAAGATGCACGGCGGCGGCCCGAAGGTTGTGGCTGGCAAACCGCTCGCGCCCGAATACACTGACGAGAATCTCGACCTGCTGAAGAAGGGCCTCCCCAACATGGTCCAGCACGTAGAGAACGCCCTCAAGTACGGCGTGAACGTGGTGGTGGCGGTCAACTCTTTCGCCAACGACACACCCGCCGAGGTGGAAATGGTGCGCAAGGCAGCCATCGAAGCCGGCGCCATGGACGCGGTCGTCTCGCGCCACTGGATGGAAGGCGGCAAGGGCGCCATCGCCCTGGCTGAAGCGGTCGTCAAGGCCTGCGAGAAGCCCAGCAACTTCAAGTTCCTCTATCCGCTGAACATTTCGGTCAAGGAAAAGATCGAGACCATCGCCCGCGAGATCTATCGCGCCGATGGCGTGGATTACACCCCAGAGGCCGAAGCCAAGATCGAGCAGTTCACCAAACTCGGTTTCGGCGACCTGCCGCTGTGCATGGCGAAGACCCACCTGTCCTTCTCGGACAAGGCAGACCAGAAGGGCGCGCCGCGCGGCTTCCGTGTGACCATCAGCGATATCCGCGCCAGCGTGGGTGCGGGCTTCCTGTATCCGCTGCTTGGGACGATGCGCACGATGCCCGGCCTGCCCACCCGCCCGGTCTTCTACGACGTGGATCTCGACCTCAAGACCGGCAAGGTGCTTGGCTTGTTCTAATCAATTTGCCACGCGCTTCCGAAGCGCATGGCAAATTGTCATCACAAGGGCGGGGCCGGAAACGGCCCCGTCCTTGTTTAACTTCCTGCGGAATACTTCAACCAGGGAACGGTATTTTTTGGAACGCCCTCAGCAGGTCGCCGCGTTGCTCGAAGCCGCTTTCGCCCAGTTCGCTCAGTCCCAGGTAGATGCGCCCCCGGCAGCGCCGAAGAAGGCCGGATACCAGGCGCGCCAGTGTCTCCCGCCCCTGTTCGACCTCGTCCGCATCCGACCACATTCGGCCGGCTTCCCATGCGCGGCTCAGGACGTAGGGATGGGTGAGCGGCTGCGACAGGCGCTCGTGCCAGCCGCTGGAACCGGCGTCCAACCAGAACTGGACCGTGACCGGGCGGTTCATCATCAGGAAGGTGTATGCCGGGGCAACCAGCACGGCCTCGTTTGCTTCGGGCTGCCAGCCTTCCAGATATTGGGCCGCAATGACCCCGTCTTGCAGCATGGCAAGGTACTCCCGGCCCAGGTCTTGGAATTGGCCTTCGCCGGTCTGCATGGACGGTTCGAGCGCCTGGCGGAACTTACGCACCGATTCGACTAGGCTGGCCGCCACGCGCACGGAATCGAAGTTGCTATGAAAACCGAATCCGGCTTGTGAAAGCGCCTCGCCAAATAATTTCCGCAGGAAGTGGTCGAGCGGCAGCGGCTCGCTTTCCCGGTAGGCCAGCAGCCAATCCCGCAGCGCCGTGTAACGGCTGCCGAACAGGTAGGTAATGCGTTCCTGGACATCGGTTTTGATGGCATCGAATGGGGCCAGCCAGAAATCGCGCTGGCGGTAGACGATCTCGGTCAGCAGTTGGGCGCGGACGAGGTCCAGTCCCTGGATGGATTGCATCAAGGCATAGGCCACATCGAAGCGCGGCGGGCGGATGTCCCAGGCGGGGTGCGCCAGCGCGGCCAGCGTCAGCAGCGCCTGGCTGGCGGGTTCGTCGCGCAGGGAGCGGGAGGGGCGGTGCGAGCGCCAGGGCGCGCCGCGCGCCTCCAGGCGTTGGGTCAGCGAGAAGCGCAGCGCGTCGGACAGGTAAGGCGCTACGATGACGATCTCTTCGGGCGGGATGCCCTGTTCGGCGACCAGCGAATAGACTTCGTCCGCAACCGCATCCAGCAGGTCCGGGTAATAACGGCGTTGAATGAAGGCCAGCGCGCCTTCCCCAGTCGGCAAAAGGGGGGCGCGATAGCGGTTAGGGGCGATGGCGTGGCAGAGGGATTCTTCGAGCGCGGCAACCTGTTCGGAAATGACGAAACTGCCGTCCAGCGTGATGTGTTCGTCGCACAGGTCGCGCAGGGCCCAGCCGGTCTCCACATCCGCGCCCAGGAAGCGGCGGTAGCCCCCGCCTTCGTCGTAGATCAAGAGCGCCGAGTCGCATTCCGCCAGCCAGTCGCGCAGCAGGTCGTGGGCGCGCGGGATGTCTTCTTCCACGTTGTCGTAGATCAGGTGGCGGTACCCCTGCGTAAGGTACTTGCGCGCGAACCCCTCCGGCCACAGGACGTCCCAGAAGATTTCCAGTTGCAGCGAAAAATCCAGCAGGTTGTGTTCCAGGCAGTAGGCGCGGAAGCGGTTGGCGCACTCCTGCGCGTCGGTGTACACGCGGCGCTGGGCCGGGTCGCCGAACCAGGCAGAGTCGAGGCGTGCGCCGATCTCGGTATGTGGGAAGCCGATGGCGGCGGCCTTGTTCAGGTTGTCGAGGATCTGGCTGTACAGGCGGTTGCGGTCGATGGTGACCGATTCGAAGTAGCCCTTGTCCAACAGCGGGCGGACGAGGTGCGCCATGTAATATTGCGCTGTTTCGAGCGTCAGGAAGGTGGGCGGCTGGTCGGGGTGGGCAAAACCGGCCGCCTCGGCCGCCAGCGGCCAGGATAGTTCGACCATGCGGCGCGCCAGTCCGCCCAGGGTGGCGAAGGTCGCTTCGCTGCCGGGAGCAGTCCCAGGTCCGCGGAATGATGCCAGGTATGGTTCTTGCAGGGTGCGTTGGGGAGTCAGCACCAGGATGGAATCGGCGCGCGTCCCTTTTTCGAGCAGGAAGCGCATCCGTTCCACCCCGACTGTGGTCTTGCCTGCGCCGGCCGGGCCGGAGAGGAAGCGTTTGGCGTCCAACCCGAAATGGGCAGCCTGGCGTTGCGGAGAGGTAAGTTCTGGCACGCTTCGAGGGTAGCGGAGGCGGGCTTCTTTGTCAATGGGGAAACGGGAAGTGGAACTTTGTGGATTCAGATTCGTCTTACTTGTGGTAGATTTGCCCTGGAAAGGAGAACTTGCTATGCCTGGTAAGTATTTTGTGAAAATCGCTTTCGTCTCTCTTGCGT
>JBMOMO010000335.1:0-5289 GCA_049324135.1 Chloroflexota bacterium
CCCGGCCTCTTTGGCCTGGTAGAGCGCCTGGTCTACGCGCGTGAGCATCTCGTCGCCGTTGTTGCCATGCAGGGGATAGATGGCAATGCCAATCGAGGCGTTGATGGTGATGGTTTTTTCCCCAAACAGGATTTCCAGTTCATCGATCGCGCGGCGGAGTTGTTCGGCTCGCTGGCGGGCGTCCTGTACGCTGATTTCGGGCAGGATCACCAGGAACTCTTCGCCGCCATAGCGGAAGGCAATGTCGCTGCGGCGGATCAGTTTGCTGATGGTCTGCGTGGCGGCTTGCAAGGCCAGGTCGCCGGCCTGGTGGCCGTAGAGATCGTTGACTTCCTTGAAGTGGTCCAGGTCCATCAGCATGAAGGCAATGGAATGGCCCTTTCGCGCCGCGCGGCAAAACTCGGCTTCCATCACATTCAACAGGTGGTGACGGTTGTAAAGCCCGGTCAGCGCGTCGCGGATGGCCTGTTCGCGCACCTGTTTTTCCAGTTTGGTGATCTCGTCCAGTTGCCGCTTGAGTTCCTCGTTGGCAATGTGCAAGCGTTCCTGGGCGTCCAGCAACTCTTTGGTGCGGCCATCGACGCGCTTTTCCAGTTCGCGGTTGGTCGCGCGGATGTTGTTGATGCGCCATTGCACCACGCCCAAAATCACTGCCGCTACCGCGAGAACAGCCAGCGCGCGGAACCACCACGTCCCCCACCAGGGCGGCAGGATCTCGATTTCGATCTTTGCCGGGATGACGTTCCAGGCGCCGTCGTTGTTTGAGACGCGCACCATAAAGGTGTATTTACCGGGAGAGATGTTAGTGTAAGTTGCTTCGCGTTTGGTCAGCGGCGGGGACCAGTCTTTTTCGAAACCATCCAGTTTGTACTGGTACAGATTCTTGGACGGCGATTGATAGTTCAATGCCGCAAACTCGAACGTAAATACCGATTGATCGTATCGCAGCGTCAATTTTTCAGTCGTTTCGATCGGGGAGGGGAGGATCTGGCTGCCTGCTGGCACTGTCTCGTAGAACAACTGGAAATTCGTAAAGACGACTGGCGGGAGGTAAGCATTTTTGGCGATCTTCTCCGGGGTGAAATACGTCACGCCGTTCGAGCCGCCGAAGAAGATTTCGCCCTCCGGTCCCAGGTGTGAACTGTTGATCTCGAACTGGTCGCCTTGCAACCCATCACGGGCGTCATAGTTGGTGAACTTTTTTGTATCAGTTCGAAAGTGACTGATCCCTTTCGTGGTGCTGACCCACAGGTCATTGCCCTTGCCGGGCTGGATTCCCACGATCGTATCGCTGGGGAGGCCATCAGAAGAGGTGTAGTTTTGCCATTCACCCGTAGACAGATCCAGCCCGCTGAGACCGCCAGCCGTCCCGGCCCATGTCATACCGTTCTTTTCATCCAGGTAAATGGCGTGGACGGTGTTGCTCAAGATCGAGTTGGGGTTCTCCGGGTCATTCAAGTGGTGGGTATAGGTGTCGGTCTCAGGGTCGAGCAGTTCCAGGCCGCCCCGAGCGGTAGCGATCCATACTTTGCCGGATTGTTCCACGGCCAGGTCGTATACGGTCCCTTCGGTCATGGAATTCGGATTGCCGTCTTCGGGCGCGTATATCTTTTCCACCATTCCTGTTTTGGTGTTGAACAAGTCCAACCCATAACCAAGTGTACCCACCCAGAGCAATCCTTCCCCAGCCGAATCAATGGCGGTCAAATAGTTGGTGTTGATGACAGGGGGATCTGCGTCAGGGGAATAGCGGAAAGCGGTAAATTCCTCGGTCTCCGGATCCATCCGGTTCAAGCCGCCGCCTGAGGTAGCCACCCAGAGAAATCCTTGTTCGTCGCGATAGATGTAATAGATGTTGTTGTTCGAAACGCTGGTTGGGTCTTCGGGGTCGTTCATGAAGACGGTCATTTTCCCACTCCGGCGGTCATACCGGTTCAACCCGCCGCCAAAGGTGCCGATCCAGACGATGCCGTTTTCTTCCGCGAGGATCGAGTAGACAGAGTTCGCCGAGAGGCTGTTTGGGTCGTTGGCAATGCTGCGATACAGGCCAAAGCGCGAGAAAGACGGGTAAAGTTTGTTGACGCCTCCATAGCGACTGGTGATCCACAACACGCCGGACTGGTCTTCTGTGATCCAGAAAATATCGTTGTGGCTGATGGAGAACGGATCATTGGGATTATGCTTGAACGAGTGAAAGGATTTCGCTTCAGGATCGAACAAGATCAAACCGTTGTTGTTGCTCCCAATCCAAATATTTCCAGACTGATCTTCATATAAATTCCAGAGCCTGTCATCCCCGATGCTTGAACTGTTGTTCTCGTCGTGCCGGTAGGCTGTGAACTTTCCGGTTTCACGGTCGAATAGATTGAGGCCTCCGCCGCGCGTGGCAACCCAGAAATTACCTTGGCTGTCTTCCAGGATACCCCAAACCTGGCTGCTGCTCAAACTGCCGGGGGCGTCCGGGTTATGTTGGAAGGTTGTGAAATCGTCGGTTTCTGGATCGTATCGTTGCAGGCCATTGCGCGTACCCACCCAGATTGTCCCGCCTTTGTCCTGGTAGATACGGAACACCACAGCATCTGCCAGCGCGCGTGGATTCTCAGGGTCTGGCAGGTAATTTTCGAATGTACCTGTTTCACGGTCGAGATGGCTCAATCCGTTGCGGGTGCCGACCCAGATGCTCCCGTCCTGGTCTTCCAACAACGACCAGACGCTGTCGTCCGCCAGGCTGTTGGGATCGTTCGGGTCGCGCTGATAGAGACTGAATTTGCCGGCGCTGGGGTCATAGACGTTCAGCCCGCCCGGGTCGGCGCCAACCCAGATCAACCCATCACGGGAAATGACCAGCGCAAAGGTGTTGTTGTTGCTCAGGCTGTTGGGATTGTCCCTGTCGTGCCGGAAGGTCGTAAAGGAATAGCCGTCATAACGGCTGAGACCGTCTTGTGTGGTAAACCACATAAACCCTTGGGGATCCTGCGCTGCGCCCAGGACCGTGGCGTGAGGCAGGCCGTCTTCGACGGTCAAACGCTCGAAGCGGACATCCCCCGATGAGAGATTTTCAGTTAAGGATGGGAATTCCTGTTCTTGTAGCGCCGCGATGTTCCCCTGGTTGAGTAGGAGGATCCCCAGGAGAGTCAACACAACAAGATGGATTTTTCTCATTGATACGTTCCATTTCACTCTAAAATTTTCTTGCTGCTTCATTATATGCAAAAAAGCGGGTTATGTGATATACACTTTTGTTATGACGTTCGATGAACTGAATACCGAAATCACCTCCTGCCGCAAATGTCCGCGCCTGGTGGAATGGCGCGAAGACGTGGCGCGTACGAAGCGCAAAGCCTACATGGCCCAGGAGTATTGGGGCAAGCCCGTGCCGGGCTTTGGCGACCCGCAGGCGCGCGTCCTTGTCGTTGGACTGGCGCCCGGCGCGCACGGCTCCAACCGCACCGGGCGCCAGTTTACCGGCGACGCCTCCGGCGATTTCCTCTTCCCGGCCTTGTTCCGCGCGGGATTTGCCAGCCAGCCGGAGGCCGCTTCCCGGGACGATGGCCTGACGCTGGCGGGTATGTACATCACTGCCTCCGGTCGCTGTGCGCCGCCGCAGAATAAGCCCACCTCCCAGGAATTGGACAATTGCCAGCCGTATCTGGAGCGCGAGATCGAACTCCTCCAGCCTAAAGTGATCGTCTGCCTGGGTCGGATAGCATTTGATAGGGCGCTGCGCATATATTTGGCGCGCAATCCGGGTTGGAAGTTTGCGCATGGCGCGGTCTTTCGCCTGGAGGCTGGCCCGTGGCTGGTCTGTTCGTACCATCCCAGCCAGCAGAATACACGCACTGGCAAACTGACCGTCGCCATGTTCGACGCGCTGTGGGCGCGGGTCAGGGAGTTGCTGGATGCAAGTTAAACGGAAGCAAGTCCAATCGTAGGGAGATGCGAACCATGATCTTCGAAGGGCAGATCGCCCCTGATTTCCAACTGAATGACGTGGACGGGCGTCCAGTCCGCCTGTCCTCTTATCGCGGCGAGAAGGTCGTCTTGCTGGCCTTCTTGCGCGGTTTCATGTGACCGTTCTGCCGCGCGCAGTTGGCGCGCCTGCGGGATAGTTACGAAGCGTTCACCTCGCGCGGGGCCGAGATCCTGGCGGTCGGCCCCGATAGCCCGGCCTCTTTTGCCAATTACTGGCGCGAGAACAACATTCCGTTCATTGGCCTGCCCGACGTGGGCAAAACGGTATCGAAACTATATAAGCAGGAAGTCAATCTCTTCAAACTGGGGCGTATGCCGATGAATTCCATCGTAGACCGCAAGGGCCGCCTGCGCTTCGTGTATTACGGGCAAAGCATGGCCGACATCCCCGATAATGAGACTTTCTTGAGGGTAATAGGCGAAATCGAGACCTCGTCTGAGTGACATGACCTTAGGACAAATTGCATTCTTAGGCTCCGGCGAAACCTCGCTGGCAGGCGGGCGCATTTTCGAAATGCTGGCGCGCGCGTTGCCCCAGCCGCTCAGGATCGCCATCCTCGAAACCCCGGCCGGCTTCGAACTCAACGCCGACCTGGTGGCGGGCCGCGTGGCCGATTTTCTGGAGAAGCGGCTGCAAAACTACGCGCCGCAGGTCGTCACTGTCCCGGCGCGCAAACGCGGCACGCCGTTCAGCCCCGACGACCCGGAAATTGTCCGCCCCCTGTTGACCGCCGACATGATCTTCCTCGGCCCCGGCAGCCCGACCTACGCCGTGCGACAGTTGAAGGACAGCCTGGCCTGGGACATCTTGCGGGCGAAACACCGCCTCGGGACTACGCTGGTATTTGCTTCCGCTGCCACGATCGCTGCCGGCGCCTGGGCCTTACCCGTTTACGAGATCTTCAAGGTAGGCGAAGACGTGCACAAGAAACCCGGCCTGAACCTGTTTGCGGACTTTGGCCTGGGTCTCAACTTCATCCCGCACTGGAACAACGCCGAAGGCGGCGCGGACCTGGACACCAGTCGCTGCTTCATGGGACTCGACCGTTTCGCCGAATGGTGCGCGGACCTGCCGCCCGGCAGCGCCATCCTGGGCCTGGACGAACACACCGGCCTGGTCTTCGACTTCCAGGAAGGGACGTGCCGGGTCAGCGGCGTCAGCAGCGTATCCATTGTCCGCGCGTGTGACTCGGAGATCTATGCCACCGGTTCGACCTTCCCGCTCGATGAGTTGGGCGCGTTCACGTTGCCGGATCCGCTCGAAAGCGGCATTCCGGCCGCTGTATGGAAAATGACGCAGGCTGCCAGCCAGCCAGG
>JBMOMO010000336.1:0-39248 GCA_049324135.1 Chloroflexota bacterium
ACGACCGCTACCAGTTCCAGTGGTGGGCGCTGTCGCTGGTGCAGGCCAAGCCGCTGGGCGGCGAAGGCAGGGAAGGCAAGAAAGGCTCCGACAAAGGCATTGACGGCGCGATCAACTTCGTGGACGAGAAGGGCAAACTCCAGCGCGCCCTGATCCAGGTCAAAAGCGGACACGTCAAGAGCGGCGACATCCGCGACCTGCGCGGCGCGGTCGAACGCGAGAACGCCGCCATCGGGGTCTTCCTCACGCTCGAAGGACCCAGCCGCGACATGCTGGCCGAATCCGCCTCGGCCGGTTTCTATCACTCCAACTTGTGGGGCAAGGACTATCCGCGCGTACAGATCCTGACGGTCGAAGACTTGCTGGCTGGCAGGGGCATCGACATGCCGCCCTATTCGGCCGGCCAGACCTTCAAGCAGGCCGGCAAGGTCAAGAAGCAGGAGGGGAAGCAGGGGGAGTTGGGGATATAAGCCGCGCGTACTATTGTATAATCGAGACATGGCGCAATCCAGCAAGTTGCAGAAATACATCGAACTGCTCCGCAGCGATCTTCCCTATCTTGCGGAGGAATACCACGTTGCCGCGTTGGAAGTGTTTGGTTCGTACGTGCGTCGCGAACAGCGCCGGGGCAGCGACCTGGATATCCTGGTCACATTCAGCCAACCGCCCAGCCTGTTGAAATTTGCCCGCCTGGAAAATTATCTTTCCGACCGTTTAGGGGTCAAGGTGGACCTGGTCATGAAAGACTCGCTCAAACCGCATATCGGGCAGCATATCTTACGCGAGGTAGTCCCAGTATGAAACGGGTGTATGATGATTACTTACAGGATATGTTGTCGAATGCGGAACGCGCGATTCGATTTTCAGAAGGCGCAAATTACGATGCTTTCATAAAAGATGATAAGAGCGTTTATGCGGTGATTCGCGCGATTGAGATCATTGGTGAAGCCTCGCAAAAGATCCCGCCCGAAATTCGCGAAAAGTATCCTGAGATTCCATGGCGGGACATTTCCACGATGAGGAACAAATTGATCCACGAATATTTTGGGATCAACATGCAGGTTGTCTGGCAGACCATTCAAGAAGATTTACCGATGTTGATCCAGGCGCTGCGGAGAGCGTTGGGAGGGTAGGACGAATGGTGTTTGTGTTCAAGCAGGTGGAGAAGGTAAAGAAGTCACAAGATCGGCAGGGAGAGTTGGGGATATAGAAGATGGCAGATACCGAGCGCAAACTGCGCGTCTTCCTCTGTCACGCCTCGCAGGACAAGCCTGTGGTGCGCGAGTTGTATCAGCGACTCAAAGCCGAAGGCTGGATCGATCCCTGGCTGGATGAGGAGAAGCTCTACCCCGGCCAGGATTGGGACCTGGAGATCGAAAAAGCGGTCGAAGCCGCGGATGCGGTGATTATCTTTCTTTCCAGTAATTCGGTTAGCAAGGAAGGCTATGTGCAGGCCGAAATGCGCATGATCTTACGTATGGCCATGTACAAACCTGAAGGTGTGGTTTTTCTTATCCCCCTGCGTTTGGATGACTGTGTTGTTCCGTTTAGGCTACGCTCCTGGCAGTATGTGGATTATTTCCCGGAAGATCGAAAGGATTGGGCTTACCAGCGCTTATTGAGTAGCCTGAGAGCGCGCACAAAAAAGCTGGATATCCCTGCGGTAAACCCTGTCGAAGAACAAGCCCGCCTCGAAGCGGAGGAAAAAGCAAGGAAAGAGAAGGAAGAACGCGAACGCAAGGAACGTGAAGAGAAGGCTCGTAAAGAGAAAGAAGCTCGCGAAAAGGCAGAGGCCGAAGAACGCGCCCGTATTGTTGCTGAACAGAAAGCAAAAAAAGAACGCGAAGAACAAGAACGCCGTGCGGCCGAAGAAAAAGCGAGAAAAGAAATACTAGAACGTGAGAAGAAAATTCTCAGGGAGAAGGAGGTTGCCGAAAAGCGAAAAAAGCGAGAAGAAAAGTGGATGAAAATTTTTGCTTACTTGCGAGCACATTCTACAACAGCCACAATAGCACTGCTTTTGATTGCGGGAGTTGGACTTCTTTATTGGCTTTTGCCTATGATTTCTTCCACATTTGATGGACTACGATTACAACAAACTACTTTCACGCCAATTTCGTCTACGCCTGTATCCACTGCGCTCCCTTCGCCAGTCATTTCAACCCGTTCTCCTACACCCACGAATGAAACCAATGCACTCCCTTCGCCGGTGATACCCCTCATGCCTCCTACGGCCACATCTGTAAGTAGTACGCTCCCTACACCGGTGATACCCCTCATGACTCTTACGGCCACATCTGTAAGTAGTACGCTCCCTACACCACTCATTGTCACCCAACCGACTGAGCCTGCATTAGGCATTGGCAGCACAATGACCTCAGAAAAAGATGGCATGGTGATGGTCTACGTCCCTGCCGGGGAATTTAGGATGGGTAGTGTAGACGGGGACAACGATGAACAACCTGTTCACACCGTAGCCCTAAATTCCTTTTGGATTGATCAGACCGAAGTAACTAACGGCATGTATGCCTACTGTGTAGCTCGTGGAGAATGTTCTCCACCCAGCTTAACAAAATCATCTACTCGAGAAAGTTATTATGGTGATCCTGAATTTAGTGCTTATCCAGTCATTTATGTTTCTTGGAACGACGCAAAAACCTATTGTGAATGGGTAGACCGTCGCCTACCGACTGAAGCTGAATGGGAGAAATCCGCTAGCTGGGATGGAAATCGCTATGAAAAAAATATTTATCCTTGGGGTAATGAGTTTGATACCTGTGAACTTGCTAATCTCAAAGGCTGTGAGAATGATACAACTATGGTTGGCAGCTACAAGGAAGGTCAAAGCTCTTATGGTACATATGACATGGGTGGTAACGTTTGGGAGTGGGTGGCAGATTGGTACGATGCTGGCTACTATGCCAGTTCGCCTCTCTCAAATCCTATGGGACCAAACCTAGGAACTGCTCGCGTACTCCGGGGTAGTTCATGGCACCTCAATTTTTTTCATGTCATACGCTCTGCAAAACGATACTGGAAAACACCAGACAGCATTGGTGATAATATTGGCTTTCGTTGTGCCATGGACGCTTCCGAATAGCCCAATACCCCTCCACGAATATTTCACGAATACACGAAACCCGCGCACCTGGCGGCATTTGTGCATTCGCGGATAGCCTGCCCGGCGACATCTTGCTCCTGCGCGCTGTCGGGAAGCATGATGAGGCGCTCAATAAGAGGATATAATTAGCGTTGGAGGTGCGTATGACACTCGCCGAGCAAATCCAAAAGCAACTAAAAACGCTTCCACCTGAAAAACAGGGAGAAGTTCTGGATTTCATTGCCTTTCTCCAACAGCGGATTGCCCTGTCCCAGCCCGCCAGGCGCCGCTCACTCAAAAAGCATCCCGCCTTCGGTTCGTGGAAAAACCGCAAGATTGACGCACTTGAATATCAGAGAACCTTGCGCTCAGAGTGGGACAGGCGATGATCGCGGTATTCGTACGAACATTGTGATCGACTCGCTCAATGGCGTAGTGGAAGCGGACGAGGAATATAAGCGCTATGAGCGGGTGTTGATCAGCCGCATTACCTGGATGGAAGTCCTGGTTGGCGAAAAGGGTGACGATACCCAATTGCGCGATTATCTGGAGACACATTTCGAGATTGTGCCGCTTGAACTGTCAATTGCAGAAACGGCAATTCAGTTGCGTCGCGCTCAGAAAATTCGCCTTCCCGATGCGATCATCTGGGCAACTGCACAAGTTCATGAAGCGATATTGGTCACACGTAACACAAAGGATTTCGATCGCAAACTTGACGGAATTCGTGTTCCTTATGAAATTTAACGAAACCAGAAGTTTTCCTCTTTCCCAATTCTCCCACCTTGTATGCTGGTGGATGGCAGTGCAATCGCACAGCATTCACCGCGCGGAAAGACCTGCCCCGCCCCCCCACAGCGGGGTTTGGTGTTTTAACCGATCTACGAACCCCGCAAAACCCCTGGATGACTTACGCTTCTAACAACTCTTTGGCCTTCTTGGCCTGCTTGCCGCGCTCCTCGGTCTCCAGGATGCGCTTGCGGATGCGGTAATTCCCCGGCGTCACTTCCAGCAGTTCGTCGTCGGCCAGGTACTCGATGGCCTCGTCCAGGCTCATCTGGCGCGGCGGCGTCAGGCGGATCTCCATGTCGCCGCGCGACGAGCGCATGTTGGTCAGGTGCTTCTTCTTGCACACGTTCACAGCAATATCCCCGCTGCGGCTGCACTCGCCCACCACCATGCCTTCATACACTTCCACGCCCGGTTCCACGAACAGCACGCCGCGCTCCTCGGCGCTCTTGAGCGCGTAGGCAGTGGTCGGCCCGGCCTCCCAGGCTACCAGCGAGCCGCTCGAGCGCGCGCTCATCGGCCCGGCCATTTCGTCGTACCCGGAAAAAATGGTGTGCATCACGCCCATGCCGCGCGTAGACGTGAGGAACTGGTAACGGAAACCGAGCAGGCCGCGCGTGGGGACGAGGTAGACCAGCCGCGTCGTTCCCTGACCCGTGTCCTGCATGTCCATCATCTGGCCTCGCCGCCCCCCCAGCATTTCCACCACCACCCCGACCGTCTCGTTGCTGGTCTCGATGTGGACCTCCTCGAAGGGTTCGAGCAGCGCCCCGTCTTCGCCCTGGTGGAAGATGACCTCCGGCCTGGAGACCTGGAACTCGTAGCCCTCGCGCCGCATGGTCTCGATCAGGATGCCCAGATGCAGTTCGCCGCGCCCGCTGACCAGGAAGTTTTCCGCTGAATCGGTGTCTTCCACGCGCAAGGCGACGTTGGTGCGCAGTTCGTTGTACAGGCGCTCGCGCAGGCGGCGGGAGGTGCCCCACTTGCCCTCGCGCCCGGCAAACGGGGAAGTGTTGACGCCAAAGGTCATGCGCACGGTGGGTTCCTCGACCTTGATGGTCGGCAGCGCGACCGGGTTTTCGGGGTCGGCCAGCGTTTCGCCGATGGCGATGCCCTCCAGCCCGGCCAGCGAAACGATGTCGCCCGCGCTGGCTTGGTCCACTTCGATCTTATCCAACCCCTGGAACTGGTACAGGTAACGCGCGCGTTCGGGCAGGTTTTCGCCAGCCGCGGTCAGCCGGGCGAGCGACTGCCCGGCCTTGATCTTGCCGGCAAAGACGCGCCCGACGGCAGTCACGCCGCGGTAGTCGTCGTAGCCCAGGGTGGTGACCAGCAGTTGCAGCGGGGCGTCGGCGTCTACGCGCGGGGCGGGGATGTGGCGCAGGATGGCTTCAAATAACGGTCCCAGGTCCGGGCTTAGATCCGGATGCGTCCCGGCCTGTCCGGTGGTGGCTTTGGCGTAGATGACCGGGAAGTCGGCTTGTTCGTCGCTGGCGCCCAGTTCGATGAACAGGTCGAAGGTTTCGTTGAGGACGCGGGCGGGTTCGGCGTCCTTGCGGTCCACCTTGTTGATGACCACCACGGCCTTGTGCCCGCGCTCGAGGGCCTTTTTCAGTACAAAGCGGGTCTGCGGCATGGGGCCCTCGGCGGCGTCCACCAACAGCAGCACGCCGTCCACCATGTTCATGATGCGCTCCACCTCGCCGCCAAAATCGGCGTGACCGGGCGTATCTACGATGTTGATCTTGACCATTTCCCCGTTCCCGTCGGGTATCTGGATGGCGGTGTTCTTGGCCAGGATGGTGATGCCGCGCTCGCGCTCCAGGTCGTTGGAATCCATGATGCGCTCGGCTACCTGCTGGTTCTCGCGGAAGACGTGCGCCTGGCGCAGCATGAAGTCCACCAGCGTGGTCTTGCCGTGGTCCACGTGGGCGATGATGGCGATGTTGCGGAGGTCGGTTCGTTCTTGTAGCATTCTTACCTTTCGTACCCTCACTCCTTGCCCCTCTCCCTGAGGGAGAGGGGTGTCCGTAGGACGGGGTGAGGGAGTTCCACACAAAAACCCCGGCATGGGGACCGGGGCTTGCATAAGTCGTACCGGCGCTTGTCCTGGGCGGAGGGTCGATTACAAAACATATCGAGACCCGCAGTCGGAGGACGAGTGGTATCTTATCAGAGAGTGGAGGTTTTGGGTAGACCCGAAAATGGTTTTTTGCAGCCTCCTGCAAAAGGTGTACAATGATAACAGGCATAACTGAATAGCATACCCCTGGAAACATGGGACGGGCCGGCCTATCTCAAGACCTGTGGAGGTTTGCATGTTCGATAAATCGACTGATTCTCGTATCATTACGGGGCAATTCAAAGACTTGAACCTTTTATTGTTGAAAGCAATCGATAGCCTTTCACGTGTCGCTGACCCAAACGTTTCAGCGGTTCTTCAAGACTTGAAAAAGATAGCAAACGCGATCGGCCATTTACAGGGCGGGGTGACCGGGCGCCTCCAAACGGGCAGGCATAAATTGAAGACGTTGGTCGAGATGGGGCATGTGATCAACTCCTCTTTGGGGCTGGATCGGGTCTTGGAACAGGTCATGGACTCGCTGATCGCCCTGGTGCAAGCCGAGCGGGGTTTTCTGGTGCTGCGCGATGAAACTGGTGAACTGAAGGTCCGAATGGCGCGCGGCATCGACCAGATCGATCTGGACGCGGAGGCCTTTGCCCTCAGTCGCACCATCGTGCAGAAAGTGGTGTCATCCGGCGAGCCGGTGCTGACCACCAATGCCCAGGAAGACCCCCGTTTTGGGATGGAAGCCAGCGTGGTGTCCCTGCAACTTCGTTCTATCCTGTGCGTCCCCATGAAGTTGAAGGACGAGATCATAGGGGTAATGTTCGTTGACAACCGTATCCATACGGGTGTATTCAAAGATGGCGATTTGGAGTTGCTCTCGGCCTTTGCCGACCAGGCGGCCATGGCGATCAACAACGCCCGGCTATTCGACCAATTACAGGCGGCGAACCGGGATCTGGAGGCCGCGAATACAGAATTGCAAATCGCTTATGAAGCCACCTTGCAAGGCTGGGTGCGGGCGCTGGACTTGCGCGATAAAGAGACCGAGGGCCACACGCAGCGGGTCACTGCCCTGACCCAGGAACTGGCGCGCGAAATGGGTCTCGCTGACGAAGAACTGATCCACATTAAACGCGGCGCGCTGTTGCACGACATCGGCAAAATGGGCATCCCAGACGGCATCCTGCTCAAACCCGGCGATCTAACCCCGAAGGAGCGCGAATTGATGCAGCAGCATCCAGACCTTGCCTACGAGATGTTAAGCCCGATCGAGTTCTTGAAACCGGCCATCGCCATTCCCTATTGTCATCACGAGAAATGGGACGGTTCGGGTTACCCGCGCGGTTTGCGCGGCGAACAAATCCCTCTTTCGGCGCGCATCTTTTCGGTCGTGGATGTGTGGGACGCGCTCACCTCCGACCGGCCCTACCGCAAACCATTGCCATTGGAAGAAGTCCGCCAGTACATCGGCAAGCAAGCCGGGACGCACTTCGACCCGCATATTGTGGGAGTGTTCCTGCAAATGCAGGCCCAGCAGAAAGTATCGTAGTACCGACTTTATCATCCCCGCGAAGTACCTGCGAAGTACCCGGAGGGTGAAGGGTGAAGGGGGCAGTTGTTCCGAAAAAGCGACTGAAGTCGCTACTACCGGTTGTCACGACAGATGGATCCGTCTACGAATTGCATCACCTACCCTTTGGGCAGGTGATCGTCAGGCTGGTTCCCTTTTTGAACGTCTTAGTGCCATGCACGGACTTTCCGCAGGCCGAGTAGTGATAATTATATCCGCCGTCATAGATCCAATATTGGTTGGGACCGGGGGCTACAGAAAAAGTATAGTCATGCGCCTCTGACCGATGGTCCAGGATCACAACAACGTAACTATTCGTCCTGTTCTTGATTTTGATGAGCACCGGCTTCGATTTTGACTTGCTGGCGTCCGTCATGGTGGCAGGCGCTTCATCCGAACTGGCGTCCACGCTGGCGGGCGGGGCCACGCTGGCCGTCAGGAACACTGCCAGCAGCACAGACAGAACGATATGGATGGTTTTCATTTCTTGTATCCTTTCTACACAAATAGCATGATGCTATTGTGTGAACAAAAATGGCGTTTGAGGAATCGAAAGCAAACCTCAACCCTAATATTACATAGTTTTGAGGTAGACGATATTACAATTTTGTTACAGACAGGGGGTGACAGATTTTACAGGTTTACATCCCCAACCATTGCCCCGCCAGCCGCGCCAGGTTGTTCAGCGGTCCTTGTCGCATTGTACATTGCGGCAGGGACTCAAGGAACAGCCTTCCATATTGCTTGGTCATCAGGCGCTTGTCCAGCACGGCCACCACGCCGCGGTCGGATTGCGAACGGATCAGGCGCCCAAATCCCTGGCGGAATTTCAGGATGGCTTCCGGAAGGTAGTATTCGTTGAAGGCGTTTTCGTACATCTCCGAGCGCGCAGCGATGAGCGGGTCGGTGGGCACGTCGAAGGGTAGTTTGGTGATGACCAGCACCGACAGGTCGTCGCCGGGAATGTCCACGCCTTCCCAAAAGGAGCGCGTACCCAGCAGCACAGCCCGCTCAGTGGCCTTGAACGATTCCAGCAGCGTGTTCGGCGAAGCCCCGTCGCCCTGCTCCAGTACGTAAATATCTTCCCTGGCCAGCGGCCCGTTGATGCCTTGCGAGGTCTTTTTCAGCGCCGCGTAGGAGGTGAACAGCACCAGCATCCTGCCGCCGGTGGCTTTGGCGGTAGCCACCAGGGCGCGGTCGAGCGCCTGCTGGAAGCCGGGTTGGTTGGGTTCGGGGATGTCGTTGGGCAGGTACAGCAGGGTGGAATTCTCGTAATCGAAGGGCGAACCCAGCGTCATGTCGTTGGCGATCTCCGCGCCCAGCGTGCGGCGCATGTAGTCGAACGAGTTGTGCGTCGTCATGGTGGCGGAAGTCAGCACCATGCTGGTTTTCTCGTTCCACAGGTGCTTCTGGATCAGGTCGCCGACTTGCAGCGGGGCGGCGTTGAGCGACAACCTTTCGCCGCGCGGGTTGACCTCGATCCAGTAGACCGTGCCGGCGTCCGGTTTGCTGATCATGGCGTTGACCTGCGCCTCGGCCTCCGCCATGCGCCGGTACAGGTTGCCCAGGTCGCTGATCACGTCTTCGAGGTGGTCGTGCCCGTCGGCGTACAATGAGGTGACGTTCTGGTACAGGTCGCCCAGGTTCTTGAGCAGGTGGTTCAGCGTCTCGCCGGTCTGCCCCCAGGACATCTCCACGTCGTCCCAGCCGGGCAGCGTCCGCGTAGCGGGCAGGACGCGCGACTGCCAGGCGTAGTTGCTGGGCGGTTGCCCCTCGCGCAGGAAGGCCACGAATTCGCCCAGGATCTGGAAGAACGCGCGGTTCAGGTTCTCCAGGCGGAAGGCCTGGTCGGCGGCGCGCGCCACTTTTTGCTGGAGCAGGCCGAAGTCCGAGGGACGAAGCGCGTCATTGGTCTCGCCCAGGATGCGCCCCAACAGGCCGGCGGTCGCCCCGCCCAGTTCCTTCAGCATGCGTCCCAGGTCGTATTCCGACAGCCGGAACGACAGCGCGTTGGTGGTGGCCGATTCGAGGTGGTGGGCTTCGTCCACCACCAGGTGCTCGTAGGCCGGCAGCACGCGGCTGCCGGCGGCAATGTCGGATAGCAGCAGGGCGTGGTTGACGACCAGCACGTGCGCCGCCGCAGCCGCCTGGCGCGCTTTGTAGAATGGGCAGGCCCCGCCGGTGTGCTTGACGCAGGTCTCGCCGCCGCAAGCGTCGTCTTCGGCCGAGATGCGCGTCCAGATCTCGCGCTCGACCGGCCCGGTCAGGTTGATCTCGTTGCGGTCGCCCGACTGGTTCTCCAGCAGCCAGACCAGCACTTTAGCCAGCACGCGCATCTCATTCTCGTCTGCCGGGAAGCGCCCGCGCATGTAGTTCAGGCGGCGCGGGCAAAGGTAATTGGCGCGCCCTTTCAGCACGGCCGCGCGCAGGTCGAGCCCTAACGCCGCGCGCAGGTCGGGAATGTCTTTTTTGATAAGTTGGTCTTGCAGGTTGATGGTGTTGGTCGAGACCACCACGCGGGTGTTGTTTTGCGTGGCGAACAGCGCAGCCGGGACAAGGTAAGCGAAAGATTTCCCGACGCCGGTGCCGGCCTCTACCATCAAGTGCTTGCCATACGAGAGCGCGTCCGTCACGGCGCGCAGCATTTCCACCTGCTCGGGGCGCTGCTCGTATCCCTCGAAATATTGCGAGAACGGCCCGCCATATTCCAGGATGGAGGCGGTTTCTTCTTCGTCCAGGGGCAGGACGCTTTCGACGGTCTGCAGGGGCGGATGCCGGTCGCGCTCGCGCTCGGCGGCGAAGTAGGGGAACTCCACGCTTCTTTCCCGACTTTGGGTCTGCCTCGCCTTCGAGGGCGGTTCCCCTGTCCCGGAGCGGATGCGCAGCGCCTGGCGGAAGACCCAGGTCGCATCCCAGGAGATCGGCTCAGAAAGATGCACAAACTCGGCCAACAGGTCGAGCGGCAGCGACTGCGCCATCTCCCACAGCCGCAGGAACACAACCTGCGTGACCCTGGCGTCGTCCAGCGCGCGGTGGGTGGCGGGCAGCAACACGCCCAGTTGCTGCCCCAGCGACCCCAGATTGTAGCGCGGCGCAGAAGGCATCAGCACGGCTGCCAGTTCGTAGGTATCGATGACCTCGTTGTAGCGCAGGATGCCGCCCTTTTGCAGGAATCCCAGGTCGAAGCGGACGTTATGCCCGATGACCGGCGCGTCGCCGGTGAAGGCCTCCAACTCGTGCGCGATGTCGCGGAAGCGCGGCGCCTGGCGCAGCATGGAATCTTCGATGCCGGTCAGGCCGGTGATGAATTCGGGAATGTGCCGCCCGGGGTTGACGAGGGAAGTCCACTCATCCTCGATGCGGCGCTCGTTGAAGCGCACCGCGCCGATCTCGATGATGGCGTCGCGCTCGGCCTCCAGGCCGGTGGTTTCGATGTCCAGGGCTACGAATGTGGTCATGGGGTTATTCAGGTAAAACTCCCTTGACCGCTTGCAGGCTGGCGGCCGTGATCGGTTTCTCCTTGGCCTTATTGCGCATGAACTCCTTGAGTTTTTTCAGCGATAGGGCGGGCAAGGGGGAGTCCGCGGCCTCGATCTCGATCCCATCCGCGGTGAAGACCAGCGCGGCCTGGATGGGTGGAATCTCGCTCTCCTCCATCTGCGCGGCCAGCGCCTTGCGGACGGCGTTGATCTCGGCCTCGGCTTCCAGTTCGGGTCGGCCAATGCCTTCCTGCCCGAACAGGCGCAGGTAATTTTGCAGGAACCCGCCGCCGGTCAAGCGCCAGCGGTTCTTGCGGTACGCAACCTGTCCGCGCTGGTGGTAGGGGATCAGCGCCCACACGCCGGCCGGCCCCACCAGCAGGTGAGCGACCGGGGCGGTCCAATGGTACATGGTGTAGTCGCCGGGCAGGCCTTTCAGTCCCGCGTCCAATCTTTCGTCGGGGCGCGGCGAGCGTCCCCAGCGGTTGCCAAAGTACATGCTGATCTGGGTCATGGTGAAGCCGACCAGGAGCGAGGCAAGCGCCCATACGAACAGTTCCTGGCGGGTAAAGGAAATGTACATACCGAGACCCAGCACAGCCAGCGCCGCCAGGCTGGTCCATTGCCCGATTTTGCCGTTGCGCTTGATCAATGTTTCGTTTTTGATGATTTTCATGTTTCTCTCTTTTTGTATCACACATCCACAAAGGGGACGCTGTAACCATAGATAAACTCAGATGAATTTGATGCCGGATACATCTTCCTTCTTGCCTGTTGCATGGATGCCTGACCTTGCGTTTGCTGTTTGAATGGTCTCATAGTTTTGCTCGATGACCTTTTGGAATTCGGGCGAAATGGAATGCCAATCCAGCACGTCCACGCGAAAGGGCAGGTCCGATTCTTCGAAGGCGATGCGCAGGGCGGCCAATTTCTTGAAAGGCAGTTTGCTCCTGCCCACAATGGCAAGGTCGAGGTCGGAGTAAGACCTGGCCGCGCCTCTCACCCGCGAACCAAAGGCGCGCGCTTCACAATCTGGCGCGAACCTTTGCAAAATATCGGCGATGGTTTGCCGTTGCGCGGCAGTCAGGTCAATCATTGTGGGTTTTCAGGTATCCTAGCAGGCGTTCTGCGGCGCGGATGAAGTCGGCAATCAGGACCTGGGCATCCTCCGCCAATTTACTGTCGTAGCGATGTGATGTTTGGTTACGCAACTCACGGAAGGTCATCCAGGCGTCCACGTCGTCAATCAGGTGGTTTTCTGCGGCCATGCGGAACAGTTCCCGCCGCGTGACGCCCTCCACGTTCTCACCGACATTGGTCTCCAGCCAGCGCTTCATCATTTTCCAGCAGACTTCATAGGTAAATTCGAGGTTCTGGATCAATCCGGCTTGCAATCCAAACCGAACGACATGATCCTGTTTGGACATGAAGGCTTCATCGGATATGCGCTGGTAAAGTTGCGACAACGAGGTAAGCGCCTTTTCCAGTGAAGTCAAGTCGAGTTTTGTGGTGGGATGGTTCATAGCCTTTTTGCCTTCGAAGGTCACTCTTGCATCCGGTTCATTGGCGCGTAGCGCCGACCTTTTTTGGTCGGTACCGGGCGGAGCCCGGCGCTACATTATTTGACTTTCAAACTCTCCTCGATGGCGGCTTTCAGCGACTCGATCACATGCGCTTCGGCGGCCTCTTTTGCCACGCGGACAGCGTTCTTGATGGCGTTTGCGTCCGAGCGGCCATGCCCGATGAAGACCAGCCCATTGACGCCCAGCAACGGCGCGGCGCCATGCTCGCTGGGATCAAGCAGTTTTTTGATGCTTCCCAACGCGGGCTTGACCAGCAGCCCGCCCAGCATCGCCAGCGGCCCGCCGCCTTTGATGGCTTCCTTGATCTTGTCCACGATCAACTTTGCCACCGCCTCTGCCGTTTTCAACATGACGTTGCCCACGAAGCCGTCCGTCACGGCCACATCTACGACCCCGCCGATGACTTCTTTGCCTTCGACGTTGCCGTAATAATTCAGCCCGGAGGCTTTGAAAAGCGGCGTTGCTTCCTTGACCAGGTGGTTGCCCTTGCCTTCCTCCTCGCCGTTCGATACCAGCCCGACCTTGGGGGATTTCACGCTGCGCACCTTTTCGGCGTAGATGCTCCCCATGACAGCGAATTGCAACAGGTTCCCCGGTTTGACGTCCGGGTTGGCGCCCACGTCCAGCACCACACAGGTCCCGGCGGCGGTGGGGAAGACGGGCGCCAGCGCGGGCAGGTCCACGCCGGGGATGACGCCCAGCCGGAAGTAGGCGGTTGCCATGGCCGCGCCGGTGTTGCCGGCCGTGACGAAGGCGTCCGCTGCGCCGCTCTTGACCAGGTCGATGCCGACCGCCATCGAATTCTTTGCATTTGGGCGGCGGGCTTTGAGCGCCAGCGCCATGCCCTTGTCTTGCATGGTCAGCATTTCGGGGGCGTGGACGATGCGGATGGGCAGGTCGCCCGGTTTAACGGAAGCAAGCGCAGGCTCGATCTTCGATTCGTCCCCTACCAGGATGACCTCCACGCCATATTCGCGGGCCGCCAGCACGGCGCCCTCTACGTCCGGCAACGGGTAATTGTCACTCCCCATAGCGTCTACTACTATTTTTGTCATGCAACCTCCCGGTCAGTTTAATTGGGTTGACAGGCTTGTGAAGGCGATTATAATACGACCTGCCCGCGCTGGTGCTGGAATTGGCAGACAGGCATGGTTGAGGGCCATGTGCCGCAAGGCGTGAGGGTTCAAGTCCCTCCCAGCGCATCCCCCCGTCACAGACGGGGGTTTTTGTTCCCCCAGGCCTCCAGCGCGATTTCGCGCAAGCCTGCCGCGTCTTTCGTGTAGTGATATACCTCGCTGACAAAGCGGAATTCGTATCCCTGGCGTTGGAGTTCCGTGAGCATGTTGTCGTAGTAGTCGAAGGCGCGCTTTGCGTTGCGGGAGAAGGCCAGTTTTTCCAGGCTGGCTGGGTGGTAACCTGCCAGTTCGTGGAAATAGAAATCGTGGGGGTGCGAGAGCGCCAGCGCGACATCTGGCAGGCCGAACGTTTTCCACAGCGTTGAATATAATCCCCACCCCAGCAGTTTGACGTAACTCAGGCCGAACACGATCCGGACTCCCGACAGGCTGGTGAACGGGAATTCGACCAGGCCCTCGCCCCCGCGTTTGACCCGGAAGGGCGTGTTTGGCATGTCCAGGTTCGAGTAGCCGTACCTGCCGG
The DNA here is from genome assembly GCA_049324135.1 of Chloroflexota bacterium. Lineage (GTDB taxonomy): Bacteria > Chloroflexota > Anaerolineae > Anaerolineales > Villigracilaceae > JAABUE01. Next base: position 14,252 of record JBMOMO010000336.1, read on the forward strand.
GGCGGTAGGATGGATAGAGGCTGGCGTCGTAGGCAAAACCGAAATCCATCAGATGTCCTAGCCCGGCCTGGGTGATCTGCCCGATCGGGGCGCGATAGCCGGGCAGGGACTGGGCGTCGAACTGTCGCAGGGCGCGCAGCGAGGCTTCGATCTCTTCGCGGCTGTCGGCATTGGCCGGGTCGTGGCTGTAGGAGTGGGCGGCGTATTCGAGCGGGATCTCGCCGGCGAGTTTTTTGAAATCGTCCCCATGACGCTCGAACAGTGAGCCGACCGTGAACATGGTCACTTTGCCGCCATGTTTCTGGATGATGCCTGTGTAGCGCTCGAAATACTGCGGGTTTTCCAGCAGGCGGATGCGTCCCTGCGGGTCGCCGTAGTCTGGCTCCATGTCCAGGGTCAGGCAGGCGATTTTGGAATTCATCATTCGGGCAGGTTGGTGGCGAAGAAGAAGGTGTCGCGTTTGAGCACGCGGATGTTTCGAAAGCCGCAGGGCTCGGCCAGGCGGGTAAATTCTTCCGGGCGGTAGAGATACACGCCCGGCAGGCGGTTGACGCGGATGTAGACCTGGCGCAGCGCCCAGGTGGGGAATTCCCTGCGGCGGGAGATGTCGGGGAAGTCGAGGCAGAAGTATGGCGCTTGCAAGTTGCCGAGGAAGGCGGACATGGTCTCGGGGTCGAAGTACTCGATGACGCCCAGGGCGGTCACCAGGTCCGATTTGGGAAGCGGGGCGCTTGGGTGAACCACGTCCGCAACAGAGAATGCCAGCCGGTCTGCATTCAGTCCCGCTTGCGCGCGGCGTTCCTCCGCAATTTGAACGGCTTCCGGGGAAATGTCGACGCCATGCACCCTTGCCGCGCCCGCCTCCAGCAATTGGAAGGCAAACCGTCCCGAAGCGCAGCCGACGTCCAGGATGGTTTTACCGGCAACGTGCGGTTTGAGCAGGTCCAGGGCGGCGTTCATGCGCACGTACATGGCTTCCCCGCGGAAGATGGTCGAGAGGCGGTCCCAGGGACTGGCTTTGTGCGGCGTGTCCTTGTAGTAGGCGCTGGCTTCCCAACTTATAATGTGGTCTTTCCAGTATTGCCCGCTTTTCGAGGTTCGTTGTGAGTCCATGTCGTCAGGTTCTCCTGGTTGGAAATGCGGGCTGATTATACTGCCAAAAATTCCCGCCACAGGCGTGACGGGAATTTGGTTCGCGGCTGGTTGTTATCTTTCCGCTGACCGGTAGCGGTCGATCAATGCTTTGGTCTGGTTATGTTTGGGATTGGCGAAAATTTCATCAGGCGGACCTTCTTCAATGATGGTGCCTTCGCCCAACACAATCACCCGGTCGGCTACATCCTTGGCGAAACCCATTTCGTGTGTGACCACCAGCATGGTCATGCCCTCGGTGGCAACTTTTTTCATGACGTTCAGCACCTCGCCGATCAGTTCGGGGTCGAGCGCGGAGGTAGGTTCGTCGAAGAGCATGACGCGCGGTTCCATGGCCAGCGCGCGCGCGATGGCGACGCGTTGTTTCTGGCCGCCCGAGAGCCGGTTGGGATATTCGTCCTTCTTTTCGAGCAGGCCGACCCGTTCGAGATTCATTTCCGCAATTTGGATGGCTTTGGCTTTGTCCATGTTCTTGACCGTAACCGGTCCCTCGATGACGTTTTCCAGGACGCTCATGTGGGGGAAGAGGTTGAATTCCTGGAATACCATGCCGGTTTTAAGGCGGATGCCATGTACCAGGCGGCGATGTTCTTTGTTCCTTCCCCCGGCCTTGACCACCAATCCCTCCACTTCGATTTCGCCGGTAGAAGGTTCTTCGAGGAAGTTGATGCAGCGCAGGAGTGTGCTTTTTCCCGAACCGCTGCGCCCGATGATGCAAATCACTTCGCTGCGGGTGATTTCCAGGTTGATGTTCCGCAGGACGTGCAGGCGGCCAAAGTATTTGTTGAGGTTGGAGATTTTGACAATGGCAGACATGTTAGCGGTCTCCCTTGGCCAGGTTGGTTTCGATTCGGTTTTGGAAGTAACTGAATATCAGGGTCATGAACCAATAGAAGATGGCGGCCATGATGAGCGCTTCCAGGTTGTGGAAGGTGGCCCGGCCGACTTTGGTTGCGCGCCACATCAGTTCATGGACAAAGCCTGTGGCTGCCACCAGCGCCGAGTCTTTGAGCATGGAGATGAAGTCATTGCCCAGCGGCGGGATGGCGAAGCGCAGCGCCTGGGGCAGGACGATGCGCCGCATCATCTGTCCCTGCGTCATGCCGATGGCAAAGGCCGCCTCGCGTTGGCCTTTGCCGACAGAACTCAGGGCGGCGCGGAAAACCTCGCTCTCATAGGCGCCGTAGTTCAGGCCGAGCGCCAACACACCGGCCCACAGGCCGGGCAGGATGATGCCCAATTGCGGCAGGGCTAGGAAAAAGAAAAAAATCTGCAAATAAAGCGGCGTGCCGCGGATAAGCGAAACATAGAAGGTGCTCAACGCATAGATCGGGGGGAACGTCGAGAGCCGCCCCAGGGCGGCCAGGAGCGCCAGGCTTGTGGCAAGCATAATGGAGAGCGCGGAGATGAAAATGGTAACGCCTGCGCCGCTGGCGACGAACGCCAGGTTTTCCTTGATGAACTCTCCGTCGAGTTGGATGGTTTTTAGTTGGATGCCCCCAAGGGAGAGGGATGTACCGCTGAACAGATATAGCAAAAATAAGAGCAGGACGATCCATGAAATGCTGACGTTGGCTGTGAAAATTTGTTTCCGCCGCACTTGCGCTTCATAGATCTGATCAGCAAGGCTTTTGTTCTTCCCTTTGCTATTTTCTGTTTGTTCCATCGCTGCCTCCTTGGCGGGTTGGAAAGATCGTTCTGGAAGCGGCAGGCTTGCCGCTTCCAGAATGCGCGTGGAAAACGTACTATTTGGGAGCCTGGGTCAGGTCTTCGCCAAACCATTGCATGGAGAGGGCGCTCAAGGTGCCGTCCTCGTGCATGGCGGTGATGATCTTATCCACTTCGGCGCGCAGGGATTCGCTGCTGAGGGTAGAAGCCTTATCGTAGGCTGGCGCCAGGTCTTCGGAGTAGACCGCAGAACCGAGTTGTTTGACGGGCAGGCCGGCGGCAATGTTGGCGTTCACAACGGTTTGCGAGGTCACATAGCCAACGAAATCTTCGCGGCCGGCGGCCAGCGCCTGGGCGCATTCCTGGTCGGTGTCCAGCAGGACCGGGACGACGCCTTCTGGCGGCTGGGCGTAGATGGAGGTTTCGGGCAGGCCAAGATCGCCTTTGTTGAGCCAGGTGTCGTAGGTGGTGGAAACGCCCGCGCACAAGGCCTGTCCAGCCAGTTCATCCAGGGAGGTAAAGGCTGCATCTGCGCCTACCGCAATGACAGCGGGGGTGTAATAGTACGGTACGCTGAAGTCGAGGATCTTCTGGCGTTCTGTGGTGATGGTCATCGAGCCGACGCTGATGTCCCATTTGTTGGACCAGTTCCCGGCGGTGATGACATCCCAGTTCGGGGTGGCAAAGCAGGTTTCTACGCCCAGGGCGGCGCCGATTGCCTTGGCGACATCCACATCAAAGCCTTGCATCTCGGCTGTGGTCAGCGCATCGGATGGGCATTTGGTGTCGGACGGGCGCTTGCCGTCTGTGTTCAGGAACGACTGCGGCTCATAGTTCGGGTCAGTCGAGACCATGATATAGCCGCGCGCTTTGATGTCATCCAGCAGGTTATCGGCTTGCGCGCCTCCCCCGCCGCAAGCGGTCAGCGCGAGCGCAACGACGGCCACCAGGCTGGCCAGGGTAACGAGTTTTTTCATTTTCTCCTCCAGAGAATTGTGGTTTTGGGAACGAAGTAGGATTCTAAAGGATATGGGTTTGAATGCGGCAGCCTCCTTTCAGAACCGTTAGAGAAAACGCCATACTAAGAATAGACCATTTTTCCAATTCTGGCAAGTTTTTTTGCTGTAATCTGGTACTCACTTTTTAGGTGAGGATTTGCATTCAAGGCTAGCAGCATTCTACCTAATGAGACAGAATCTGGGAAAGGAATAATTTGGTGCGGTCCTCTTTTGGGTCGCTGAATATCTCGGTCGGTGTGCCGCTCTCGACAATTTGCCCGTCATCAAAAAAGTACATGCGGTCGGCAACCGCCTTGGCGAAGCCCATTTCATGCGTAACCACGAGCATGGTCATCCCAGACTTTGCCAGTTCGATCATCACGTCCAGCACTTCTTTGATCATTTCCGGGTCAAGTGCGGACGTGGGCTCATCGAAGAGCATGATCTTGGGCTGCATGGCCAGGGCGCGCGCAATGGCAACCCGCTGTTGTTGCCCGCCAGAGAGTTGACCGGGGAATTTATCGGCCTGCTCAGGGATGCCGACGCGCTCCAGCAATTGCCGGGCGATGTTCGCGGCTTTTTCTCTGTCCCATTTGCGTACCTGGATGGGGGCGATAGTGATGTTTTGCAGGACCGTCAAGTGTGGGAAGAGGTTGAATTGTTGGAAGACCATCCCGGTTTCCATGCGCACTGCTTCGATGTTGCGCAAATCGTGGGTCAACTCGATGTCGTCCACGATGATCTGGCCTTCTTGGTGCTCCTCCAGGCGGTTTATCGTACGGATGAAGGTGGATTTCCCGGATCCGGAAGGACCAAAGATGACGATGACCTCCCCTTTTTTTACGTCCATGTCAATCCCCTTCAAGGCGTGGAAGTGTCCGTACCATTTGTGCACATTTCGGGCAATGATGATCGGTTTGGCTGAATGTTCGCTTGCCATGTGTTCTCCGTAACGCGGAATTTATTCCGCAACCAAAGGCAATATATATCCCCTACGGGGCCGATATATTGCCCTATAGGATCTTTGCGGTTGGCGTAGATTTCAGGGTAATACTTTACCGGGTTTCTTTCTTATTCCAAAATTTTCATCCTTTGTTCGAGCCAGCGAACAACAGCGGAAAGGAGTAATGTCATGGAAAGATACAAGAAAGCGACCATGTTGAACACTTCCAACACGCGGAACGTACTGGCGCGGCGCAGGCGTCCCAACTGTGTCAGTTCGGGGACCGCCAACACAGTAGCAAGGGACGAATCTTTCAAGCAGGCGATGAAGTCATTGCCAAGCGGCGGCAGTACGCGGCGGATGGCTTGTGGCAGGATGATGAAGCGCATCGCCTGGAAGTACGTCATGCCCAGCGACTTGGCTGCTTCCATTTGCCCTTTCCCGATGGACTGGATGCCGGCCCGGAAAACCTCTGCCTCGTATGCGCCGTAGCCGAAGGCCAGCGCAATGATGGCGCGACCTTCCATTGGGATGACGCGGATTGTGAAATCTGCCATTCCTTGAAAAAAGTTGCTTGCAGGCGTCAACGATAATCCCCACTTTCCGATTCCGGTAATTACCTCCACAAGAACGGGGAAAAGGGCAAAAGCAATGTATAAAAGCAAGACGACTAACGGTACACCGCGCACGACCTCGACATAGAGCGTCGCAATGTTGTAGATGAAAACATTCTTCGAAACTCGCGCCAGGCCGGCGAGCAAGCCGAGGATCGTCGCAATGACGAATGAAAAGAGTGTAATTCTTAGTGTTGTGTAGATGCCGGTTGTGAGATACAGGAAGGTTTCGTTGTAGTCCTGCGATGTGAAAATGAGCGAGGTGATCCCCAATCCTCCAAGTGTAAGCACAATCACCCACCAGGGCCATTTTGAGATGTCCCACTGTTGTGGCAACACTCCCGGCCTTTTCGATTCAAATGAAGGTTTCATTGACAGCGGCCTCCAGTCAGGAATTAGCGGGATGGGGGAGCCCCCCATCCCGCACTGTAAACAACCCATCGTAGGTGTTATTGGACTAAGCCCCACTTCTTGTTCAGGGTTTCCAGCGTGCCATCATCGATCATGGATTGCATGGCGGCGTTCACAGCAGCAACCAGTTCGCTGCCTGGCGGGAAGACGAAGGCCAGTTGCTCGTCAGACATGATCTGACCGCCAACCTTCAGTTTGCCTTCATTCTCTTTCATGAAGCCAACGGCGGAGATGATGTCGATCACGACGCAATCTGTGTCATTGGAAAGGACCGCCAGAACGGCAGCCGGGAAATCTTCGAAGGACTGGATTTCTTTGTCGGGGAAGGTTTCTTTGGCGACGATCTCGTTGGTGGTGCCGATCTGCGTGCCGACCAACAGGTCGGGGTTGGTCTTGAAGTCTTCCAGGGTGGCCGTCTCGTCGGCGCGGACAAGCAGAACCTGGCTCACGGTCACATAGGGCATCGAGTAGTCTACGATTTCATCGCGTTCAGCGGTATAGGTAACGCCGTCCGCCAGCCAATCGTATTCGCCGGCCTGCATGGCGGGGAAGATGCCATCCCAGGCGGCTTCCTTGAACTCGGGGACGCAGTTGAGGCGCTTGCAGATTTCGGCCACGGTGTCGTAGTCCCACCCGACTGGCTCGCCGGTGGCTTCATCGATCATATTGAAGGGCGGGTAGGCGTTCTCCACGGCCACTACAACCGTTTTGCCTCCCAGGTCAGGCAATGTGGCGGCAGGCGCTTCCGCCTCTTCGCCGCTGCTCAACCCCCACTTGACATTCAGCGCCTCCAGCGTGCCATCATCGATCATGGATTGCATGGCGGCGTCCACAGCAGCAACCAGTTCGCTGCCTGGCGGGAAGACGAAGGCCAGTTGCTCATCAGACATGATCTGACCGCCGATCTTCAGTTTGCCTTCATTCTCTTTCATGAAGCCAGAGGCAGAGATGATGTCGATCACGACGCAATCTGTGTCATTGGAAAGGACCGCCAGAACGGCAGCCGGGAAATCTTCGAAGGACTGGATTTCTTTGTCGGGGAAGGTTTCTTTGGCGACGATCTCGTTGGTGGTGCCGATCTGCGTGCCGACCAACAGGTCGGGGTTGGTCTTGAAGTCTTCCAGGGTGGCCGTCTCGTCGGCGCGGACAAGCAGAACCTGGCTCACGGTCACATAGGGCATCGAGTAGTCTACGATTTCATCGCGTTCAGCGGTATAGGTAACGCCGTCCGCCAGCCAATCGTATTCGCCGGCCTGCATGGCGGGGAAGATGCCATCCCAGGCGGCTTCCTTGAACTCGGGGACGCAGTTGAGGCGCTTGCAGATTTCGGCCACGGTGTCGTAGTCCCACCCGACTGGCTCGCCGGTGGCTTCATCGATCATATTGAAGGGCGGGTAGGCGTTCTCCACGGCCACTACAACCGTTTTGCCTCCCAGATCGGGCAGGCCAGAGGCGGGCGCCTCGGTGGCGGCGGGAGCCTCGGCAGGGGCTTCCGTCTCAGCAGGGGCCGGCGCTTCCGTTACGGCCGGAGCCTCCGGCTGTCCGCCGCAGGCAGTAAGCGCCAGGGCAATGACAGCCAGCAGGCTTAAGGCGGTGATCAGTTTTTTCATTTTCTCCTCCAAGGAATATCGGTTTGAAATGGAACAAGACGCTAAAAGACGTGGTTTGGGATAGGGGCGCCTCCTTTCTGGAATCTCGATATGGGACGCAACAGGATAAGAATAGACGATTTTGCCGTTTCTGGCAAGTCTTTTGGTGGTATTTTGCGCATTTTTTACATTCCTGCCAGTGGTAAAATTGGTCAGGTAAGTCCCGGCGTTTGCCAGGATTTCACAAATAGGAGGCGGAAGTGAGCGCAAAATTTCCATCATCGGAATGGCTTCAGTCCCTGGAAGCAAAATTGAATTCAGACGAAAAGTATGCCCGGATCGCAAAGAATTGGGAGGGAGACCTGTTCTTCATCATCGAACCGGAGGGGAACTTATTGCAGGAACTGACCTTTTACCTCGATCTCTGGCATGGGGCCTGCCGCAGTGTGGAATACAATCCCCCAGCGGATAAATACCAAAAGCCCGCTTTTACGCTGCGCGCCAGTTATACCAATATTACCGCTGTCCTGACCGGCAAACTCGACCCGATGACCGCCATGATGACCAGCAAACTCAAGGTGCAGGGAAGCCTGGCTTACATGATGCGCCACGCGCCTACCGTGCTCGATTTTGTGCGCTGCGCGCGCGAAGCGACTTCGGAAATTCTCTGACCCGTTATGCAGCCGATTTTCATACCTTCCTCTTATAGAACCTTGTTACAATCTGGAGCGTTGACTTGTATGGAACGGATGCCCATCCGGCTGAGAGGAAAAGGAATTTACCCATGAAACTTGTAACTGTCGCTCAAATGATCGCTATCGAAAAAGAAGCCGACGCCAATGGTTTGTCCTATGCTGCAATGATGGAGAATGCGGGCGGCGGCCTGGCGGAGGTCGTTTTGGACTTGTTCGGGGAAAGCGATGAGGAATGGGAAGCCTTCGGGCTGGTCGGGCCCGGCAACAACGGCGGCGATACGCTGGTGGCGCTGGAGCAACTGGCCTTCGAAGGCTGGCGCGCGCGCGCCTACCTGGTCAAGCGCAAGCCCGATGACCTGGTGAAACGCCTGGAAGCGGCCGGCGGTGAGATCATCCATGCCGAGCAGGACGAGAAGTTCGACGCCCTGGCGACCTTCATCGAAACCTCCGACCTGCTGCTGGATGGCCTGCTCGGTACGGGCGTCAAATTGCCGCTCAAGCCCGAGATGGCGCATGTGATGAAGGCTGCCAACCAGGTGCTGGATGTGTTGGATGAGCCGCCTTTTGTGGTGGCAGTGGACTGCCCCTCGGGCGTGGACTGCGATACCGGCCAGGCGGCGGACGAGTGTATCCTGGCCGACCTGACGGTCACGATGGCGGCGGTCAAGCAGGGATTGTTGCAATTGCCGGCTTTCGAACTGGTCGGCGACCTGCAAGCAGTGGACATCGGCCTGCCGGACGAACTGCCCACGCTGGAGGCGGTCAAGGCGGAAGCGGCCGAGCGGGACCTGGTGGCCGGGCTGCTGCCCTCCAGGCCGCTGGACGCGCACAAGGGCACGTTCGGGACGGCGCTGGTCGTCGCCGGGTCGGCCAGTTATACGGGAGCAGCCCTCTTGTCCGGGAGAGCCGCGTACCGCGCGGGCGCGGGGTTGGTGACGCTGGCCGTCCCCGCCATGCTGCACGGCGCGCTGGCCGGTCAATTCCCCGAAGCGACCTGGGCGCTTCTGCCGCACGAGCGCGGCGGCATCGCGCGCGAGGCGGTCGAAGCCCTGTCCAGGCAGTTCGGGCGCGCTACCGCCATGTTGCTGGGGCCCGGCTTTGGGACGGAAGATACCACGCGCGATTTCCTGCACGACCTGTTGACCGGCAAGTCCGCGCCCAAGAAGAACGCCGCGCGCATCGGCTTCCTGCCGTCGGATGGCGCGGGGGCCGGCCAGTCCGCGCCCGGCGAACTGCCGCCGCTGGTGGTGGACGCCGACGGATTGCGCCTGCTGGCAAAATTGGATGACTGGCATAAGTTGTTGCCCGCGCCGGCGGTGTTGACGCCTCACCCCGGCGAGATGGCTGCCCTGACCGGCCTGTCTACCGAGGCGGTCCAGGCCGACCGGCTGGCAATCGCCGCGCGCTTTGCGGCGGAATGGGGGCATGTGGTGGTGTTGAAGGGCGCGTTTACGGTTGTGGCTTCGCCCCACGGCGAGGCGACCGTCATCCCGGTGGCCTCGCCTGCGCTGGCGCGCGCGGGCAGCGGCGACGTATTGGCCGGGCTGATCGTCGGCCTGCGCGCGCAGGGACTGGAGGCTTACGACGCCGCCGTGGCCGGCGCGTGGATCCACGCCCAGGCCGGGCTGCTGGCGGCCGAAGACCTGGGCTCCAATGCTTCTGTGCTGGCGGGCGACATCCTGGAGGCGGTTACAGACGTGATGGCGTTGCTGGAGTGAGCAGCTCAGAGCCAGGCGGGTAAATGCCGTGTATCGAAAAAGACGCCCTCCCTCGCGGAGAGCGTCTTTTCTATCTTCAACTTACAACTTGCCGCTTTTATCCCTTCAAAAACTCCTCCAGCGACGCCTTGCTGATGCGGTAGGCGTTGCCGAGTTTCTTGGCCTTCAGGGAACCGTCCGTGATGGCGGCCACCACGTCTTCCTCGGACACTTTCAGGATGGCGGCCGCTTCAGAGGGCGTCATCACATCCGGCATCCCGGCCGGTTTTGCGCCGCCTGCGGGTTGCCCCTGGGATGTGACCGCGCCAGCGGTAGCCTGCTGCATCAGGTTGCCGATGCCCATGCCCGCGCCGATGCCGGCCGTCAGGCCTGCGCCGCCGCTGGGGTTGGCGGCCGCATCGCGCATGGCGTCCGCGGCCTGCAATTGGGTGTAGGTCGCCATGTCGAGCATACCCATGTCGCGCAGTTCCTGGGCCGACTTGTCAGACGGCTTGAGGTTGCTGACGTAGAAGGTCTTGAGCGTCAGGCCGATGGCGTTGAAGTCGTCCTCCATCTCCGAGCGGATGAAGGCGGACATTTCCTGGGTCTTGGCCAGCAACTGCGGCAGGTTGAACTTGGCGCCCCATTCGTTCAACGTATCCTGCACCTGCGACAGGATGACAGCCCGCAGGCGCTCTTCGATGTCGCCGATGCCGAAGGAGGCCTTCTTCCCGACGATCTGGGTCACCAGTTGCTGCGGGTCCTTCACCTGGAACGAATATGTGCCGAAGCCCTGCAACAGGGCCACGCCCAGCCCCATGCCGGGGTTGCTGACCAGGATCGGCTGCGGCGTGCCCCACTTGCGCTGCGGGAATTCCTTCATAGACACGAAGTAAATTTCCGCCGGGAAGACGGTCTTGCCGCTGGTCAGCAGGTCTTGGATCTTTTGGGTCAACAATGGGACGTTGGCCGTAGCGATCACGTGCCGGCCGGGGCCGAACATATCCAGCGCCAGGCCGTCGCGGAAGAACACCGCCGCCTGCCCCTCGCGCACGATGACGTTGGAACCCAGGCGGTAATCGGCTGCGCTGCTTTCATCCGGGAAACGATGCACGATCTCGTTTTCCATCTCATTGGGGTATTCGATAATGTCAAAAATTCTGGCCATCACTCTCTCCTTTTTTTCTTTGCTGGAACACCTTGATTATAGCCTATGCACAATTACGCTTCAAGATGGTATTTCGCTTAGGGTATACGAATCGATAGCCCAAAGGTCGCGTCAACTTGCCTTGGGGTCGTATTTCATTGCTTTCCCGCTCCCGCCGCCGCGCAGCATCAGGATCTCAGCCATGATGCTGACCGCGATCTCCTCCGGCGTCTCGGCCTGCAACTCCAGCCCGATGGGCGAGTGGACGCGGGCGATCTTCTCTTCGGGGACGCCCATTTCCTTCAATTTGTCCACCGTCATTTTCCAACGTCGTTTGGATCCGATCACGCCGATGTAAGCCGCCGGGGAATCGAGCAGACTGGGCAACCCCGGCGCATCGACGACGACGCCCCGGGTTGCCAGCACGAACCAAGTCTGGTTCGTGACCTTGAACTGTTCCGTTAACTTTTCCAGCGGGACGGGGTAGAAGGCCTCCGCGTCCGGGTTTTCTTCCGGCGTGCAGAATTCCGCGCGGTCATCCGAGACAACGATACGGAAGCCGAGCCACTTGGCGAGATGCGCCACCGCCTTGCCGACGTGCCCGCCGCCAACCACCACCAGTGTGGGAGCAGGAAGGATGGGTTCCACGAACACCTCCACGCTACCGCCGCACACGCCCACGTCGCCGCGCGCCGGGTCGGCCATATTGTATTCCAGCAGGCGCGGCTTGCCGTCAATCATGGCCTCCATCGCCTCGGCATAGACGCGGTTCTCCAGTTCCCCGCCGCCGACCGTGCCGGTGAAACTGCCGTCTTCGTAGACTAGCATCTTGCTGGCGCTGTGGCGCGGCGTGGAGCCGCTGGCGCGCACTACCGTACACAACGCGGCGGGTTCATTTTTTGCTTCGAGTTCAGCGAGAGATTGGTAGATAGATTTCACTTTTTCAATCCCAAAAATGAACGCGCAAACTTGCGAATGGAATTGGCAATTTCAATGGATTCTTTTGCATCTTCGATGGTGGGTTCATTACCCGGATAGCGCGATGCCACAGCATGGTCGGTCAAGATCGTCAGTCTGGCAGGCGAAAATCCGGTCAGGATACCTGCCTGATCGCAAAGCACATTCAAGGAAGACAGATCGTGCGTTTTTGGAAAATCTACTTCTTTGGCAACCAATAACGCCTTGAGATATTTTTCAGCAGATTGTTGGGCATGAAAGCAGACAGAAATTGTCAGTGGTTTAGCGCGCTTTAGGAGCAATTTGGCAGTTTCCCAATCTTGTTCAGCGTAATTTGCCCAATCTAGCGGGTTACTTGGATCGCTCATAGAGAACTTTTCCTTTTTCCATAATTTCGCGGGTGAAAAAATTGCCTTTGTTCAGTTCTTCTCGAACTTCTTTAGGAGTTTTTACCAATATATCCACAGGAAAAGGGCGGGGATATAGTAGGAGAGAAACGGCAACCACCCGTTCTTTTCTGGGTTGTTCAGTGTCCAAGACCACCAATAAATCTACGTCGCTATCTGGGGTAGGGTCTCCATACGCATATGAGCCAAACAGGATGATTTTCTCAGGATCAAGTCCATGGGCGATTTTCTTTACTGCCTGCGGAAGCGTTTCTGCCACTGGTGGAAAACCGGTTGGCCGCATCTTGGTTTTAACTTTATACATGACATCTCTCCATACCCATTTTTATCTCATCATCTTTCCAATAATCCCAACACCACCGGCAGCAACTGCTTCTTCCTCGAAACCACGCCCTCCGCCAGGCGCGTTCCGTCGGGTTGTTTGGGGTAGGGCAGGTCGCCCAGTTCGGGCGGTTCGTCCGTTAGCAGCAGGCGGCTGGAGCCGCGCACCACGTCCGTGACCATCAGCATGGCAAAGTCCAGGGCGCGTTTGTCGCGCAGGGTTTTCAGGGAGGCGTCGAGCGCCGCCAGATGTTCGGTCAGTTGCAACAGGTCGGTCACTTCGGCCTGGGCGATGGCAAAGCGGTAATTCCCGGCCTCGTAGGCCTTCAAGTCGGTGCTGACCACTTCGTCCGGGGCGCGCGAGGATAGCCCCGCGCCCGCGCTCAAAACCTGCTGTCCATACGATTGGACCGTCTCGCCCGCCAGTGGGCTGTTCTTGACGAAGGCCCAGCGTCCCAGCCGTTCGGCGGCCTTCTTATCGCGTTCGGTGGTGGTCGGTGAGGTCAGGATGAGCGTGTCGGACAGTAAGCCGGAGAGCAACATGCCCGCCACCTGCGGCGGCGCAGACAGCCCGGCCTCCTCGATCTGTTCGGAGACCAGCGTACTGGTGCTGCCGACGATGTCCACGGTAAAGCGGATAGGGGTGTGTGTGGATGGGTTTCCCAGGCGGTGGTGGTCGAGGATTTCGAGCAGGTCGGCGTCATCCAGGTTGGCGAGCGCCTGGCGCGGCTCGTTGTGGTCTACCAGCACCACTTTCAGGCGCGGCGGGTTGAGCGCGTCGCGCTGGCGGCACACGCCTACGTATTGCCCTTCGTCGTCCACCACCCAGAAGTCGTCGCCTTCTTCGCGCAGGATGCGGTTGAGCGAGTCGCGGATGCGGCCATGCAGGGGGAATTTCGGCACAGCGGTATTGCACACGTCCCTGCAGGGCAGTTCCAGGATTTCGGAGATGGGCGTTTCCTGGCGGCGCGGGTGCGGGCCGACCACCTGCGCCAGGTATGCGAACAAACTGGCGCCGGTCACCAGGCCAAAAGGGGCGCCGTCTTCGTTGATAACGGGAGCAACTCCCCAGGTGCGCGAGGCGATGGCCCAGGCGTCACGCAGGGGATCGTCTGGATGGGCGGTGTCCAGTCTCCTTGTCACGGCTTCGAAGCGCGGCGAAGCGTCGTTCAGCAGGACGGGCGGCTCTAAATCCAATTTTTTGAGCGCCCAGGCCGTCTGTGGGTTGACCGCCCCGGCGCGGGCAGCGATGGCGTCCAATCCTTCGCGTTCTCGCAGGCACCAGGCGTAGCCCAGCGCGGCGGCAATCGAGTCAGTGTCGGGGTTGACGTGGCCGATGACAAAGATTTGTTCAGACATGATTTATAGCCCCTTGAGCAAATTTTTCAGATCTTCATAATCATAAGGCGGCCTGCGGCGAATTGTAATAATCATTGCTTGCTCGTTCTCAACTGTGTAGATAATACGCCAATGACCCATGCTGAATCGCCTGACCTCCATTGTTTCGCCTGGTATATCCAACTGTTTGCTGGCTGATGGACGCGGATTTTTTGCAAGTGCATTGATCGCTATGGTAATTTGGTGGCGTACATTACCAGGTAATCGGTTGAAGTCATCCCATGCGTAGGGATACAGGAACGCATGGGGCTTACTTTTTGGCATCCATTTTCTCCAACTTGGCGCGCGCTTCAGACCAGGGAATGAAACCAGCCTTGATTGGATCGCCCCCAGCTGACTTGAGGTCCGCCAGGGCCTGCTTAATGATTGGAAGATCATCAGCCAATTCGAGCGCTTCAAGGATGGACTCCCAGGTTTGCATGTCAATCAGCACGCCAGCGGGTTTGCCTTTGGCGTTGGGAATGATCCTGATGTTTTCGGGAGCGATGGTAACCATATAAGCCTCCAAACGAGAGTGTCCCTATTTTACCTGTTTATCAAAGTCCCAGCATTGTGGATGTCTGGCCTTTTCTTTTATCTGGTTTTTATCGCCCGCCACACCTTTTCGGGTGTGATCGGGTTGTCGTCAACGTTAACGCCCGCCGCGTCCAGCACGGCGTTGCCGACCGCCGGCGCGACGCCGTCCATCGGAATTTCAGCCACCGCCTTGACCCCGAAGGGGTGCGTTGGCTCGAAGGTTTCCACGAAGATGGTTTCCAACTCGGGCATTTCGTCCGCGCGGAAGATGTGATAGCGGTCGAAATCGCGCTCGATAGCGGCCCCCTTTTCGTCGTAGCGCATCTCCTCGCACACGGCGTACCCTAGCGCCTGCGTCATGCCGCCCTCGATCTGTCCGCCAGCCGTGAGCGGATTGACGATGACGCCCGAATCAACCGCCATCACCAACTTGTCCACCGTTACCTGGCCGGTTTCCGTGTCCACGGTCACTTCGGCAAATTGGGCCGCGAATGGCGGCGGCGACGACGGCGAGACATACGAGCCGATCCCCATGATCTGCTCCTGCTCGTCCCGGTGCAGGGTATCCAGGGCGATTTCGGTCAGGGGAACGCTTTTGCCATCCGGCGCAACTGCCATTCGATTAACGAGCCGTATATCCGTAGACAGGTACACAGGTACACTCGCGCTTTGTTTACCTGTTCCCGTGTCTACCTGTTTACTTAACAATTTGGCCGCGCGCACCTTGATCCGCTCTGCGGCCTGTTCTGCCGCTTTGACCACCGCCGCGCCTGAAATGTAGGTCGTCGAAGACGCATACGCGCCCTTGTCGAAGGGCGTGAAATCGGTATCCGACGAGTAGCAGATGATGTCGTCCAGCGGCACGCCCAGGATCTCGGCGGCCATCTGCGCCAGCACGGTGTCCGAGCCGGTGCCCAGGTCGGTGGCGCCGACCAGCAGGTTGAACGAAGCGTCGTCGTTCATCTTAATGGACGCGCCGCCCATGTCCAGGTAAGGGATAGCCGTGCCTTGCATGACCAGCGCCACGCCAATGCCCTTGCGCTTGTGGGACGATTTGCCAAATTGTCCTACGCGCCACTCTTTGTTGTTGAATTTCTGGTCCCAGCCAATCGCCGCCTTGCCCTGTTGCACGCACTGTTCCAACCCAACCGTGTGGATGATCTCCGGGCGCGGCTCGCGGCCCTCGTTCCAGGCGGTGCTGAAGGGATGATATTCGCCCGCTCGCAGGGCGTTCTTCAAGCGGAACTCGATGGGGTCGAAGCCCATCGCCCGCGCGATCTTCTCCATGTGACGGTCGAGCGGCCAGTAGCCCTGCGGTACGCCGTAGCCGCGATACGCGCCCGAAGGCGGCGTGTTGGTGTACACGATGTCCGCGTAGAAGCGGATGTTGGGTGACTTGCGGTATTCGCCGTCGCCCACGTACAACGCCATCGACTTGTGACCGGTGTTGCCGGTTACGGTCAGGGCATGGCAGCCGTACGCGCCGGTGTCCGAAAGCGCAATCATTTCGTTGGCCGTGATCGTCCCGTCCCGCTTTACGCCGGTCTTCATGCGGATCTTCATTGGGTGGCGCGAGCGCGCCGCGATGAACTCTTCCTCGCGCGTGTACTCGTAGATCACCGGCCGCCCGGTGGCGATGGTCAGGTGCGCGGCCACGTCTTCCATCAACACTTCCTGTTTGCCGCCGAAACCGCCGCCGATGCGCGGCTTGATGACGCGGATGCGCTTGACGGGCAGTCCCAGCACCGGGGCCAACATGCGCCGCACGTGGAACGGCACCTGCGTGGACGTGCGGATCACCAGCCGGTCGTCCTCGTCCCAATACGTCACGCACACGTGCGGCTCGATGTGCGCCTGCTGCACCTTCGGCACCGTGTAGACCGCCTCGAAGACCCGGTCCGCCTCGGCAAAGCCCTTTTCCACGTCGCCGATGTCGATGCGGATTTCGGCTGCCAGGTTTTTCTTCGGATCGCAAACGGCAAAGGGGACGAACTCAGGCTCATCGTGGATTTGGACCGCGCCCGGCTTCATCGCCTCCTCCAGGTCGAGGATCGCGTCCAACGCTTCATACTCGACCTCGATCCTGCGCAGCGCTTCCTCGGCGATTTCCGCCGTTTCGGCGGCTACGAAGGCTACGCGGTCGCCTACAAAGCGCACCTTGTTGTCGAGCGAGAACGTGTCCAGCGGCCCGGGGATCGGGTCGGACTGCCCGGCGGTCGAATAGACCACGCGCGGGATGTCCTGCCAGGTCAACACCGCCGCCACGCCGGGGATGGCCCTGGCCGCCCTGGCGTCGATGCGCTTGATGCGCGCGTGGGCGTGTGGACTGTGCAGTACTTTGGCGACCAACATGCCGCGCTTCTCGATGTCCGCGGCAAAAGCGGGTTTACCTTGCGCCAGTTTGACCGCGTCCAGTTTTTTCTCCGGCTTGCCGACCGTTTGCCAGGTCTTCGCCTCAGGCGCGACGACTATCTTCGGCATTGTTCGCGTCTGCGTCATCGTCTCGCCGTTGCCCGAATCCGCTGGTGGAAACTCCGTCGGCTCGTCACTGATGACTGGAAACTGTTCACTGATAACTGTTTCCCCGCGCATCATTGCCGCCGCCCGCAAAATTGCCTGCACCGGCTTGACGTACCCCGTACAGCGGCATAGCACGCCTGCAATCGCCTCGCGGACTTCGGCCTCGCTGGGGTTGGCGTTCTTTTCCAGCAATGCTTTGGCTGCCAGGATTTGCCCCGGCGTGCAATATCCACATTGAATGGCGCCGGTCTCGATGAATGCCTGCTGGAGCGGATGCAGGTCTACCCTCACCCCTATCCCCTCTCCCAGTGGGAGAGGGGGACGGGGGGTGAGGGCCTCGATGGTGACGATCTTGTGGCCCTCGGCCTGCGCCGCCAGCATCGAACCGGCGTTGACGGGAACCCCGTCCAGCAACACAGTGTCCGCGCCGGAGAGTCCCTGCTCGTCGCCGAACTTGACGCCGTGCAAGCCCAGTCCGCGCAGGGTAGCCAGTAAGGTTTGGCTGGGCGATACAGTTGTTTCCTGGGTGACGCCGTTGATGGTTAAGTTTATTTTCATGCTTTTTTATTCCTTGTATCGTTTTGCATTTCGAAACATCTCTTTGCCAGCACAGCAGCAATCTCCATGCAGTATTCGGCGCTGGCCCATTCAACTGCCGTTGGACGCCGACTCATCTTGATTTGTACGGCAGCGCTTCCATCTCCACTTGACTTCGAATCGCTTCGTATTCCGGGTCTTTGTGCAAGAGGATGGCTTTTTGATGGATGGCTGTTGCCGCTACAATGGCGTCTGCGAACGAAATGCGATGATCGGCTTTCAAATGGGCGGCTTTCAAGAGAAGCGGTTCGTTTGCATCCCAAAGGATTGTAATGCCCATTTGTTTTATTGTTGCATAGCGTTTCAGGGCTGTCTCTTCGCTTTTTTCCTGTCGGGAGATATACATCATCTCCATCAACGCCACCCATGAGACAATGGCCTCACTCTCTCTTAGGACTTGTTCAACTCGATCTGAGCCATCCTCATCCTCGATCAAGGTAAAAATTGCAGAGGTGTCAAGGACAAAGCGACTATCGGCCATGTTGATTCTCGTGTTCGCGGTCTCTATGGCGTTCTTCGAGCAACTTGGCGGTCAGATTTTGTCCCTTTCCCGAACCACGTAAGGCTTTGATGGGATCGGCAGGAACGGGGATGATACGAATGATCTCTCCGTCGTCAATCCAAACAAGTTGATCGCCATCTTTGATGTTATGGCGTTGGCGGATGGCTGCGGGCACCACCGTCTGCCCGCGTCGGGATACGATTGTTTCCATGGTATGCCTCCAAGACGAGCAAGGTATTTACAAGGCATATTATAGCATTGAAAGACAAATTTTATTATTGTCTTGTTTCAACGCTTTCCATACACCTCTTTGCCAACAAAGCAGCCACGTCCATGCGATATTCGGCGCTGGCCCATTCATCTGCCGCTTCGTGGAAGGCGTTGCGGGCGGCGGCTTGTATTGGGCCAGGCCCCTCGGATTCGACGCCATCCATTGCGAGCAGGGGGGCTTTGCCGTATCCGCCCAGCGCCAGGCGCATCCGCCCAGACGGCCAGGCTGCCAGCGCCGCGCAGACGATGGGCTTGTCCGCCGGGGTGCGGGCAACGGTTTCGAAGGCCAGTTTGACTTTGAGCGGAATCTCGATCTGTGTGATGATCTTGCCGCGCAGGATGTCGCTGCGCAGAGGGAGCAAATCCCCCAAATCGATCACTGATAACTGGTCGCTGGTTACTGTCACTTTCGCGTCCAGCGCCAGTAGGACAGTGGCGAATGTGGAGCGTCCGTCGGCTGCGACTAACGTCCCGGCGACGGTGGCGGCGTTGCGGAGGTTGAGCGGGGCTTCCAGTTTGAGCGCGGCCTTGAGCGCTTCGGGCGCATCCGGGGATTCGAGTAGTTCCTGCAAGGTGACGGTCGCGCCGATTTCGAGCGCATCTCCCTGCTTGCGGATGCGGCCCAGGCCCAGGGCTTGCAAGTCCACCACTTCAACGGAGGCAGTTCCCGGCTGGGAAAGAAGCGTCCCTCCGCCAAGGGGCAAGGTGGCGGGCCGTTCCAGATAGGTCAAGGCCTCTTCGAGGTTTGTTGGGCGGTGATAGTCTTTGATCATAGTCTCTTCCCTTTCAGGGTGTTGGAGGGTGTCTGCCGCTATTATACAGCCTCTTGCGCGTTGCGCTGCTGTTGCTGTAATTTGGATAAGATAAGTCGTGTTACATTCGGCGCGATAAAACATGATTTTTTGTACTATGTGAAAATCGGCCATCTTGTTATTATTTTCACAATTATATGCGGATATTTGTATATTGTTACGGAGTAAGAAATGAATTCTGCGCTCGAAACCGAGGTCTTGCAACTTCACGCTGAAATCTGCGCTGGCCTGGCAGACCCGAATCGCATCATGATTCTGTACGAACTTTCGTCCGGCCCGCGCAATGTGACCGAACTCTGCACGGGGTTGAACATGCCGCAGCCGTTGACTTCGCGGCATTTGAAGGTGTTGCGTGAACGCGGCATGGTGACGACCGAACGGCAGGGGACGGTCGTCCAGTATAGCCTGGCAGACAGGCGGTTGATCGAAGCGTTGGAGTTGTTGAGAGCGGCGTTGCGGGACAATTTGTCGCGGCGCGCGCAATTGGTGGGCGCTCTCTAAATCACTTTGTTCCAGGAGAATCTGTATGAAAACTTTCCTTATCCTTGGCGCTGGCACTGGCGGTACCATGATGGCAAACAAGATGGCCGAGGCGCTCGACCCGCAAGAGTGGCGTATCGTGATCGTGGATAAAGATCAGAACCACTATTACCAGCCTGGGTTCCTTTTCATTCCGTTTGGGATCTATTCATCGGCGGACGTGGTCAAGCCCAAGCGCAATTTCCTGCCCCCGGCGGTGGAGGTGGTGTTTGGCGAGATCGAGTTGATCGAGCCGGACAAGAACCGCGTCAAGTTGAACGGCAAGAATATCAGTTACGATTACCTGGTCATTGCGACCGGCAGTTATATTCATCCCGAAGAAACGGCCGGAATGTTGGATGGAGGCGGTTGGCGCAACAACATCTTCGATTTTTACACTCCCGATGGCGCAGCGGCCATGGTGCGCTTTTTGAAATTCTGGAAGGGCGGGCGGATGGTGTTGAACGTCACCGAGATGCCCATCAAATGCCCGGTGGCGCCGCTGGAATTCCTGTTCCTGGCGGATTGGTTCTTCCAGGAACGCGGCATCCGCGACAAGGTAGAGATCACCTTTGCGACGCCGCTGCCGGGCGCATTTACCAAACCGCGCGCTTCGTCCATCCTGGGCGGGATGCTGGACGCCAGGGACATCCACCTGGAACCGGAATTTGCCATCATGGAAGTGGACAACGCCAAACAGGTGATCCGTTCCTATGACCAGCGCGAGATTCCCTACGATTTGTTAGTGACCATCCCAACCAACATGGGCGCGGAAGTGATCGGCGCATCCGGCATGGGCGACGAACTCAACTTCGTCCCGGTGGACAAGCACACCCTACAAAGCGAGAAATGGCCGAATGTCTGGCTGATCGGCGACGCCAGCACCGCGCCTTCCTCCAAGGCTGGTTCGGTGGCGCACTTTATGTTGGATGTGGTGGTCGAAAACGTGTTGCGCCACATGGAGGGCCTGGAGCCGTTGCCCAAGTTCGACGGTCACGCCAACTGCTTCATTGAGTCGGGGAACGAAAAGGGCGTGCTGATCGACTTCAACTATGAGGTGGAGCCGCTGCCCGGCATGTTCCCGCTGCCGGGGTTTGGCCCGTTCTCGCTGTTGAAAGAATCGGCCGCCAACCATTGGGGCAAGATGATGTTCAAGTGGGTCTATTGGAACGTGCTGCTCAAGGGCGGTGAGATGCCTTTCGAGTCGCAGATGTCCATGGCCGGCAAATGGAAATAGGAGCCGCGATGGATAAAGACCTTGCTCTCATCAACGAGAAGTTGGACAACCTGCTGGGTCAATTGGAAGCGCAGCGCAAGCAGCAGGAGGGGATGGACGAATTGATGCGCGACGCCATCCCGGTCGTCAATCACATGATCAAACTCTCGATTGACGAACTGGCCGAGGTCGGCAACGACTTCGAACTGGGCGACCTTTTGTTCCTGCTCAAGCGTCTGCTGCGCGATACGCGCCTGTTGGTCGGCCTGCTCGATCAGGTCGAGTCGTTGGCCGAACTGGCCGAGGAAGGCCAGGTGATGGGCAAGCGCATCTTCCACCAAGCGACGGTCGAGTTGGACCGCCTGGAGCGGGAAGGTTACTTTGGATTTGCGCGCGCCGGCTGGAATGTCGCCGGGCGCGCCGTGAACGAGTTTCGCGCCGAGGAGGTGGAGTCGGCTGGCGTCCGCATGATCGCGGCGCTCAAAGAGCCGCCGCCGGAAAAGGTCTCACTGCTGGCTTTGCTGCGCGCGTTGGGCGACCCAAAAGTGCAGCGCGGATTGTACCGTTCCCTGAATTTGCTCAAGGCAATTGGCGATTGAGCGTCTTTCAAAATTTATAAGGAGAAACGAGAATGGCTACTGCTTTAGATACCCTTGCCTTCGACGCCGAAGGCTTTATGACCAACCCGGATGAATGGACAAAAGAAATAGCCGAGGTGTTGGCAAAACAGGAGGGGATCGACCTGCTGACCGGCGACCACTGGAAGATCATTGACTTCTGCCGCGCACAGGGCAAGACGACCGGCAAGGCGCCCACCCTGCGCCAGATCACCACCGGGGCCGGCGTCTCCACCAAGGATCTGTTCACCCTGTTCCCGAAAGGCCCGGCCAAGAAAGTGGCGCGGATTGCCGGACTGGGCAAGCCCGAAGGCTGCGTCTAACCCGCATCGAACTGGACCTCGAACCTGCTACCGATAAAAGGAGAATTCTCATGGCTGACGAAAAGAACCGCCACATTGCGTTCATCTGCTCGAAAGGCGACCTGGATATGGCCTACCCGGCCCTGATCATGGGTTGGGCCGCGCTGGGCAACGGCATAGATGTGACCATCTTTTTCACCTTCTGGGGGCTCGACCTGGTCACCAAGAAGCGCGTGGATCACCTGGAAATTGCCCCTGTTGCAAACACCAGTTTCAAGATGAGCATGATGGGGCTGCCCACCGGCAACCTCGGCATCCCCAACATCATGGGCATTATCCCCGGCATGACCGCTTTTGCCACATGGTTCATGAAAATGAAAATGAAAGCCCTGGGCGTGCCGCCCGTGCGTGAATACCTGGAAATGCTTTCAGACGCTGGCGCCAAGATGTATGGCTGCAAAATGACTGTGGACATGTTCGGCATCAAGGATGAAGATTTCCTGCCCTGTATCGAAAAGGTCGTCACCGCTAGTGATTTCATGGATATGACCGAAGGCGCGCAGATCGTCTTCATCTAACCTGCAAAAGAACGTCCCGAAGGCTCTGAACCTTCGGGACGCTTTGTGTTACCCGGGGGCGGTAAATGGCGCAGTTTCTGGCAAGAGGAAATCCATCTTCAATGCCTGGACGAGGATGAAGAATTCTGTCCCGTCGCTGTAATGGCCTGTGAACAGCCAGGCGGGTTGCAGATATTTCTCGTCGGGGTTGAGTGCGCCGGTTTTATAGCGCGGATCGGGCATGTAGTACACAAGTTGAACGCGCTCGATAGCGGCGGTGGGGGGCGTCCATTCTCCCTCGCCTGCAAGGTCTACGGTGTAAACCTGGTCGGCAGTAACCGACAATTCCAGCGGCTTGCCGTTCTTTGTGTTGACGGCCGGACTGGCGCTGAAGATTCGCAGGGCAGGATAGCCGCCGAGCGCCTCGCCGGGGATGATGAGCGCCTCGATCAGGATTTCGTCAGTTTCCTTGCCCACCATCGATCCATCTAAACCGCCGTAGGGCGCAAACTGGACATACGTTGTTCCCTCGTCTGTGGTGAACAGGGTGGTAGGCTGACCTTCGAGCATGACCGATTGTTGCGTTCCGCGCAAGATTTGGAATCCCAGGTCGGGGAAGGGAATCTGGTAGCGTTCCACTTTCAGGACTGGTTGTCCCTCTTTCATCTCGATCGTTCCCCAAACGTCTATCGGGCGGCTCTGGTACTCTTGCAAGCCTTCCAGGTTTTCGCTTTCCAATAGCAGGTAGGGGAAGGGAACGGACTCGTTGATGAAGCCGTAGTCTACGCGTTGGCTGCCGTCGGCCTGGATGTAGATAGTGATAGACATCAACCCGCGCAGGCCCTCGACCGTTTGCGGTAGGGACATCGCCTCGCTGCGGATGACGAGTGTCTGCCCAATTTGCAGTTTGGACGGGTCGGTCATCTCGTTGAGTTGCATCAACTCTTTGGGCGTGATTCCGTTGGCGGCCGCGATGGAGTTGATGGTGTCGCCTGCCTGTACCAAGTAGGCCTCCACGGCGCCGCCCCCGCCGCTTCCCTCTGGCCTGGCTTCAGGTGTGGGGAAGGGGACGGGCGTACCCGTGAGATTGAGTTGGTAGAAGCCCGAGCCGCCTCCACCGCCCCCGCCTCCACCCATGAGGTTGCGCAGGTCAACGGATTTCCACTCGAAGAGGTCACCCTGGCGTACACCTATCACAAAGACATTGTCCAGCGGCAGCGGCAGATCGGACGCGTCGGGCAGGACGAAGATTTCCTCGTCCGCTGTATTCAAGATGACCTGTCCGTTTTGCAGGCTGATCGCGCCGAGCAGGCCGTCTTCATAGCCATCGTAAACCTTCCACGATTCGAGTTCGAACGTCCGCAGGCCGTCCGTCTCGTGGAATTGGCCTGTTGCCTCGACGAAGGCGTTGCCAAAGTCGGCTGGAATGCCGGCCGTGTTGCCCGTCATGGTATAGCCGTCCAGCGTGATGAGCGGCGCGCTGCCTTCTGCCGACGGGATGGAAGTCATCCAGCCGAAGAGGGTGATGGTCTCGTCGAGCGGGTGCGGCCGCAGCCAGGTCTGGATGGGACCGGAGGGGGAGGTCATTCCTTCCAGCATGCCCGCTCCGCCGTTCGCTTCCAGAATCTGTTGGAAGGCCTCCTCCGCGCTGATGATTCCGTACTGGCCAAGCGGCGCGTATGTTGGCAGAATGCCGTCCATGCTCAGAATGCCCTCTTCGTCCAGTGTGAAGCGCAGGCCCGCGCACTGGAAGTATTCGTAGCAGATGATATTCCCATCGGGCGTGAGCGGCGCGGCCAGCAGGCCGCCATACATTTCGCTCGGCGCGAGTCGGTAGTCGAAATCGAAGCCGTGCGATGCCATGAACTCTCCGATGAGCGCCTCGGCGTTTGCGGGCGGAGTCCCGCCGTTGATGGCCGCAGTGAAGCGTGGGTAATCGGGATAGTATTGAAAATGCTGGTCTGAGTGGACGTAGAGCCATTGGTCGCCTTCCACAATGAGGAAACTGGGAGATTGTGGAGGACCGCCTGCTGTGTAAACTGTGCCGTTCATGCCGAATTGCGCCGCCAGGGCGCGGGCGCTTTCGAGCGTAGCGGGCGTTTCGGGCTGATAGGCGAAGACAAAGGCTTCCGCCGGGCCGTTGGGCAGGTTGGTTTGCAGGGTGAGCGGTGTGCCGCGCCAGTCATAGATTTCGCCGCTGGGAGGAGAAATCACGGCGGTGGAAAGGGTCGGCTCACCGGGCAGGGCCGGCGTGGGCGTTCCCCCGGCTGCCGGTTCGGGGACGGGGACGAACGAGCGGATGATCCAATTCAGCAGTAGCGCCAGCGCAAGCAGCGCCACTGCGCCGCCCAACGCCAAACCGGCTTCTCTCCAAAATCGCGTAGGCTGAGGACGCGAATGGAAAGCCTCTTCTAGCCGCTTTTCCAGCGCAGACTGAAATGCCGGGGAAGGTTGTATAGGCTGGGCTGTTGCTTCCAGCAGGGAAGCAAGCCGCTTGTCTTCGGGAGTTAGTGGAAGGAGTTGGCTCATTGCTCCACCTCCAGGGCGAGCGAAGTGCGCTCGCGCAAGTCTT